>BNUR01000049.1 GCA_025997495.1 Spirochaetia bacterium | reverse complement strand
CCGCCATATTAAATGTTGAACCTTTATATTCGGCAGAAGTATTGGTAAAAGACCTTGTAAGGGAGCTGTCACCGACAATTTTAACGTCAAGACGTATGTTGTCTATGGGACCCTTAAGACCGCCGACGTCCGCCGTGATGGTTGAGTTGCCGGTGAGCTCCTGAGTGACACCAGTAGGAGAGTCTGCAGTTCCTGCCAGGGTATCGTTACTCTCGAGGGTGTTGCTGTCATAGCCAAGTTTGATACCAATGCCATTGATACCAACCAGGGCTCCGATATACCCAAAAGGGTTGGTGGAGTTATTCACAAAGAATCCAATGTTCTTTGTATCAGGGGGGGTGCCCGTACTGGTTTCAACTTGATAGGTGTAGTAGTCCGATTTACCCCTATGGTCAGTATCGGCCGTGGTGATACCGCCGTAGTAGGCGCTAAAGTAGAGGGTATCGGAAGCCTTGGCGGCAAAGCCGACATCCAGCTGCCCTTTTTTCAGGCCCGTGCCCAGGCGGGTAAAGGCAAAGATCCTGGTAAGGTCAACATTGGTATAGTCCCCGACACCGAAGAAATCGTCGACAGCCGTTCCAAAGCGTCCAAAGGTTGATTTGCTGGTGTTCGACTCCTGCGCCGCCGCCGGCATAGCCGCCAGCACTGAAGCGATGGCGATTCCGATAAACGCCACCTTAAAATTACTTTTCATATACATCTCCTATGATTATCCACATTTAATTTTGTACTCCTACTTCAACGAAGCGGTAATACACTTTTGTGGTGAATCAACGCAAATCACAGGCCAATGCCTGCTAAAAATGTGCTATAAGCACTATTTTATTCTTATTATAATCATGCTTAAAGCAAAGTGTCAAGGAAAATTTGTGTTTTTTGGTGATTTTTAGTGTTTTTTCTGAATTTAATCCTGATTATAATAATAAACTATTATACGCTTAAAGCACGATTAATTATTCTTCTATTATGAGGCTTTCGGCTGATTGTCGAATAGTTTCCATTCGCTATTAGCTTATAACTATGGATTTAAAGCACATTTTTATCGGTAATTTGAAAAAATTCAGAAGAGGGGAAGGATTATCACAGATGAAACTGGCCGAACGCTGCGAGTCCTCAGCCAGCTATATCGGAGAAATTGAAATTGGCAAGAAATTCCCCTCAATTGAGATGATTGGCAAAATTGCCGTCGCCCTGCGGATTGAACCCTATCATTTATTTATGGAACGGATCGATAATGACAAAGATGCTTTGACCCGGGACATATATCCCAAACTGCCCCACCCCCTGAAAAAAGAACTTGCCAACCAAATAGACACCGCCATTGCGACTATCCTCAATCAATACTAAGCCCCCCTTGCCCATGATGGTATTGCGGTACTGGCTATAGAAAAAATCGGTATGCATTGGTAGAATCACCAAACAAACAGCCGGGAGGGATGTATGAATCAGGATCAGGTTAAGACCATACTTCTTTCTATAGAAGACGCCCCCATGGAGTTTACGCTCATCTTTTCCGGGAAGAAGAGCAAAAAGGTCAACGGCCTTTACAAACCGGACACCCGGGAGATTATCATCCATAACCGGAATTTTGACGATGATAACCTGCTCCTCTATACCGCCATCCACGAATACGCTCACCACCTCCATGCCGGTAAGCAGGGCGGTACACTGCCCGCCCGGGCGCACACCACGGAATTCTGGGCCATCCTCCATGACCTCCTGGAAAAGGCCGAAGCCAGGGGTGTGTACAAAAATGTCTTTACCGAATCCCCGGAACTGGCTGAACTAACCGCAACCATCCGGGAAAAGTACCTCATGCAAAATGGCGCCCTGGTGAAGGAACTGGGGATGCTGCTCCGCAAAGCCGGTGAACTCTGCGATGCCATCGGCGCACGGTTCGAGGACTATATCGACCGGGTTCTCTGTATCCCCCGCCTTGCGGCCAGAACGGCCATGAAGATGTTTGAGTACGACCTTAACCCGTCCCTGGGTTCCGATAATATGCGTTTTCTGGCGGGAATAAAAAACGAAGATGACAGAATTGCTGCGGAAAAATCCCTGCTTGCGGGTAAAAGCCCGGATGCCGTAAAACGGGAGGCCATGAAAAGGCCCCAGGAAGAGGATCCCCGGAACCGGCTGGAGAAAGAAAAACAGCGGCTTGAAAGAACCATCAGTTCCCTGACTAAGCGGCTGGATGAAGTTGAGCGGGAACTGGAACGTATGTAGTTTACGGCTTCCCCACCAGACACATCCACTCCGCCTCCGCCGCAAGCTCTTCCCCCACATAGGCCTTTCCGGACTGCTTTACCATCTTAGGCGAAATCCGCAGGTTTACTATCTCTGAGCGAACCTCGTCCCCGGGCCGTACCTGCCGCCGGAACTTTACCTTATCCACGGAGGCCAGAAAAAACAGGGCGTCCCCCGGCAGTATCCCCAGCTTGCGGAGCCCCGCGCCGCCTGACTGTGCCATGGTTTCCACCAGGATTACCCCCGGCACTACGGGATACCGGGGGAAATGGCCGGCAAAGAAAAATTCCTTTTCCGTAAATACATGGCTGGCAATGATGCGTTCCTTGTCCGCCTGGACAATTTCATCCACAAAGAGGAAGGGCACACGGTGGGGTAATAGGTTTTCAATTTCGCTCATTTCTAATTCCTTTGAGCCAGTTCCAATATAAGAATTTGTCCGCGAATGGACGCGAAGAAACGCGAATAATATAAATATTTGTTGTTTTATTCGCGCCCATTCGCGTAATTCGCGGACAGGGTTTTCTATTTTGGAACCGGCTCCTTTTATAAAGATATAGAAGAATTTTAACCACGAAAAACACGAACGAAAGATAATAAAAAGTTCGTGCCGTTCGTGGTTATTCTTCCTCACTACTCCTTGTATTTCCTGAACACCACAACGCCGTTATGCCCGCCGAACCCAAGGTTCCCCGAGGCGGCAACATTGACCGTTCCGTACTGCACCTTGTTGGGCACGTAGTCCAGGTCGCAGGCGGGGTCGGGGTTCTCCAGGTTGATCGTGGGCGGAAAAAACCCGTCCCGAATGGCAAGTATACAGGCTATAGCCTCCAGGCCGCCGCCCCCGGCAACACAGTGGCCGGTCATGCTCTTGGTACTGGACACCTTCAGCTTATAGGCGTGATCCCCAAAGGCGTACTTGAGCATTTTGGTTTCCGTAGCATCGTTAATCTCCGTACTCGTCCCATGGGCGTTGTAATACTGCACCTCTTCAGGCTTTACCCCCGCGTCCGCCAGGGCATACTTCATGGCGCTGCCGCCGCCTTCGCCGGAAGGATCCGGGGCGGTGATGTGGTAGGCGTCGGCGCTCCCGCCGTAACCGGCAAACTCCGCCAGGATTGTTGCGCCGCGGGCCTTGGCGTGTTCCTCGGTTTCCAGCACCAGTATTCCTGCGCCTTCCCCCAGGATGAAGCCGTCACGATCCGCATCAAAGGGGCGGCTTGCTTTTTCCGGGGTGTCGCAGCGTTTGGCGGAAAGGGCCTTGAGCATCTGGAAACCACCGATGGCGAAGGCGGTGACGCAGGCTTCGCTACCGCCGGAGACTACCACATCGCAGCGGCCGGAACGGATCAGGTCAAGGGCCTGGCCCAGGGCGTCGGCGCCGGAAGCACAGGCCGTAACCTGGGTGTAGGCAGGCCCCCGCAGACCGTAGACCATGGAAACATTCCCCGCAGCTTCGTTGTTGATCATCAAGGGCACGGTGAGGGGCAGCATCCGTTTAGGGCCGTTATCAAAAAGTTTGTGGAAGGATTCGGTAACAATCTCGAAACCGCCGATACCGTTTCCCAGAACCACCCCGGCCTTGTTAGGGTCGCCTTTGATCCGCTGCCGCCCCTCGCCCGCATCCTCCAAAAGATCCGCCTGTCCCAGCGCCTGGGCTGCGGCGGCCACGGCAAACTGGGTGAACCGGGCCATTTTCCGGGCATCCTTTTTATCGATCCATTGGGAGGGATCAAAATTCTTAACCTCCCCCGCGATAGTCACATCAAACCCGGTGGTATCAAACTGCGTAATCTTTCCGATACCACTTTTCCCCGCAATAAGGGATTGCTTAAATTCCTCTACAGAATTTCCGATGGGAGAAATCGCCCCCATGCCGGTCACGACAACCTTCGTCTTCATAAAAACTCCTCTGCAATAAATCTAAAAAAACATCCCGCCGTCAACGGCGAGTACCTGTCCGGTGATATAGGCCGATGCATCGGATGCCAGAAACAGCGCCGCTTCCGCCACATCCGCCGGTTGGCCAATCCGTTTAAGGGGTATGTGCTCAATCATTTTTGCCTTGGCATCTTCGGGGACGGCATCGGTCATGTCCGACGCGATAAACCCCGGAGCGATGGCGTTGACCCGCACCCCCCGGCTCGCCGTTTCCTGGGCCAGGCTCTTGGTAACGCCGATAACCCCGGCCTTGCTGGCGGCATAGTTTGCCTGGCCGCCGTTCCCGTGTATGCCCACCACGCTGGCCATATTGATGATAGCCCCGGCCCGCTTGCGTATCATGTCCCGCCCCACGGTTCGGGCTATAATAAAGGTGGCGGTGAGGTTCACGTCCAGCACCTTTTGAAAGTCCTCCAGGCTCATCCTGAAGGAAAGATTGTCCTTCGTGATCCCGGCGTTATTTACCAGAATGTCAAATCCGCCGGCCTTTTTCAATTCCCCGTCCACCAGGGCCTCAATTTCCGCCGTCTTCGAAAGGTCGGCGCTGATCCAGTGCAGCTTGCCCCCGGACGCAGCGATCCGATCCTGCAAATCCGCCGGTTCCCTGGTTCCCAGGCCCCAGACTTCGGCGCCTTCTTCCAGGAAAAGATCCGTAATAGCCCGGCCTATGCCCCGGGACGCCCCGGTTACCAGCGCTTTCTTGTTTTCCAGCCTCATTATCGTAACTCCTACCAACACCTTATCTAAGCGGATTAATTAAATATCCTGCCTCCGCCAATTGTTTCAATAGTCCATCTTCCCCATGGATGTGCGCAAGCCCGACAATAATGAACTCAACCGGCGCATCTTCCAAATAGCCTTCAATAATTGGAACCCATGTATTGTTGCGGTCTTTTAGTAAGCCGTCATATACGGACGGATAGTCAGCTTTCATCGTACTATTAAGCTCGACTATATATTCATTGCGTCCATGTATCCAATCGTGCAGCATGTTTTCTATTTCTGTTTTGACTGCATCGCTATCCTGCTCTAAATCCGCAACCGAATAGCTAATGTATTCGTCTATATTTTCGTCAAACATACTGAGCAGTAAATCAATTTGAAAATCAACGCTTTCCAGAAACAGCATTGTTTTGTGTTTCTTTTTCGCCAGTTTCATGTAGTAAACATCCACACCGGTTTCCGTGATACCATACTTTTGAAGCTGTAGCGCCGAAAGCAGATTTACTACCATCGACGGCTTCATTTGTTCAACCTGGGTAATAGAAACGCCAAGCCCCGTACATGCCCCGGATAATTTCTGATACGATTCACCACTAAGCACGGTTTTCAGCGTTTGGCCTTCAGGAAGAAACATTTTTGATTGCAGGCTTTTTATAAACACCGGATTTTTTTCCAATGCCAACACATCAGCTTCAAAGACCGCTACGTCCGACAATCCAAAGGCTTTGTTAAATGCGCCGGGGGTTTTAGTTTTTTTCGGCACCATATGTACGCTGCCCCCAAGATAAACCGTGTTTTCACCCTTGCTTATTTGCCATACCGATGATTCTTCAATCGCTTTTGCTGCAGGGGCGGTTGCACAGGAGGACAGGGTTATGAGAAAAAATCCTAACACCACCGGGCAAATACTTTTCATCGTTATCCTCAAATTTAAGCGCTGCCAAAAATTAGTATAAGCGCCGCATCTGCTAATGTAAATAGACCCGTATACCGCACCCAGGATAAACGCATAAGATAAGAATTTACCGCAAAGGACGCGAAGGGAAGCCGCAAAGGACGCAAAGAGATGAAAAAAAGCGAATGATACCTCTCCCCCTCCTTTTTCTTTTCCTTTGCGTCCTTTGCGACTTCGACTTTGCGCTCTTTGCGGTTAAAATTCTTCTCTTTTCTTTTCTTCATTATTTCTCCTATGCGTTTATCCCGATATACCGCACCTTAACCGCTAATTTTCAAACAACGCTTCAATTTCTTCAAGCTTCCCCGCCGCAAAAACAGGGACTTCACTGCCCGAATCCTTCCAGAGCCCCTGGAGGGCCTTTCCGGGGCCGGTTTCCAGGCAAGCCTCAATGCCCAGGGCGGCAATGGCGCTTTCTTCGGCAATCCACCGCACCGGGGAGGTGATCTGTTTCAGGGCAAGCTCTTTTGCCTCCGCCCCGGACGAAACCGCCTTGCCGGACACGTTGGAAAACAGGGGTATCGCCGGATCCTTGAAGGGCGTCGATTCCAATGCCGGGCCAAAGGCGTCCGCCGCCTCCGCCATGAGGGGTGAGTGGAAGGGGCCCGCCACCGCAAGCCGCAGAACCCGCTTGGCCCCCGCTTCCTTAAACTTATCCTGGGCTGCCGCCAGGGCCGCCGCAGTTCCGGACACCACCACCTGTTTGGGCGAGTTGATATTGGCCGCATACAGATCCGCAATGCCAAAAGATTTAACCAGGGCCTCCACCTGTTCCGGGGCCAGCCCCAGCACCGCTGCCATACCGGGGGCGCTATCGGTTCCCCCGCCGCTCTGTTTGGCGATCCGTTCCACCGTTGCCTGCATGGCTTTACCACGGGCAGTCACCAGCTTGAGGCAGTTCCCAGGGCTGATTACCCCGGCGTTTACCAGGGCGGCGTATTCCCCCAGGCTGTGCCCGGCAACACAGGCAGGCAGAAGGTCCCGCTCCCGCAGAAACGCTGCGGCGCAAAGATTCGCCAGGGTGACCGTGGGCTGGGCGATGTCAGAACGCTTCAAGGTTTCCGCGTCCGAATCCCGGAGCAGGGCTTCCACATCTTTGCCCATGGCATCGGAAGCCAGGGTGAAAAGTTCCGCCGCCGCTTTAGACGCACCGAAAAAATCCAGGGCCATACCCGGATACTGGGCGCCCTGACCGGGAAATAGAAATGCTGCTTTCATTGTTTTGTTTACCATACTATAAGATTCCCTCCATAGGTTAATCCTGCGCCAAACCCGATGGTCATGATCAGATCCCCTTTCTTAATTTTTCCGTCCCGGTTCAGTTCATCCAGGGCGATGGGGATCGAAGCCGCCGAAGTATTGGCATATTCCTCGATATTGAGAAAAAACTTTTCCTCCGGTATACCCAGCCGCTTTCCCGCGGCCTGGACAATCCGGGCATTGGCCTGGTGGGGCACGATCCGGGCCACCTGGTCAATAGTGATGTTCTCCTCGGCGAGGAGTTTTTCGATGGTGCCGGTCACCGCCTTTACGGCAAAATTGTAAACCGCCCGGCCATCCATCTCAAGTACCGATGGGGTCTTTACGGTTTCCCCTGCCTTAAAGGGCGCCCGGGATCCGCCCCGGCGATTGATGATACTTTCCGCCCCGGCGCCGTCCGCCCCCAGGATGGTCCGCAGGAGGCCCCCTGCCGCCGCCCCGGTTTGTTCCACCAGAACCGCCCCCGCGCCATCCCCGAAGAGGACGCAGGTACTGCGATCCTCCCAGTTGGTTACCCGGGTAAGTACTTCAGAACCGATCACCAGAGCCCGCTTCCTCTCAGATCTGCGGCAGAGGTAACCCGCCGCCATTTCCAGGCCGTAGATAAAACCGGAGCATCCCGCGGTAACATCCAGGGCCGCCGCGTTTTTCGCCTCCAGGCCGGCCTGAACAAGGCAGGCTGTGGAAGGGCTTCCATAATAATCCGGGGTTGCGGTGGCCAGAATAATCAGATCCAGGCTGAGGGCAAGCTCCTCCGGGGTTTCCCCGGTCTTTTCCGCCGCCTGGGACAAAACCTGCCTGGCCGCCGCCAAGGCTAAGTCACTACTTGCCGTGTTTTCATCCGCAATATGCCGGGCGCCGATCCCCGAATGGGAACGGATCCACTCGTCACTGGTGTCAATCCTCTGTGCCAAATCATCGTTGCTTACCCTATTCGGGGGAATAGCCTTTCCGGTTGCGATAATCTCGAATGCCATACGGTGCCTTTCCATGACAAAAATCGACATTTTGTCATAATTGAGATAATAACATCTAATAAAAAATGTCAAGTTGATTTTTTAGACCCCTGAAACAGGGGGCAGGTTGCAAGGTAAACGGGGCAATTGCCAAAAATGGAACCACCGAGCGCGCTCAAACAGCCGCGGTTGGTGCTGTATCGGCGGATGATTACTATATCGACATTACCGCACAGCCTAACAAAGACACATTTAAGGCCGCATTTACTGAGAAGACGCCGGCACTTAATTTCCGGTATTCGGCTTAGTCAACAGCCCCTACTGCGGCAGGATAATGGCGTTGAGCCGTATATCCCGCTCCTCCACCGCCTGATCCACCATTTCCTTGGAGACCGTTCCCCGTTGCCGCGGGTGGGGGGGAGCGTCGCCGACAAGGATCATTATCTTTGTTTCCCCGTCCCAGGGGAATTTAGTCGCCCCGTCGTAAAGTGCCTCGTGGACCGCCTCGGGGATGTCCCGGCCGCCGCCAACCCTGATATTGTTCAGGGAGGTCTGGAATTGCTCAAAATCACGGGTAAAGGGGATAACCCGGGTTAGGTAGGTTTCATAATAATCCTTATAGAGGACCATCCCGACCCTGAATTCCTTAAAACCGGCAGTTGTCTTTTTCAGATGGTCGATAAGCAAACGCCGAAGTGAGTCGATATCATCCCGCATGCTTCCGGTGGTATCCAGGCAAATGACCAGGTCCACCGTTTTGTCATCCTCCCCTTGCAGCATATCCGTAATCTTATCCACCACATCATCCGCGCCGGTGGAATAGACGAGTTCCCCCTGGTTGGAGATGATTTCCGTATAGGCATTCACCGTATCCTTCATGTAGTTTCCCTCCGGCGGGCCTTCCAGCGGTTTCTGGGTAACCTGTACCACAAAGGGATTGTCCTGGAAGCTGCTCCGGTAGTCACCGTAGGGCAGGGCAAAGGCGCGTATGTTCAGGTAGGTCCCGTCCACCACATAGACCTCCCCGTGACGGGTGTTTTGGTACCCGTAGTAGAGGAGGTTGGGAATATACAGATGGAAGGCCTGTCCAAACTGGGAATCCGGCTCCGGACTTGAATCAATGATGGACAAAATACCGGTTTCCCGGGGTATGGGGGCGCCGTTCAGGAGGCGAATCTCATCGCCGTTTACGGGGTTCCAGGTGGTGGTACGGTAGGCGTAATTGTCCACGTTGAGGGTCGGGTCTCTGGTGGATTCGGTCAACAAAACCGAATTGACGCCCGGGGTTTTTCGGATAAACAAATGGAAACCCCCGTCTACCCGCTGTTCAATGCGCATATCCCCGGTACTTATGGACAGCTCCTGTCCAAAGGTTTGGCTTAGCCCAAGGAATAGCATGATACCTGTGAAAGTAAAACTTTTAAGACGCATATCAATAAGTATCGGCTAAAAACCGCGGGGTATATACCAAACCCCGTGTCATATGCTATATAAATACGGTGGCAAAGGAAAAAAATAAATATTGGACCGTACTGGTTCTTTCCATTTTTGTTCTCTATATTTTTATTGCCGCCCAGCCGATTCCCCGGGAGACCATCATGGTTCCCCGCTGGCTCAGTTCCCTGGAATCAGACTATTCCGCAGAAATGGCCGCCGCAGACCAGCCAATCCAGGACTATCTGGTACCCATTATCTTGGGAAACCGGTTTGGCTATGTAGATACCCGGGGAAAGTTTACCCTTAACCAGCCCATTAAAAATGCCGGCAGGGACGCGGTATCCCTTTCGGATGATCGCTGGGCCGAATATGAGGCGGTTCCCGATACCATTACCATCCATGATGTCCTGGGGGAAGCAGTCACGGTGATAGAACATGCCCGGGGATATCCGCTGTTTCTGGACGGGAAAATTTTTCTTATCGGGGAAGACCAGACCTCCCTTTCCCTGGTGAATGAGGACGGGGAAATTGCCTGGATCTACGATTTCGCGGCTCCCCTTACCAGCATCGACGCCGCCTCCGGTTTAATCCTCACAGGCTCCCTGGACGGAACCGTGGAACTGCTGGATGCCGGAGGCAGGCGGATCTATTTCTTTGAACCCGGCGGTTCCCGGCTGGCGGTGATCCTGGGCTGCCGTATCTCCCGGGACGGCTCCCGGCTGGCCATTGTTTCGGGCTACGACGATCAGCGTTTTCTTATGCTGGAACGGTTCGGGGATTCCTACCGGGTTGTCTACCACGAATTTCTGGAAGACGGCTTCCGGCATGCGATCCACATCTCTTTTGTCGAAAGCGACCGCTGGATTGTCTTTGAACGGCAGGGCGGGCTGGGTCTCTACGAGGTTGAAACCCGGCGCAGCATCAAGGTTCCCCTCCGTGGAAACATCATCGCCCTGGATGAAGGGGGCAATGATTCCCTGGTCTTCGTGATCAATTCCCTGGGAGGCCGGTCGAAAACCTTGGCCGCCTTAAACCTGCCGGGGCTCATCGTCCTTGAGGCTCCCTTCAAAAGTGAAACCGCCTTTTTCAGCAGACGGGGTTCGGAAATCTATATAGGCGGGGATACGACCCTGGCTTCCTTTGAACTGGAAAAGAGGTAACCATGAAAAAACACCAGCTTTTGGCGGCGGCCATGGGTTATATAGCCCCGGCGTTTTTTGCCCTATCCAGCCTCTACGGAATGGACTGGCCCACCCAGGAAGGCCGGATGATCCGCAACTTCGGGTGGAACGACCACGGCAAGCCCGTCCGGGGGGTGTGCTTTGAGGTTGAGAGCCCCATCCATGCCGCCGATGCCGGGGAAATCCTTTTCTATAACGATCCCGCCAGTACCCCTTCCCGGATCCCCTCGCCCTTAGGCGCCTGGATAGCCATGGATCACGGGGACGGGCTGGTGAGCCTCTACAGCCGCCTCGACGAAACCCAATTGCCGGAAACCCTTTCCCTGGTGGAAAAGGGTACGGTCATCGCCTCATCGGGAAAATCCGGCTGGGCAGAAAACGGCGGCTTTTATTTTTCCATCTTTGACCGGCGGGAGCGGCGCTGGGTAAACCCCTCCATGATCATCACCCCGTTGCCGGACACACGCGCCCCAAATATCCTGTCGGTTACCCTGCGTAACGAAGACAACAGAACTATTAACCCCGCCCAAACCAGGAACATCAGCCAGGGCCGGTACACGGTTTCCGTGGAAGTTTCGGATACCCGGGATGGCAACGGCGATCTACCCCTGGCCCCCTTCCGTATCATCTGTTCCATGAACGGCGTTGAGCAGGGCTACCTCAACTTTGAAACCTTCTCCGTCCGTGACGGCATCGCCATGGCCTACCGGAACAGCCTTGTCCCGGTGCGGCAGGTCTATGCCCCCTACCCCGGTTTCGAAATCGGCGCCATTGCCTTTACCCGGGGCCAGGTTACCCTGGAAATAATCGCCATGGATAACGCCCAAAATTCCCGGAATGTAATCTACCGGCTCCAGGTTGATTAAGAGCGCCCATGGCGATCAAAACCTGGTCCACCCCGGTGGAAACAGAAAAAGCCCGAACCATCCCCTGCGCCCTCTGCGGCGGTGAGACATTTACCCCGCACCTTTTCTGCGAGGGCTTTTCCTACGTCCGCTGTACCCGCTGCGGCCTGGTGCAGATGAACCCCCAGCCGGAACAGGCCGAGGTGGCCCGGCGCTACCGGGAAGGCTCCGGGGCAGAATACCTTTCCTACGAATTAGCCAACGAGGCATCGTTTCTGCATCTCCAGGAACTGGCCCTGGAGGATGCGGGGTTAGAGGAAATTGAAGAAGCCCTTATACACCGTGATACTGCGCATAGGGATACTGCGCGATCCTCTTGCGGCGAAGAATCCCGTGCAGCCTTGCCGCAAGCGGCACCCCCATCAGTTCTGGACATAGGCTGTGCCACCGGGGCATTGTTGGAAAAGCTGCGAAACCGCGGCTGGGCGTGTACGGGTGTGGAGATTTCCCCCTCGGCGGAATATGCCCGTAACAAGCGGGGCCTGGATGTGCGGAACCTGCCCTTGGAGGAAAACCGGTTCCCCGATGCGTCCGCAAATGCGGGCTTCGATCTGGTTCTGGCATCCCATTTAATCGAACACCTGAACGCTCCCGCCTCTTTTGTAGCGGAAGTACACCGTATCCTGAAACCGGGCGGCTATTTTATGGTGACCACGCCGAACATCGCGGGCTTTCAGGCACGGCTCTTCGGGGGACGGTGGCGGTCCGCAATTTTTGATCACCTCTACCTGTTTTCGATAAAGACCCTGTCCCGGCTTTTAACCAAACACGGGTTTGCGATAGAGCGGGTGTGTACCTGGGGGGGACTGGCAGCGGGAACTGCACCGGCGGCGGTCAAGCGCATTGCGGATAAGGCGGCGAAACGGTTTGGGGCAGGGGACGTGATGCTGATTCGGGGGAAACGCCGGATGGGGGGCATCGGTTAATCATAGCAATGAAAACAATCGAAAATCCTTTTTATAAAGCCAACGGTGAATGTAAAGAATCAATCCACCGAATGACTGACACAGTTTGTCGAATATATTGATTTTTTGTTTTCGAAGAGTCTGAATATGGGGCTATTATATCCAAAACAACAACCCAAAGATCATTAGATACTCATACCGCGTTTGCTGATAGTTACCTATGTTCAAATGGAAGCCGCGTATGCGGCCAACAAAACAGGAAATCGGAGGATTGATGATGAAACGGAAAATACTGGTGATGATCGTACTGATAGTATTGGGCGGAACAAATGTGCTGATGGCGCAGCCGGAAAACCCGAACACGTTAAGGGCCGGCTTGGCCGGTGTGGGTGTGGTGTTTGGCGATACCCTGCGCCTGTCCGGGCCCGGCCTGGTTACCGCCTACGAACGGGCGATTACACGCGCCTTTAGCCTGGGCCTTGAAACCTTCGGCAACTTTTCATTTGAGATTGACACCTATAATGATACCTCGTGGGTCAGAGGGGTGGCAGGTGCGCAGACGCGGGTGAAATGGTATCCCGGAGGGGGCCCGTTTTTTGCCGATCTGGGCCTGGGTTACGCCTGGGAAGTGGGGGATGTAAACCGTGACGGGTTCCTGGTGAGCCCGGAAGCAGGCTGGAAAATCGATCCGGGCAAACCGGGCGGTTTCGTGATTATACCGGCCGTCACCGTGCCCGTATTTATCGGCAGGGACAAGGGCAGCGCCTACGGAAGTTCCATTGATGTGGGCCTGCTCAGCACGATTTCCCTGGGTTTTGCCTTCTAGCGTTACGCCGGTGGCGGCAATTTTGGCGGGATCACCGGAGGCGGCGCGTTGGGCTGCAGAGGGTATGGGCGCTGCCAGTGCTGCTTGCTGGGCGCGGTTCAATTGCCATATTTTATCAAGAAAGCTTCCGGTGATATTGCCGGTATGGGCGAATTGACAAAATCATCGACATTTCTGGTGATAATGTAGTCCGCAGTTTTCCTTTTGGATGTGGCGCTAATCACGGCATCTTCAAAGTCTCCAATGGGAGAAGCAGTAGCGGTGTAAATATCCTGAATTGTGGTATCCACAAGCGTGAGCGTTTCCAATAGATCAATAACCGCGTTTAAGGCTTGCCGGGAATCTTTCCGGCTTTTTCGTACAATATAGTACACATCCGTAATTGAACTTGCGCCAATGATACCGTCAATCCGTCCATCTATGACCATTAAAAATACATCCCCGGAATACTGCACATGGGGCTGACGCTGTTCGAGGATGTCAATTACGATGTTCGTATCAATATAGACCTTCATTGCCTGGACAACCGTTCTTCCCGCGCTTCTTCGAGGGAGACCGGGTTATCCGCCGTAAGTCCTATAAGCCGGTTGAAAGCGGCGTGCTTTTTTTCCTTTTCCGCCTTAGATACCGCCTCTTTTGGAGCGGCATTTAAAAAGGTAATGAGAACTTCGCATTTTTCTTTTACCGGTATCGTTTGATTCACGGTAACGGTATTTCCATCATAAAAACCTTTAATTGCTACCATTGGTTCCCCTACTCATATTCTATATTATGCAATACTATGGCTCTGCAATCAAGGGCGCAACACGGGGGGGCGCATAGCCTTACGTTAAATCTAACCATGGGAACCTGAGCATCTGTCCACTATCCCCCATTTTGCCATTTCCTGTGTTCCGTATATGACTTTACCACATTGATGGATCATACTGGAATACCTCACCGGCCCGCTCCCTAATCTCTTAATAAGCGGACCAATGACAGGTATTACTCTATCCCCGCAAGAGCAGCCAGCGCGGCGATGTAGTCGGTATCGGCGGCGGTGGTGCCGGCGGCGGCAATTTTGGCGGGATCACCGGATCGGTAGGCGGCGCGTTGGGCGGTGGGTGGTATGGGTGTTACCAATGCTGCTTGCTGTGCCCGGATTTCGGCGGCGAATTCCGCTTCCGATTTTTCCTTCTCGTAGCGGGTTTCCGCGTCAATTTCGGCAAACATTCCGGCTATGGTCCGCTTTGCCTGCTGTTCGGGGATTTTGTCCGTTAAATCGACCAGGTACTTTGCTACCAGTTTACTCCACACATCGGGATCGCAGGCGTAGACCACGTAGTAATTGTACGCGGTAACGGTCTTGCCGTTTTTATCGACCGTTTCTGTTTTCTGCCAAAAGTCGGTGAGCCGTTCCTGACCGGCGATGGTGACTATCGTTTTGGTTGCCGCGTCGTTTACCACGGTAAACTGATCGTCACTGCCCAGGGTTATGGCGGCTTTTGCAACCACGGACTGTTTGAGCTGATTGGCAAGCCGCGCCGCATACTGCACATCGGCGATGGTCATGGCGGCGTTGAGCGCAGGGGCACGGGATACGCCTACTTTGAGTACCTTGTCGGACCTGATTTCCCAATCCTGCTTGAATACTCTAAAGTTACCTCTTACTGCGGGTAAGAGCCATGCCGGGGAGGCATCCTCGCCCAGGCCGCGGTTAGCCCAATCAAGGACGCGGCCCTGATCTGCGGTCTTTTTCGCTTCCGCCGATGCCGCCGCAGTTGGAGATCGCGGGTCGTTTTGTGCGTATGTAGCCACATACGGTTCGGAAGCTGCGGCTTTCCGGCTGGAAGACGCAGGCGCCGGGCCGGACGAGCAGCCGGAGGCAAGAATAGCAATAACTACCGCCAAGATCACAATCATTTTACATTTGTTCATTGTAATACTCCTTTCAATTTTATAAGAGGCGACTAAGGCCCCTCAATCATCTACTTTGTTAAACGCCACTTTTATGACATTCGGCGCGTCCGGGTAGGGCTTTATCAACAGGGTAAAGCGGTTACCCAACGCATCGAACTGATAGACGCTGACCCAGTTGAGGGCGGGCAGGTGTGGAAATACCGGATCGGGAAAATCGCACTCAAGGCGGAAGAAATTTTCATCGAATGACCAGAGGCCGTCGGCGTCCTGAAATACATCCGCGCCGTTCTGTTTGCCGCTGACGGTTACGATGCAGGTGCCGTTTGCGACAAGGATGAGTTCGTAGAGGTTGCTCTGGGTTTTACCGGCTGCGTCCTTGTAGCTTATGCGGCCCTGCCAGCGGCCTGACCGTTGGTCTTGGGAGAAGGGGGCGGCGGATTGGGCGTAAGAGGCGGCAGCGATAAGAGCGAAAACTAAAAAAAGATGTCTTTTCATATTAATAACTCCTGTACTTGCATTAAAATCATATTTTGCCTATACTGTTTTTGGAGGTAATTATGTCTAATGCCGAATTGCTTTTGAAGAAAGTTGAGGGACTTTCCCCTGATTATATGGCTGCTATTTTCGATTTTATCGATCAGCTTAAGCATAAAGCCCCTCCCGCAAAAAAAATACCGACTGCAAGCTCATATGACCGGTTTCTTGAAATGGAATCGGCTATTGACCCCCGCCTGATAGGGGCAGTAAACCCGGCAGTGTATGGCAAGGGGAAAATCTGTGGCGACATCATAGGCCCCTTCCATGAAGAATGGGAGAATGCCCTGGATGAAGGTGAAAAGATATATTGATTGTCTTAGACACCCACATCCTTTTATGGCTGAATTTGCAATACGAAAAAATACCGCAGAGAATAGTCGATGCTATTGCAGAAGAAAGTATAATAGGTGTCTCTGCAATATCTTTGTGGGAAATTGCCATGCTTGTGCAAAAAGGACGGATTGAGCTTTCAAAATCAGTATTGGAATGGTTTGAGGATGTATTATCCGCACCCAAAATAAAATTATTGTCCATCACGCCGGAAATCGCCGCCCATTCCGGTACGCTCATTATGCACGGAGACCCGGCTGACCGCATCATTGCGGCAACAATCATTGTGTATAACTGCCGCCTCGCAACGGTTGACGGCCTTTTGCTCAAAATGCCGGAACTTAAAACGGTTGTATAAGTATTACTGGCCATCACCTATTCCCTCCATAGATGGCGCCTGGCGCCCCGTGGACGAAAGGCTCATAAGAGGAACGGTAAGCCACTACTCTCCCGCCGTGCAGCGGGAGATGGTCTTAACATTTTCGTGGATCTACTCTATCCCCGCAAGAGCAGCCAGCGCGGCGATGTAGTCGGTATCGGCGGCGGTGGTACTGGCGGCGGCTATTTTGGCGGAATCACCGGAGCGGTAGGCGGCGCGTTGGGCGGTGGGGGGTATGTGTGTTACCAATGCTGCTTGCTGTGCCCGGATTTCGGCGGCGAATTCCGCTTCCGATTTTTCCTTCTCGTAGCGGGTTTCCGCGTCAATTTCGG
>BNUR01000048.1 GCA_025997495.1 Spirochaetia bacterium | reverse complement strand
AAAAATAACTATTACATAGTAACACACAACTCCCCAAACAAAATATAGGTAATGGTCAACGACCACACTAAACCCACTATCACGCACTTTCCGTAACCGTTCACGGGTATATTTGCATAAAACACGCATTTCAGGCGATTTAGAGGCGTTTTCAAGGAAAATTCATGAAAAACCTCTAAATTCTTGTAAAAAGAGTCTTTCGTAATTCCTTATCCTATAAGGAATTACTGACCCCGTGAACGGTTACCACTTTCCGCCTCTTTCCGGATCAGTTCCACCTTTATATTCTTCGCCCTTATCTCGTCCACTTCTTCCAACTGATTTACAAGCGATTCGGGATCGTTGAAGCGTTTTTCACGGCGTTTGTTGAGTAGGGAGTACAAAATAGGCGACACAAAGAGTGTCATCAGAGAACCTGAAAGCAAGCCCCCTACTATGGTCAAACATATGGGCTGCATGGATTCCGCGCCTTCCCCGGGGAAGAACGCAATGGGAACCATGCCGAGCACCGTGGTCAGGGTGGTCATCAAAATCGGCTGCAGGCGGTTCCGCCCCGCTCCAACGCAGGCTTCAAAAACCGGCGTTTTCCGTTCCACAAGCTGGTTGGTAAAGTCTACCAGCACAATGCCGTTGTTGACCACAATGCCTACCAGGGCCACAATACCGACCAGCGAATATAGGCTCATCGTTTGGCCGGTAAGCCGGTACACCGCCATTACCCCAATGGCAAGCAGCGGAATTGAGGCAAAGATGATAAAGGGATCTACCAGGGACTCAAACTGCGCCGCCATTACGCAGAACACTAAAAAGACTGCCAGTAAAATGACGACAAGGAACGCGCCGCCAAAACGCTGAATGTCCCGGGCATCTCCCTGGTATTCCAGCTTCACCGTATCGGGCAGCACAATGTTTTCGTTTACCAGCCGCTCAACCCGTGCCTGCAATTCGGTAGCGACGGCTCCCGGCGCAAGGCTCGCCGTTACGCGGTTGACCCGCACCCCTTCCTCCCGCTGAATCTGCTGCGGTGATATACCCTCCCGGTAGCTAATAAAATTGTCGAGGGTCATTAATCCGTTGGCCGTTTGAATGATAATTGCGCCCAGGTCAGCCGGCGCGGCTAAGTCCGATTCGGCCAGAGACACAACGATGCTGACATCATCGCCGCCGATATGGTAGGTCGTGGCCGTCGTGCCGGTGATGGCCGTTTTAAGCAGCGCAGAAATGGTGTTCACGTTCACCCCCGCCGCGGATGCGGCGTCGGTATCTATGCGCACTTCATAACGGGGGCTTCCCGAATCAAGAGCGCTTGCGGGATTGAGCGCCTGGGGCACATTGTTTTTGAGCAGCGCCACAATCGCATCAGAAACCACGGTCATGCTGCCGATGTCATCGGAAATGACTTTGATGTTAACGCCCCCGCTGCCCTGGCCGCCGCCCGGCCCCCGGCCCGATGAAAAGGCAATCCGCACATCGCTCCATCGGGTTAAAAAAGGGGTAAGGGCGCTTTGGATTTCCCGGGCGGTGATTTTTTGCTCCCGTAATTTAGGCAGGTTAATCTGTATGCTGCCGGAATTACTGCCGCCGGTATTGATAACGATGGTATTGTACGCGTCCCGGGGAATCTCCCCGGTGATAATTTCCTGAAAATCGAACAGGTATTGCCGGACAAGGGCGGCGGTAGTCCCTACAGGAGCAGTAATATTAATATTCACCTGATCATCCGCCTGGGAGGAGGGCGTAAGGTTCATGCCGGTTCCGCTGAGACGCTGCAATGACGGGATCAGCAGGGCAAACACCAGTACCAGCACAATCAACCGGTTTTTGAGGCAAAACCGCAGGCTTACCGCATAGCCGTTTTCAAGGTTCTTGATTACGGATGAAAAGATTTTATCGGCAATTACAAAAGGCTTAAACCGTAAAGGCTTTTGCGTCCGTGTGTAAATTCTGACAATACTGCCGGCTAAGGCCGGAACCAGGGTTACCGATACGATGAGGGACACAATCAGGGATACTACCACGGTCAGTATCAATTCCTGAAACATCATGCCGTACATTTCCAGTTCCGCGCGGTAGAGCAATACCGGCACAAACACGCACACCGTTGTTGCGGTGGACGCGATAATCGCCAAAACCATATTCCGGCTGCCGAAGATAGCGGCAACCGCCGATTTTTCGCCCCAGCCCCGCCGCTTGTTGATGTTCTCCAGAATGACAATCGAGGAATCCACCGTCATGCCCATCCCCAGAATCAGCCCCGACATGGTCATCATATTGATGGTTAAATCCATGATTGCCATAACCATCAGGGTGATAACAATCGAAATCGGAATTGACAGGCCTATGATAAGGGAGCTGCGGAAGTTTCGCAAAAACAAAAAGATGATCAGCATCGCAAGGACTGCGCCCTGAATACCCGACGAATACACTTCGGCCATGGTAGAATCAATGAGGGATGTATCATCGCTCAGTATCGTTACACTGAGCCCCTTGGGGAGGCTGTCTTCAATTTCAGGAAGTATGGCGTGTACGCCCTTTGAAATAGTTGAAGGATTGGTACCCGACTCGTTGGTAATGCTGATATAGATGCCCGGTTCGCCATTAATATATACACGCCGCCCGATTTTGTCCGTACCTTCATACACTTCCGCCACATCATCAAGACGAATAGATGCCGCGCCTGAGTTAGTTGAAAGAATGGTATTGCGGATATCATCAAGGGATTTAAAATATTCGTCGGTGATAATTTCGTAGTCCGTTGTTCCGTGGGTCATCGTACCGTTGGATGTTTGAATATTGCGGGCCGCAAGGGCAGAAGTAATGCTTTGCAGGGTCAGGCCATAGGCTTCAAGGCGGTTGTTGTTCACGTCAATGTGGATTTCCTTACTGACCCCGCCCATAATATCGGCGGAGGCGACGCCGGAAACCCGTTCAAGCAGGGGCTGTACCGTTTCTTCCGCAATGAGCCGCAGTTCATCAAGGCTCATATCGCCCATTACCGCCATCCGCATAATTGGCATGGCGCTCATGCTGAACCGGAATACGGTGGGGGCGTTACAGCCGTCGGGCAGGGAATTGGTTACCCGCGCAAGGGCGGCGGTAATGTCGGCAACCGCCTCATCCATATCTTTGTTATACCCGAATTCCAACTGCACCTGGCTGCTTCCGGTTGACGAACGGGAGGTAATCGTCTTGACATCGGCAATGCGCCTGAGCGCGTTATAAATCGGCTTTGTTACGGTCTTATCAACCTCTTCCGGCCCCACATTACTGTAGGTGGTCCGTACATTCACATTAGGCGCGCTCACGCTGGGATACAGCGCGATCCCTAGCCGGGGGATAAACACGGCGGCGATAACGCACACGAGGATATACAGCATCGTTACCGTCACCGGTTTCCGTACCGATAGTTCAGAAATATCCATATAGTAACACCCCTAATTTGTAGTTGAAGAAGATCCCGCTGCGATACGAACCGGGGAACCATCGGTAATAGAACCGGCGGTAATCACCCGGTCGCCTTCTTTCAGCCCGGAAACAATCCGGGCATCCGAATCGTTGGTTAACCCCAGCGTCACCGGAACACGGCGGGCAACACTGTTTTCATCTATTATATATACGGTTGAATCACCGTTATAATTTTTTACCGCGGATCGCGGAATAACCAGGGTGTTGTTTTCTTCACGGATAACCAAATGAACCGACGAAAACATTCCCTGTTTTATTCGCCCGTCACGCTTGTCCAGAAGCAGGGTTGTTTCAATGGTGCGGTTTTTATTGTTTACCACCGGGCTGATACTTGATACATACGCGGCAAATTCCTCACCGGGGGCGGACGCAAAGGAAACGATGGCCGGGAGCCCCCGCCTGAGGTATGCGCTGTATTTTTCGGCAACATAAATCGTAATTTTCAAATTGTCCAGTGAACCGATAACCGCGATCACCGTGGATGACGAAACGGTGTCTCCGGTAGTAACGGGCAGGCTGGTAATCGTACCCGCCACCGGGGAAGTAACCGGATTTTCCGAATAGGATTGTC
Organism: Spirochaetia bacterium; assembly: GCA_025997495.1. GTDB lineage: Bacteria > Spirochaetota > Spirochaetia > Treponematales > Breznakiellaceae > Termitinema. The sequence goes on along the minus strand of BNUR01000048.1, from coordinate 12,860 downwards.
CCGCCCGGGACGGGTCGATATAGGCAATAACTTCGCTTCTCCGTACCGTATCCCCCAGATTTTTTACCATGCGCATTATTTTGCCCGATGTATCCGGCATTACATTGACTTCCGACTGGGAAGACACATCGCCGTTAAGCTTTACAACCTGCCTGATAGTTTCCGGCCGCACTGTTTTTGCCGATACGGTGATGGCGTTGGCTGTCTGCCGGCCGCCGGACGGGGCCGCGCCTGTTGATTGCCCCCCGGGCCGTCCGGTTTGCGCAGCCCCCTGCCCATCTGCCGGGGCTCCCCGCGCAGTGTTTTCCGCTGATCCCGACGCGGTTCCCCGCCCGGTTCCTGCCGGAGCGCTCCCGCCGGGCGGCATACCCGCCGTGCCCATAGCGGGCGAAGTTTTCGGCGCCAGCATATTAAAGGCGGCCACCCCTAAAAATACCGCAATGAGTATAATAACAATTACCTTTGCTATCATATCACCTTTATTCATGAGTACTCCTATAATGAAAAATTTTTAACCGCAAAGGCGAAGAAGCAAGAAAACCTACTATTTGCCTTTCTTTATGCACCTGCGAACCTATGGTTCGATTCGCCTTTGCGGTTGTTTTTTTTATTCTCCTGTTCGTGTTTTTCGTGTGGTTCGTGGTAAAATTCTTCATTTGTTTTCCTGCGCATATAACTCATACACTTCGGCAATATCAAGCCGTAATGCCGCAGCCAAATTGTAAACCGCCGTTAAATAACCGGCATTCGTGGTAAGAAGCGTTTGTTTCGCGTTTACCATGTTTTTGTTGGCGTTCTGCAAATCGGTCTGGCTCACTAAGCCGCCGCGATACCCCTGTTCCGAAAGTTCGTATGCCCTGGACGCAATTCTCAAATTAAGGGCGGCGCTTTCCAGATTCTCACGAATCCGCTCAATCTCATCCACTTTTTTATGAATATCCTGGGCCGCGTTTTTCCGTACCGTATCCAGGGATACCCCTGTTTGGGCGGCATTTTCTTTCAGGGTCTTCGCGTTCAGCGATTGTGATGAACCGGGTATCCACGATGAAAGGGGAATGGTAACTGAAATTGAAAATCTGCCCGTTGATATTGGATCGTCGAGGAACCCTGTTTGCGGCGAACCTAAGTTTACGCTTTCACCAAAACTGATACTGGGCGCCCTGCTTAATGATCCTGCCTGCGCATTGAGCTTTGCCTGTTCAAGGGCAATGACCTGAGCATACACATCATAACGATTATTGCAGTACCGTGAAACCAAATTCTCTACCGGGGGAAGATCAAGCATCTTTACATTAATAACGCCTTCGAGTTCCACCGCAGCCGATGCTTCAAGCCCGATTAACAGTAAAAACGCAGATCGATTTTGTTCATACTTAACAACCGCATCGTTCAACGCCGGCCCCGCAATTTGATATGCGTATTGGGAGTTAAGCATTTCAAGCTCCGAGGCAAGCCCGTTTTTAAAATTTTTACTTGCCAGTTCGTATTGCTGTTTTTTAATCTCCAAATCGCTCCGCAGGATTTCGACATTCAGGTTCTCGGCAAGGATGCTGTAAAAATTGGTAGACACTTGGGTAATAAGCGTCCGCCGCGTGTTATCATACGCTTCTTCCGCGGCCAACGCTTTGTAGCCAAGCAGTTTCGTATTCGCCGTCATTGACGCGGAAAGCGGCAAATTTATCGATGCACCGGCGCTCCATGAGTCGGTTAGATCCCCGGCGGGCTGTATCGGATGGGTGTTCGTAACCCCAAGGTTTGCCGATATGGACGGCAAAAACTGGTTCCACGCGTTTTTTTTCTCACGCAATGCCTGATACGCGGTAAGTTCGCTCTTTTTCAAATCCGCATTGTTTTTAAGAGCCGTATCAAGCGCCGCGTCAAGAGTTAGGGATTCTGCAGTCAAGGAACCTAAGCCCGCCAGGATGAAAATCGTAATGAGCGCTGTTATCTGCTTCAATAATATAACCCCCATTTTGCTCTCATCTTACCGAACGGTTCATTTCTCCGTACCATGGGAGCGGGTTCTTTGTCAATAGCCTATTCCAGAAGATTTGGCGCCCCCAGGGGTTCCCCATATTTTTCACTGCGGAAGCTGCTTTAAAATGATCAGCCTGCCTCCCCCCTATTGCTTTACCGGCATATTCTTTTTTGCCGGCAGGTCATAGGTTTTTCCGTTAATGGTAAGTTTCGTTGCCCGTAAAAAACGCGCGCTGGAATTAAGCGGAACCGGGGTTGCGGAACCTTCTAATCTCACCGCAGCGCCTTCCTTTAGACCGTCAATAAATCCGATGAGGTGGTGAAAGCCGTTTACAAAATAGGTCTTACCGTCGGCAACTACGGCAATGTGCCCTTCAACAAGCTGTAAATTACCATTGATAGCAACCGTTTCCGCAGGGGGGAAATTTCCCCATCCGCCGGGTCCACGTCCCCGGCCATGATCCCGGTCATGCGCCCATACCGATCCTGCGCACAGCAAACCGATAAGGGCAAACACAAAAATCTGTGTTTTCTTTTTCATAAAAACTCCTTAAACAAATATATATAATGGCCAACGGCCATAGTTCACAAGGACACTGTTGTTACTTTATTTGAAACCGTACAGGTTTTTGAAAGGGTGTTTCCGGTATACAGCGAATATACCCCTCCGTTCACCAAATCAGGGGAACTGATTATGAGTGATTGGAATTGTTTGGCGGCGGTGTAGGCCGCTATTGTGTTTCCACCGGAGTCTTTTAGCACAACCTGGGTTTCCGCATTCTGCTTGCTTTTAAAGGTGAACGACAGACTGTATTGTGTTGAAGTGGTTGAGGGATTTTGCGCCATGCCGCCTGAAGGCCCCGCCGCAATCAGCGTGCCGCCGTCTATAAAAAAGGTTCCGTCCGAATCAAGGGAATTATCCCCCGAAGAAGCAGGCCCGTGTACAACGATAAGGCCGCCTGAAATCCAGACATTGCCATTGGAATCAATACCATCGCCCCCGGAGTTCACGGTGATGTTTCCGCCGTTTATGGTGATGGCGCAATTGGTACTTGCCGAGGTTCCTCCCTGTCCCGGCCGTCCGGGACGCTGCGGAGGACTCGTAGTAGTGGTTCCGTCCGCTGCGTTTATACCATCGTCGGATGATACTATGCTGATAGTACCGCCGTTTACGACTACATTTGCCGCTTCAAGTCCTTCGTAGGATTTGGTAATTGAGATAGTTCCCCCGTTGATGACCGCAAGGGCGTCTCCGTGTATGGCGTCATCATCGGTTTTTATCGAAAAAGTTCCCCCCGAAATAAGCGCCGCATTATTTGAGTGGACTGCGTCATCAAGACAATTCAGCGTAAATGTTCCGCCTTCAATGAGTAGATTAAGATCGCTCTTTATGCCTTTGCAGCTATCCCCATCGTAGCCCGTAGTTTTACTCGTTGAGCCGCCGCCGGAAGTAATGTTCACCACGGGGTTTTCAAGAATATGCACGGCCCGGTATGCCTGTATGCCGTCTTCCGCCGAGGTAATTGACACCGCCGCATCCCCGCCGATATACACATATCCCGCCCCTTCATCTTCCGCATCCGACTTGATACCGTCCGCGCTGGAGCTAAGTTTCAGATTCCCGCCCTTGATGACCACCGAATCGTTACCCTTCAACGCGTTATTCGGGGCTGTTACCGTGATTGTTCCCCCCATAATTTTCAGATTGTCCTTGCAGCTTATGCCGTTATTGTAATTGCCATTCACCGTAAGCTCGCCTGTTCCATTAATGGTAAGCGCTTTCTTTGAAAAGAGCGCACCGTTCGGCTCATCATCGCTTTGATAGAAGCTGGTATACGCCGCAGCATCGGTGAGGGTGTTTTGTGTACCGGCGGCAAGGGTTATGGTTTTTTTCTTGCTGCCAAACAAGGCAAGCGGCGCCCCTTTTGAAGAGGTGATATTGACCCCATTCAAAATCAGATTCACACTTTTACTAACATCGGCAATTACCTGTCCGTCTGAAAGGCTCCCCGATAAAGCATAGGTGTCTACGGTACTTCCGGTGATGGTGATAACATTGTTCGTGTTATCAATATCAATAGTATTTAACGGATTCCCGGTCACACTGCTGTTTCCATTTGCCAGAACGATAGAAACCGCGCCTGTTACCGCGGGGACGACGGTGTCTTTCCCAGAATCCGGAACCGCCGATTCATAATCCCCTGAGTCGGTCTCCAAAGTGCGTATGGCAGCCAGTACGGCAGCCGCATCGGTATCGCCTGAGAATTCTGTGTCGGGAACCCCGTCCCACTGGCCAGTATTTCCTGAGTCACCGGGAGAATCCGGATCGCCGGGTTGTACTGCGGTATTTTTATCTTCGGATCCAGCTCCGGGAGGGCATCCAACCATAAAAAATACTGCCGCTGATAACACCAACGGTAACACAAGTGATTTCTTCTTCATAAAAACTCCTATGTATAATTAGCAAAAACTGTGCCAAGTACCTTGATTGGCATGTTTTTAAGAAAGCGATAAAATTCCAAGCGTAATACGGGTAAATTCCGGGGATTGGCCTTCATCATGATTGAAATAACGGCGTGTAAATATTTCACGGTGCGTATTATTTACACAGTCTGCTATTGCCCGCCAGACGTAATGACAGCAACACCGCTAAGGCGCCGGCAAAGGAACCGGCGTACACTATTTATTTTTCATCCTGAAGGATGATGCATAGGTTCCTCCAATACACAATAGAGCAAATACAATAAAAGTACTGCGAAAACTTTTCATAAAGGTTAGGTACAATTCGGGGGAAATTGCTTTAAACAAAGATCCTTTTTCGTCCAAATATATCGCCTAAACGGGCAAAGGGCACTTGAAAAATCGCGGTTGAAATAAGATAAATCGCGGCAATTCAGCTTTGAGACACCATACCCATAAACGGAACCAAAACATTAGCCAAACAAAGAACCAATAGCGCCAAATTTTTATTTATTTCATTTTTTTGGGCCATAAGATCGGTACTCCTATATATCCGTTAGTATAGTGTGTTTTATAATGTAGACGCAATATCCCGCATCTGTTACCATATAATATGACCATCGACACTACCCATCCGTTTTCTTCATTTGGTTTATCCGATGACATTTTAGAAGCCCTGACCCGCAAGGGATTCACCGCCCCAAGTTCCATACAGACCATCGCCCTCCCCTGCCTCCTGGCAGACCAGGGCCACCTGATAGTTAAAGCCCGTACCGGCACCGGCAAGACCGCCGCCTTCGGCCTCCCCTTGGTGGAACGGCTGCGGCAGAGCGGCCATGCCCCCCGTGCGCTGATCCTCACCCCTACCCGGGAACTGGCCCTCCAGGTTGCCAGGGAAATCGCCTCGTTTGCCTCATCCGCCATACCCCGGATCACGGCGGTCTACGGCGGGGCCTCCATCCGGAACCAAATTATGGATCTCAAGCGGGGCACCGAGATTGTGGTGGGTACCCCGGGGCGCATCATGGATCTTATGGATCGGAAAATCCTGGATCTTTCCGCTATCGACTGGTTCATCCTGGACGAGGCCGACGAAATGCTGGACATGGGCTTCATCGAAGACGTGGAGCTTATCCTTAAATCGGTCAAGAGCGATCGCCGGGTGGCCTTGTTTTCCGCCACCATGCCCGACCCTATCCTGAAAATAGTCCGGGAGCATATCGGCCCGGTAGACATCCTGGAGGACACCGCCCCGGAGGATGAAAAGCCCCTGGTGGATCAGTACTACCTGGTGCTCAAAAAGGAAGACCGCCTGGAAGCCCTGCGCCGCCTCATCGACAGCGCGGAAAATTTCTACGGCCTGATTTTTACCGCCACCAAGGCCGGGGCCGACGAACTATCCCGGCGGCTCACTGAAAGCGGTTATTCCGCAGAGGCTATTCACGGGGATCTTTCCCAGGAGGCCCGTGAGCGAACCCTGCGCCGTTTCCGCGCCCGCTATGGGGCAGCCGCCGGGGAGGTTTCCGCCCTGGTAGCTACCGATGTGGCCGCCCGGGGCCTGGACATAGAGCGGCTTACCCATGTAATCAACTGGGATCTCCCCAATGATCGGGAAACCTACGTCCACCGTATAGGCCGCACCGGCCGGGCAGGCAGGCGGGGCACCGCCATCAGCCTGGCCCTGCCCTCTGAACGGGGCCGTATCAGCCACCTTTCCCACAACATTGAACGCACCCTGGGCAGTAAAATTACCTGGATGAAGGCTCCTGCGGTTTCATCGGTAACAAAGGCCTTGGAGAACCGCATCCTGAGCGCCATACTGGACACCATCCCGGAACCGGTGTTTAACGGTGAAATTCCGGCGGGCAGTGATACTGTTGATTCCGGCATTGGGATTGCCCGTGAAAGCAGTGATACGGTCAATGCAAACAGCGATGTTACCCAGGCGGCGCTGCCGGCTTCTGGTCAGGGAACATCTGGTTCGCAGTTACCCCAGACCCGGCTGGGGCGAAAATTGGTAAAGAAGCTGGGGGCAGAAACAGCGGTGGAGGCCCTCATCGCTGTGGCTTTTGGGGAAAAGCTGGACCCCTCCCGATACGGTACAATAACTGAATTGGGCGAAGTTCCCCAGCGGGAACTGGACGTAAAACAACGGATAGGCAAGGGCAAACGCTTAGGCTCTGCGGTGTACCCGGGCCCGGCGGCGCGGGGCAAACACGGCCCAATCCGGCGCGGCGGCGGGGATGGCATAGCAGGCCCCTTCCACACAGGCGGTTCCCCAACGGCGGCTTTATCCGGTACACGGGTATATGTTGGTGTGGGACGCCGTCATGGCGCAAGTGCACGGGACGTGGCGGCCCTGCTGGGCCGGGCGGGGGGGGTGCCGGGGCGGCTGGTGAACTCCATTGAAATGAAGGATTACTGTGCCTTTGCCACCCTCCCGGAAGATGCCGCCCGGCGGGCCTGTACCTTTTCCCGGAACACCCCGGATGACCCGGCGATAAAACCGGCGTCACCGGGCGGTTTTAGCGAGATCACCGGAAAACCCGGCGCCCACCACCACGGACGCAGGTAGGGATGCGAGGCATCGTCTTGCTGATAAACTTCCCAAAGAAATGGGTATTACCAGCGAAACAAGCAGCCTTTTTGAAAGGCTGAGTACTTATTACCTGAACAACCGGTATCCTGAATTCAGGGCAAGGTTAAGCGCAAGTATTGGCAAGGAAGAACCCAACGCATTCCCCACTTCCGAACTATACAACGACAACCCCTTTGTAAAAGAAATTCTCCGTACCGGGGAAGAAATCTCATGGTAGTGTCCTCCTGCGTTTCCCGTGAAAATGACGGAGATGATGTCACCTTTGTGATTCCCTGTTAGTATAAGGGCAATGCAGAAATTCAACATACGCGGAGAACTCCTTTGTTACCTAAAGGCATCCGTGAGCAAATTCAGTGCCTGACACCATAGGTGTTAACTTAGCGGAAAACCGAAGAAAATAAACCACGAACCACACGAAGCGAACCTTCGGTTCGAACACGAACAAAGAATGAAATTTAAAAGCAAAAGTTCGTGTGGTTCGTGGTTAAATTCTTCCTGTTTTGTACTTAAGTAAACACCTATGGTGCCTGGCACCTTTTTATCGAATATGCAGTTTCCGCGCATGAAAAAACCGGCAGGTTTCCCCGCCGGTTTAGTGGCCGTTTTCAGTGACGCTGGTTAGTTGTGTCCCGTTAGGGTGTCATCGGTGTATAAAGTAGACGTTTGAATACCAGCAATAATGGGTAAACCGTCGCCGTACTCCGCCGTTGTATCGTAGTTTTTGTACAGGGAGACGCCCAGCTTTGTTCCGCTCTCTTCCAGCTTGTTGGCCTTTGCTCCACCAGCGTTGCCGTAGACGGTCCCGCCTTTCATGGTGAAGGTTCCACTACTGATATACACCCCGCCGCCGACGGCGGAGGAGTAGGAGGAGGCAGTATTACCCGAGATTTCACCACCCTCCATGGTGAAGGTTCCACTACTGACAAGCACCCCGCCGCCGTAGGAGGAGTAGGAGGAGGAGGCAATATTGCCCGAGATTTCACCACCCTCCATGGTGAAGGTTCCACCGGCATACACCCCGCCACCGTAGGAGGAGGAGCCGTAGGAGGAGGAGGAGGAGGAGGAGGCAGTATTGCCCGAGATTTCACCACCCTCCATGGTGAAGGTTCCCTCATAGACATACACCCCGCCGCCGTAGGAGTAGGAGTAGGCGGAGGAGCGGGAGGAGGAGGAGGCAGTATTGCCCGAGATTTCACCACCCTCCATGGTGAAGGTTCCCTCATAGACATACACCCCGCCGCCGTAGGAGTAGGAGTAGGCGGAGGATCCGGAGGAGTAGGCAGCAGCAGTATTGCCCGAGATTTCACCACCCTCCATGGTGAAGGTTCCAGAACCGACATACACCCCGCCGCCGGGGGAGAAGGATCTGGCGGAGGGCCCGGAGTAGGAGGCATCAGCAGTATTGCCCGAGATTTCACCACCCTCCATGGTGAAGGTTCCCTCGACATACACCCCGCCACCGAGGGAGTAGTTGGCAGTATTGCCGCTTATTTTCGCTCCATCTTTTAATTCCAGAGTGCCTCCGGAATTCACCCAGACTAGGGAAACGTTGTTATTACTTATTCCCTTTAGGCTGATGTTATGATCCAGACTCAGGGTCACCCCTGAATCAACGGTAAAGAGGGAACCGGGTTCGCTCAGTTGTATCTCCCGTATCGAGTCCTTGCCCTTAAGGGTAATGCCGATACCGGTCTTGCCGTCTGCCGCAGTGGTAGACCCGGTAGGACTGCCCCCCAGCGTCCAGGGCGGGAGGCTTTCATCCGCGCCAATCAGGATGGTGTAGTTGGTATTGTCCGCTGCGTTCGTTTGCAGCCAGGCTAGTGCCAGTGCCAAGGTATCGGTACCGGTTTCGGGAGTCGCCGCAGTCTCTATGTATAAACCGGGATCAGTGCCGGTAAAGGCGGCCGGGATGTCCTTCGTAAAATCTTTGGAGGTAAAGGTAAGGGCTGCATCGGTGGTCATGTTCTTGTAGATATGTACCACCTCGCTTTTCCCCGCCGTTTTACCGGCTTTCGTCAGGGCCGCGCTTATCAGGTAGTACCCGGCATTAAGCGCCGTTTTTGTTCCCGTAATAGTACCACTGCCGGTGGATGCGCTTGACAGTAAATCGGTTGCCTCTCCGCCGCCCAGCGGTACAAAGCTCAGGGTTCCCAGCGTTGCCCCTGCGGGGTAGGTGATGGTATAGCTGAGGTCTCCCTGCCCCTCGCTTACCACCGGGGTCAGAGTTACCGTAATGTTATCGGTCAGTTGCCCTTCATTAATCGTAAAGGCGGCTGTGCTGCCCGTTGCCGCCAGGGAGCTGGATGACGAAGTGGCATAAGCTTCTACCGCAAGGGTCCAGCTTCCTGTTTCCAGGGTAAACACGCCGCCGTTGGGTTTTTTTACCTCCGGCGTTCCGCCGCTCCTGGTGAAGGTATACACATAGTGATCAAACACCGTGGCGGGGTATATAGTCCGCGCCGCGCCGTCCGTAAAAGATATTCGTACCTGCCCGGTTCCCGGCGCAGTAGATACATCTGTCTCGGCAGCCTGAGTTACCGGATTAGTGCAGGCGGCCGTCAGAAACACCGCCGCCGCAATAAGGCTGTATATAAGCTGTTTCGTAAAAAACTTTTTCATGTTCTCCTCCTAATTCGTTACCGTTATGGTGATTTGTGTTGAATACCAGGCATCGCCCGCAGACCCAAGGTCTGATTTGAGCCGGAGCCCAATAGTATACTTTCCATTGCCATGTCCGGCGCTGCTGAAGGTATAGGACGTAGTCCCCGCCGTTCCTGCAATATCACCGCCGTTAAGGGACCACTGGTAGTCTGAATATCCGCTGCCGGTCACGGTGATGGTAAGGCTTTGATTTTCACCCCGCGATAGGGTGGCAGTAGTGTGGGATGTGACGATTTCATGCTCATTCACCCAGGTGTAAATTACTTTTGCTGTTCCCGATTCGGGGGCGGCCGCTTGTGTAATCACTGCGGTTGCACTGCCTTTAATCCGGGTGCTGGAACTGTTAATGCCCACGGTATAGGTTTTTGGAGATGTGTCGGTATTTGCCGCAAAAGTTACCGGTACGGTAACGGTATCGTCGTCCCCAGCCGGTGTGCCGATGGTCCCGCCACCGCTTACGGTAAAGTCATCCGCCGCAAGGCTAAACCCAGACGCTCCGGTGAAGGTAACGTTTGCGCCGGTTGCAGTATACGCTGCGTCTACCATACTGCCTGCGGTCAGTTGATCTCGGGTATCAGCCTCCTGAGTAATCACCACGGTCGCGCTGCCCTTAATCCGGGTGCTGTCGGCGCTGATCCCCACAGTGTAGGTTTGTGCCGATGTGCCGGTGTTTACCGGGAAGATGACGGGTACGGTAACGGTATCGCCGCTCACCGCCGGTGTGCCAATGACGCCGCCTGTAGTTACGGTAAAGTCCTCCGCCGCAAGGCTAAGCCCAGACGCCCCGGTGAAGGTAACGTTTGTGTCGGTTGCAGTATACGCTGCGTCTACCGCACTGCCTGCGGTCAATTGATCTCGGGTATCAGCCCCCTGAGTAATCACCACGGTCGCGCTGCCCTTAATCCAGGTGCTGGAATTGTCAATGCCCACGGTATAGGTTTTTGGAGATGTGTCAGTATTTGCCGTAAAGGTTACGGGTACGGTAACGATATCGCCGCTCACCGCCGGTGTGCCAATGACGCCGCCCGTAGTTACGGTAAAGTCCGCCGCCGTAAGGCTAAGCCCCGTTGCCCCGGTAAAGGTAACGTCCGCAGTGGTTGCTGTATATGCCGCGCTTACCGTACTACCTGCGGTCAGTTCTACACGGGTATCGAGGACGGGGTCGGCCGCCTGGGTAATCACTACGGTCGCACTGCCCTTAATCAAGCTGCTGGTATTGTTGACGCCCACGGTGTAGGTTTTTGGCAATGCGCCGGTGTTAGCCGCAAAGGTTACGGGTACGGTAACGGTACTCCCGCTCACCGCCGGGGTGCCAATGGTTCCGCCCGTGGTTACGGTAAAGTCCGCCGCCGTGAGGGTAAGCCCCGTTGCGCCGGTGAAGGTAACGTCCGCAGTGGTTGCGTTATACGTCGCGCTTACCGCACTACCTGCGGTCAGTTCCACACGGGTATCGAGGTTGGGGGCGACCGCCTGTGTAATCACTACGGTTGCACTGCCCTTAATCAAGCTGCTGATATTGTTGACGCCCACGGTGTAGGTTTTTGGCAATGCGCCGGTGTTAGCCGCAAAGGTTACGGGTACGGTAACGGTACTCCCGCTCACCGCCGGGGTGCCAATGGTTCCGCCCGTGGTTACGGTAAAGTCCGCCGCCGTGAGGGTAAGCCCCGTTGCGCCGGTGAAGGTAACGTCCGCAGTGGTTGCGTTATATGTCGCGCTTACCGCACTACCTGCGGTCAGTTCCACACGGGTATCGAGGTTGGGGGCGACCGCCTGTGTAATCATTACGGTTGCACTGCCCTTAATCTTGGCGCTGCCACTATTGATGCCCACAGTGAAGGTTTTCGGTAATGCGCCGTTGTTTTCCGCAAAGGTTACGGGTACGGTAACGGTATTGTCGCTCACCGCCGGTGTGCCAATGACACCGCCCGTAGTTACGGTAAAGTCCGCCGCCGCAAGGCTAAGCCCCGCCGCCCCGGTGAAGGTAATGTCCGCAGTGGTTGCAGTATACGCCAAATTTACCGCACCGCCCGCAGTCAGTTCCGTGCGGGTGTCGGTCGGGCTCGTGGAATCGCCTGAACCTTTATCACCACATCCGGTGAACACCATCCCCAATGCCAGTACGGCGGCTAAGGCCGCTTTACTGAACATTGCCGTCAAAACACGCTTCTTTTTCATAAAATCCTCCTAAATATTCTCTAGAATTAAATTAATATTAGGTGATATAGCTAATAATGTCAACATTTTTCAACAAACAATAGTAAGTTGTTAGGCCTTAGTAATATGATATTAAATTATTAATATGAGGGATTTATCATAGAATCTGAACAGTTACGTCACTTTCTGTCCGCCAACATTAAGGCTCGCCGTGAAGCTCTGAATATATCTCAAGAAAAGCTGGCAGATCTGGCGGATGTTTCAGTCCAAATGATCAATGGTATTGAGGGATGCAGGACATGGGTAAGTGACAAAACCCTGGTTAAGCTGGCCCGGGTTCTACAGGTGGAAGTATTCCAGCTTCTTATCCCTGCTGTCGTCGGCGGGGTTGCCGATAGTGGGCTTTTGGTCTCGGTGTTGCTTAGTAACTTGCGGCAGAACATCAAAGCCGATATAGACACCCAATTTGACCGCTTTGTTCAGACGGCTTCGGGGAGCTAGGAGTGTAGATACCCGGATCGGCTCTGTCTCCATAAACGTTTCAATAAACTCTATGAACCCATGAACCCACGCTATGATCCACCAATTGTCCAGGGAGAATAGCGAAATTTAGCAAGAAGACCTCTTGTATACTACACACTCGTATAGTATAAACGGAGTATGTCGAAGATTTTAACAGGAACCTGCGGCTTCTATTACACCGATTGGCTGGGGCCGGGCAAAAAAAATCACCCGGCTCTGACTAGTCAGAACCGGGATCGGCAGATGAGGCCACAACGCCGCCTCATCAAGTGGCGTCGCCACCTATGGTGGCGGTCTCCTTACGAAGACATTTTAATACTACTGCAAACCAACGGGAAAGTCAAGAGTATATTGCCAAAAAGCAGCAATTCTAAATTTACCCTGAATCGACAAGTCCGCCATCGGTATAGAGAAAGACGAGGAAAGCAGACCATGAATCGTGGTAAGCGAAACGCAGGCAAAATCGCATGGCTTCAAAAAAAGCTAC
>BNUR01000047.1 GCA_025997495.1 Spirochaetia bacterium | reverse complement strand
GGCAAAATTCTATCACAGGGTATATAATACATGACAGGAGACATATCAATTATGGATAAAAAGACGCTCACAATAAACGGACAGCCGCGCACTTTAATAGTCGACGGCGAGTCCACCTTGGCGGAGGTGCTGCGCAAACAGCTCCTCTTAACCGGCTGTAAAGTCGGATGCGGGAACGGACAATGCGGCGCTTGTTCGGTCATTATCAGCGGCAAGGTGGTGCGGGCCTGCACCAAGAAGATCAAGACCATCACCGACGAAGACACTATCGAAACTATCGAAGGAATCGGTACCCCGGAAAACCTGCATCCCCTGCAGGTTGCCTGGATGGCCCACGGATGCGCCCAGTGCGGATTCTGCTCCCCCGGCTTTATCCTGTCCGCCAAGCAGCTCCTGGCGGAGAATCACAGCCCCACCCGGCATGAGGTTCGCACATGGTTCCACAAGCACCGGAACATCTGCCGTTGCACCGGGTACAAGCCCCTGGTAGACGCCGTCATGGACGCCGCCAAGGTAATCCGCGGTGAAGTGCAGAAGGACGACCTGCTCTTCAAACCGGTGGGCAATAACATCACCGGCACCTATTACCACCGTCCCTCCGCTAAGGCGAAGGTTACCGGTAAGTGGGATTTCGGCGCCGATGTGGACCTTCAAATGCCCGCGGGCACCCTGCACCTCGCATTGGTTCAGGCGGAAGTTTCCCATGCCAAGATCAAGGGCATCGACACCAGCGAAGCGGAAAAGATGGAAGGGGTCTACAAGATTATCACCCATAAGAACGTGACCGGAAAGAACCGGATCACCGGTCTTATCACCTTCCCCACCAACAAGGGCGACGGCTGGGACCGGCCCATTCTCTGCGATGAAAAGGTATTCCAGTACGGTGACGCCATCGCCATCGTAGCCGCCGACACGGTGGAACAGGCCAAGGCTGCGGCGAAGAAGGTAAAGGTTGACCTTGAACGGCTCCCCGAATATATGAGCGCCCCCGCCGCCATGGCAGCGGACGCCATCGAAATCCATCCCGGAACCCCCAACGTATACTTCCAGATCAACAACAAAAAGGGCGCGGAGACGAAGGACATCGTGGCCAAAGCCGCCCATGTTGCGGAAGTTTCTTCCTATTGTTCACGGCAGCCCCACCTGCCCCTGGAACCGGACTGCGGCCAGGCCTATATCGACAGCGAAGGCCGCCTGACCATCCATTCCAAATCCATCGGTATCCACCTCCACGCCGCCATGATCGCCGCCGGTATCGGCGTCGAGCTTGACAAGCTGCGGATCGTACAGAACCCCGCAGGGGGCACCTTCGGGTACAAGTTCTCCCCCACCCTGGAAGCCCTGGTGGGCGTGGCCTGTCTGGCCTGCGACAAACGCCCGGTCTCCCTTGTGTACGATATGCATCAAATGATTACCTACACTGGCAAGCGCTCCCCTGTCTTCATGAACCTGAAGGTTGCGGCGGACAAGGACGGCAAGGTGTTGGCCCTGGAAGGCAACAACATCCTCGACCACGGCCCCTATTCCGAGTTCGGCGACCTCCTCACCCTGCGGCTGGCCCAGTACCACATGGCCGGTTACGATGTGCCCAATATCCGCACGGAAAACTTCTGCGTGGCCACCAACCACGGCTGGGGTTCCGCATTCCGCGGCTACGGCGCTCCGGAAGCGGAGCTTGGTTCGGAGATCCTCATGGACATCCTGGCGGAGAAAGTCGGCGTTGACCCCTTCGAGATACGCTACAAGAACATCTATCGCCCGGGCTGTACCAATATCACCGGTCAGGAGCCGGAAGTGTTCTCCCTCCAGGAACTGATGGACAAGTCAAAGCCCCACTACTACGACGCGAAGAAGCGGGTAAAGGAACTGAACGCAAAGGGCGGCAAGTTTAAATACGGTGTCGGCATTGCCATCGGCGTATACGGCTGCGGTCTTGACGGGAAGGACTCCTCCTCCGCCTGGGTTGAACTCCAACCGGATGGCGGCGTGAAGGTCGGGACAAGCTGGGAAGACCACGGACAGGGCGCCGACATCGGGACCCTCACCATGGCCCACGAGACCCTCCGCAAGGCGGGTATCCCCTACGACAAGATGACGGTGTTGATGAACGACACCGCACTCACCCCCAACTCCGGGCCCGCCGGGGGCAGCCGCTCCAACGTGGTAACCGGTAACGCCATCCGCGTCGCCGCCGAGGCCCTCCTCCATGCCCTTAAAAAGGCTGACGGGACCTACAAGACCTACGCTGAAATGGTGGCCGGCAAGACCCCCTTGCGCTATGAAGGAAGCTGGACCGCGGATATGTGTTCCAACTGCGATCTGGAAACCAGCCAGGGAGCGCCCTTCTCCAACTATATGTACGAAGTTTTCGTACCGACCGTAGAAGTTGACACCGAAACCGGCAAGGCCAAGGTAATCTCCTTCTACACCGCCGCCGATGTGGGCAAGGTCATCAACAAGTCCGTGGTAGACGGCCAGATATACGGCGGTATCGCCCAGGGTATCGGCCTCGCCCTCACCGAGGACTTCGAGGATCTGAAGAAGCATACCACCCTGGTGGGCTGCGGAATCCCGACCATCGAAGACGTTCCCGATGACTTTGTGATCGAATACGTCGAAGCGCCCCGTGCGAGCGGCCCCTACGGCGCTTCCGGCACCGGCGAGGTTCCGCTCTGCGCTCCCCACCCGGCGATCCTGAACGCGATCTACGATGCGGTAAGGGTGCGGATTACCGCGGTCCCCGCCCTGCCTGAAAAGATCAAAGCCGGTCTGAAGGGCTAGTAGTACCGAGTATTGAAGGGATTGCGGGACAGAAGATCCGCAATCCCTTCTTTTTTTTTCATTGATGGACTAGTATAATAATAGAGCCAGTTCCAAAATAAAGATGAAGATAAGAAAAACAACCACAAAGGACACGAAGGACACAAAGGTGAAAAAAAGAGAAGGAAGAGAAGAAAAGAAAGATAGAGGCTTGTTGAGATATTTTTCTCTTCCCCTTCTTTCCTTCCTTCCTTTGTGTCCTTCGTGTCCTTTGTGGTTAAAAATTCTTCCTCTTTTTTTCATTTTGGAACCGGCTCAATAGTTTATAGATAGAATTGGAAAAGCCATGCCGGTACGAGTAACTGTTGAAACATTTCTGGATCAGAAACTGCTCCGCGAGGTTGAGTCCCTTTGTACCCAGGAGGAGCCCCCGGCCTGTCAGGCGGCCTGCCCTCTGCACCTGGATGTCCGGGCCTTCACCGCCCTCATAGAAACCGGTAAAGCCGCCGAAGCGTGGCAGCTCTACGCCAAGGTCATTCCCCTGGCGCCGCTTATCGCCCATACCTGCAACGCACCCTGCCGCCTGCCCTGTAAACGCGGTGAACGGGGGGGCGCTATTGAAGTTGGAATGCTCGAACAGTTCCTTGTGCGAAACGCCGGCGTACCCTCAAAGGCGCCATTTTTACTTCCAAAAAAAACCGAGCGGGTTGCGATTGTAGGCGGAGGCCTGCGGGGTTTGGCGGCGGCGAATGGCCTTGTCCGCAAGGGGTATCTGGTAACCATATTGGAAGCCTCGGATCACCTGGGCGGTTGGCTGCGGGACCTGGACGAAGCGAGCTTGCCCGCCGCGATCCTGGATGCGGAGATCGCCGTTTTGCTGGGGATGCAGGTGACGGTGGAGTATGGCCGCACCGTTCCTGTGGGTACCGTTGATGAAGCGGCGGCCCTCCTGGACGAAGGCTACGGCGCGGTTTTTGTAAGCTGCGCATCCCCCCTGGACGATAGCGCCGACGGTGCTACCATGCTCACGGGACGGAATAATATTCTTGCGGGGCGGCGTGCGAACCGGATCGGAGAGGGTGGTTCCTCTATCTACGATCTTTTCGACGGCATCAGCGCCGCCATTACCATTGACCGCCTTTTCCAAGGGGTCTCGGTGGACGCAGGGCGGGAACGTGAAGGCAGCTACGAAACGACCCTCTATACCAACCTTGACAACATTCCTGTGGCGGCTCCGGTGAAGCCCGGTATAGGCGGCTATGATCAGACGTCGGCAATAGCTGAAGCCGGGCGGTGTATACACTGCGAATGTATGGAGTGCGTAAAAAAATGCGGCTTCATGCAGCAATACAAGCTGAACCCTCGGCGTTATGTGAGGATGGTGTACAACAACCTTTCCATCGCCATGGGGGATCACAGCGCCAACAGCATGATCAACACCTGCGCCCTCTGCGGCCAGTGCGAAGCCATCTGTCCCAAGGGCCTCAATATGGGGGATGTATTCCTCGCCGCCCGCCGCCAGATGGTGCACTCCGGGAAAATGCCCCCGTCGGCCCACGAGTTTGCCCTCCTGGACATGAATTACAGCATGTCCGACTCCTTTTTCCTCGCCCGGCATCAAAGCGGACACCGTGTTTCTGCGGCCCTTTTCTTCCCCGGCTGCCAGCTAAGCGCCTCGGAACCGGACCTGGTCCGCAGGGTTTACGCAGACCTTTCAAAGCGCGTTGACGGCGGCGTAGGATTGCTGTTGGGCTGCTGTGGGGTCATGGCCCACTGGAGCGGAAAGACCACAGAGTTCGATGCGGTAAAAAAACAATTGACCGATCACTGGAAGGATCTGGGAAGTCCCGAAATCATAAGCGCCTGCCCCACTTGTACATCCACCCTGGGGGAGCTTATGGGGATAAAAACCCGGAACCTCTTTGAGGTTTTGGGTGAGATAGGGCTGCCGGGACCGGGTGGAACGGAAACAGTGATGGTGTTACACCACGCCTGCGGAGCGCGGCATAATGAGGCGATAAAAAACCAGGTGCGGGAACTGTCCGCTCAGGCGGGCATTACGATTCAGGAGGGTTCGCCGGATGAGCGCAGCCCCTGCTGCGGCTACGGGGGGCTCATGCCCTTTGCACACGCCCCTGAGTCGGAGAGCTTTACCGATGTTGCCCTGGAACAGCTTTCAGGTGATAGGAATACTACCCTTTTAACCTACTGCGTCAATTGCCGGGACCGTTTCCGAGCCAAAGGACGGGATGTCAAACATCTGTTAGAATTACTGTACCCCGGCTCACCGGACCTGCCGTGGAAGGCGCCCACATGGTCACTACGCCAGGAGAACCGCGCAAAGCTCCGGCGGGATCTGTTACGGGAACTGTGGGGTGAGGAAGCTGAGGAGGCCCCTTTGATGGAACTGATTATTGATGAGGAACTGGAGCGTAAAATAGAAGGAACCCACATACTTCACCGCGATATTTCGGCGGTGATTTCTAAGGCGGAGGCGGAGCAGACGAAACTCCAGGACCATCAAACCGGTCATTTCCTTGCCAGCCACCGTCCGGCGAACGTCACCTTCTGGGTCGAATATGCGCCGGAGGGCGGGGGCTTTCATGTATATAACGCCTATAGCCACCGGATGAGCGCCGCAATATCAGGGTCGGCGATTGTACAGGAAGGAGCCCCCGGCAATGGCTGATGAAAAGGGAAAAACCTACGACACCGGGATCAAACTGACCGGAACGATACTCTGTACCAAATGCGGCGTACCCCTGACGCTTCATCCGGTAACCCTGGGGTACATGACCTCCACCTTTCCAGTGGAACTCCCCGCCTGTCCCAAATGCGGCTTTATCTATATCCCCGAGGAGCTTGCCATCGGGCGTATGCTCAGTGTGGAACGGTCCCTGGAGGATAAATAAAAATTCGGGAGATGCATATATGTCCGATTTAAGCGATAAGATTACGGAGGCCCTTCAAAAAGGCTACCATTGCAGCCAAGTGATGATGTGGCTATCCCTGGAACTGCGAGGTATAAGCGACCCCCTGATGATCCGCGCCATGGGCGGCCTCGCCTTGGGCATGTTCTCCTCTGGGGTCTGCGGAACCCTGACCGGGGCGGCCTGTACCCTGACCAGCTATTTCCCCCGGGACGAAGGCGATCCTGAACCCACGGCCTACCGCGCCCCGGTAAATGAATTCGTCAACTGGTTCAAAGATCAATTCGGCGCCCTGAGCTGCCGGGAGTTGGTCGAAAACGATCAGGGGCAGATACAGCGTTTCTGCCCAATTTTGATGGAGAAGTGTTTTGCTAAAATTGCCGAAATCCTCGAAGCCAACGGCATCGACCCAACCCAATAGTGTTTCTGCGTGTATCGCGGAAACCAAAAGCCTCTGCCCGGTCTGCCTCAACAGAATCGACGCTCAATACCGGGTTTCCGGCGATACCGTATTACTGACAAAGACCTGTGCCGAACACGGCACGTTTGAAACCCCGGTCTGGGAGGGCGTGGAGCATTTCCTTTCCTGGCGGGAACAACAAAACCCCGCCCAGGCGCCGGTCAATCCCGCCCGTAAAGCGGAACGGGGCTGCCCCTACGACTGCGGGCTCTGCGAAAACCACCGGCAGGCAAGCTGCTGCGTACTCCTGGAACTTACCCGGCGCTGCGACCTGCATTGCCCCGTATGTTTCGCATCATCAGACAGTACTACTGCGGGGGATGATCCGCCACTGGAGACAATAGCCCGCTGGTATGATCGTATCCTCGACCAGGGCGGTCCTTTCAACATACAGCTCTCCGGGGGGGAACCCACCATGCGGGACGACCTGCCGGAGATTATCCGCATGGGAAAGGAACGGGGCTTTAGCTTTTTCCAGCTCAACACCAACGGCCTGCGTATTGCACGGGACCCGGAATATTTACCGGCCCTGGCAAAGGCGGGATTGAATACGGTGTTTCTCCAGTTCGATTCCCTTACCGCTGAAGCCTGCGTTGCGCTCCGGGGGCGCAGTATCGTTGCGGAGAAAAAACAGGCCATAAAAAACTGCGCCGGTGCGGGGCTTGGGGTGGTACTCACCCCCACGGTACGCCGGGGTGTAAACGAGGGGGAAATCGGGGCTATCATCGATTTTGCGGCGGCCAACCTACCCACCGTGCGGGGCGTCCACTTCCAGCCTATGAGTTTCTTCGGCCGCTATGCAGGGGACCCCGTAACGGACCGGATCACCCTGAGCGCCTTACTTACCCTGATGGAAGAGCAGAGCGGCGGGCGGATAAAGGCGGCGGATTTTCTCCCCGGCGGTGCGGAACATCCACAATGTTCCTTCCACGCCAAATACCGGGTGCGGGGGGGGAACTGGGAACTCCGTAAAAGTCCCGGCAACTCAGGATGCTGCGGCGGTTCCTCAGAGGGCGGCTCAACTACCAGCGATACTGCGCGCCGTACCGTAGCCCGTCAGTGGTCGGCGGTAAAAAGCATGGCTCCGCCAAAGGCCATGCCGGGTTTCAACCTGGACTCGCTGGACAAGTTCGTCACCATGGCGGAACAGCAGGAAAAGGAAACTATTGAGATTTCCGGCATGGCCTTCCAGGATGCGTGGACGGTGGACCTCCAGCGATTGTCCCGGTGTTATATCAATATAGTCAGCCCGGAGGGGCTCCTCGTGCCCTTCTGTTCGTATAACCTGACAGCCGCCGGGGGCAGGCCCCTGCACCGGCGGAAGGTATAGTGAGACCGGGCGGACTTGATTTGACCAAGCGGCTCCTAAGCCTCTGTGCTCTGGGCAGCAAGGCCAGGGCGCTGGATGTTGGCTGCGGGGACGGGCGAACCGTGGGCTATCTTCAGGGGAAACCCGGAGTGGAAGCGTGGGGCATAGACCTGAAACCCGGGATTGGAGGGCGGCTGCTTACCGGACGGGCGGAAGCCCTGCCGTTTGAGACCGCTTCCTTTGACGCGATCCTTTTTGAATGCAGCCTTTCGGTGATCGCTGCTCCTGATGCGGCATTACGGGAAGCGGCGCGGGTTCTCAAACCGGATGGCGTGGTGTATATTGCGGACCTGTATGCTCCGGGGGGAGCGATGGAATTTTCCGGCCTCCCCTGGAGGGTCGAAGGATGGGAAACCCTGGTTAAAAGATTCGCCGACTCAGGTTTCCGGGTCTGCTGCTTTGAGGACCACAGCGCAGAATTACTGTCCTGGTGGACGGGGATGCTGTTTGAGGGCGGGTCTGATAGTATAGCTGTTTTGCCCAGGGGATTCAGGGGCGGCTACTTCCTGGCGGTACTGGAACGGGAGCGGTTCACCCCGGAAAGCCTCCGGGAGTACCGGCGGGAAAAGCATGAGGAAGCGGAACGCCGTGCCCGGCAGAACAGCCCCTTTTACCGGGAACATACCGGGGGATTTATCGACGCAAACACTATTATTGAACAGGGGGAGCGTATGCTCTGCGTACCCCTGGGGGATGTGGCCCGTATCCGCACCCTGCACACTTCCGGCAGTACCGGCGCGCCAAAACGGGTATGGTTCACCGAAGGGGACATGGAGCGGACCGTTTCCTTTTTTTCCCGGGGCATGCGGCCCCTGGTACGGGAGGGGGAGACCTGCATTGCCATGCTCTCCAATGACAGCCCCGGAAGCGTGGCGGATCTGCTCCGCCGGGGACTTGCCCGGAACGGTGTCAATTGTGTGATACACGGGGCAATACAGGGACCGGAGGCGGCGGAGATAGCGGCGGGGGCACAATGTTATGTGGGGCTTCCGGCGGAACTCTTCTGGCTCTGCCGTTACGCGCCCCAACTGCGCCCGGAAACGGTACTCCTCTCGGCGGATTATGTATCAGACAGTATTACTAAGGTTCTCACCGCTGAATGGGGCTGCCGGGTCTTTACCCATTACGGCATGACCGAAACCTGTTACGGTTTGGCAGTACAGGGCTGGGACCAGGGGGGCCACCATATACGGCTAGAGGATTATATCGTGGAGATCATCGATCCCCTCACCGGAATGGAACTTGAACCGGGACAAGAGGGGGAGATCGTCCTTACCAGCCTTTCCAGCGAGGCCATGCCGCTGATACGGTACCGTACCGGAGACATCGGAAGCCTCATCATCTCTCCGGGCGGCAGCGACCTTCCCAAACTGGGCAAAATCCGGGGGCGACGGGAATACCTGAAAAACCGCTTAAACATACACATGCTGGATGACCTGATCTTCACCCTGCCGGGTATCAGAGGTTATCGGGCTGCCTTGGAAAAGGGGCTTCTCCGGCTCACCCTGGAAGGCGGCGCGGTGAATGAAAAAAATCTGTCGGAACAACTGGGTATTGATGTCAGGGTGGAATATGGGACAGCCTTTCCCTACGGAGGGAAGCGGAAATTGGAAATCAGGTGAGCCAGTTCCAAAATAAGAATTTAACCACAAAGGACCTACTGGTCCTCGGACACGAATAAGTTTGTTTTATTCGTGTTCTTCGTGTAATTCGTGGGAGGTCTTGCATCTCGGCTTATCCGCGCCGGCGCCCCGGAGATCACTCATCTTTTTCAGGGCGGTTTCAGAGAGAAACACTATCCCTGTTTCTTCCCCCGCCATATTTTCCCCAATCAGCCGTATACCGTTATCGTTTTCCCCGTAAACCAATTCCAGGTAGCGCCGGTATAAGCTGCCCGTATCCTCGTCTATTACTTCCAAAACCGCGTTAGCGGCGGTGATATGATCCGTGGCGGTATTTTCCAGCAGTTTTTCGCTCAGCCCGTCAAAAAGACGGCGCAGTAACGCTGCCGCATCCCTCTGGCCGCGGAGTTTTTCCGCAAGTTCCGATATGGTTTTATCAATGAGGCTCTCCGGGTCCATAGCTCCTACTCCTTGTAGTTTAATAACCGATTATAGTCATCAGGATAATCGGCGTCCAGGGTGCAGCCCCGGTCATCCACAGGCAGATAGACGGTCTCCGGCAAAAAAGCATTCAGCGCCGCCTTTAAGCCGCCGGGCCCGTCAAATTCATTAAGAAGATAATCCAAACAGGCCGCATGGATCAGGGGCGGATGGGCCGGTTCGCCCCGGTAGCTTGGGATGAGTACCTTACAGGGATACAGGCGCATCCGGCTGAGCAGGGCGGTATAGGTTTGGGGATGTATTTTGGGCATATCACCGGGCAGCACAAAGACCGATTCCAGGGGCCACTTTATCGCCCGGGATATTCCGATGCGCACTGATTCCATCATATCCGAATCGGCATAACGCGGATTGTATGCCCTTATAACAAAGGGGTAGTTCCGGTGAAGAATCGCCTGCTCTATGTCCTTCCCCCTATGACCCACCACCAGCACAATATGGTCAATCCCCCCCCGGATCATGCTGTCAATAGTACATTCGATGAGGGTAAGTCCCTTGTCCATGGGAAGCAGGGGTTTAAAATCCTTCATCCTGCTGGACAATCCTGCGCAAAGAATTATTCCGGCGTTTACCCTTGGGCTATCCATATCTACTTGTACCATACCCTGCTTCTGATTCCGTGAACCCGGTTCATTGACAGTATCACTATTATATTACTATAACAACCTATAATGGCTGTTATGGGAATGAAACGGCGGGACTGTACCCGTAGGAGCAATGGGGGTATTTTAACCGCGGCAATCCCTTTGATGAGTTGTATTGAAATATAATTCGATATCTGGTAGTATAAATCATGAGCAATGCAGCGTTTTCTGCGGGGCAGATGATCCTCATCGGCGGCACAGGCCGGAACCGGGGCAAAACCGTTTTGGCGGAAGAACTGATCCGCCGTTTCAAGGGCCGCTTCTCCGTGGTGGGTCTCAAGGTTACCACGGTAGCCCATATGGGGGGCGTTTGCCCCCGTGGAGGAGCGGGCTGCGGCGCCTGCTCAATCGCAGAAAAGTACGTCCTGGCGGAGGAACCGGAAAACAGTGTTACGCCCCCCTCCGGATGCAGCAACAAGGATACTGCCCGGCTGCTCTACGCCGGGGCGGAACGGGTTTTCTGGCTCCGCTCCCTGAGATCCGCCCTGGACGAAGGATACCGCGCAGTTCTTGAAAAAATCCCCCCCGGCGCCCTCATCATCGGCGAATCAAACAGCCTGCGGGAGGTGGTTAATCCGGGCTGTTTTATCATGGTCAGTTCCGGCCTGGGGGAGCAGGTAAAGCCCAGCGCTGCACGGGTGGTGAACCTGGCCCAGATCACCTTGGAAAGCCCCCTCACTGAGGATGGCATACAGAAACTGATGGCGGAGTTAATAGTAGAACATACAGCGGACGGACACGCAATGGTCCGTCTTGCGGGGTAATGAGCACATGGAACGGATAGAACTGGAGGCGGCCCTGGAACTGGTGTTATCCAGAACCATCCCCATAGATGAGGTATTCAAACTTCCCCTGCAAAAAACCCGCGGTTTGGTCTCAGGCGAACCCATTCACGCCCCCATTGATAACCCGCCTTTTGACAAATCCCCCCTGGACGGCTTTGCCCTCCGCAGCGCCGACACCGTAAATGCCTCGGAAACCAATCCGGTCAGGCTGCGCGTAGTAGGGGTTGTGTACGCCGGTTCGGTCTACGGCGCGGTGCTTCTGCCGGGGGAAGCGCTGCGGATCATGACCGGCGCTCCCATGCCCGAGGGGTCGGACGCCATGCTCCCAAAGGAAGATGTGCAGGAAACTGCGTTCAAGGAGAACGGCGCCCAGGAAATTTTGGTTTCCCACCCGGTCAAAACCCGCGAAAACTACATTTTCCGGGGTGAGGATATACAAAAGGGCCAGCCCTTCATTTCACTTGGCGAGCGGCTGGACTTTGTGCGCCTGGGGCTCCTTGCCGGGATGGGGTTTGCAACGGTTCCGGTATTCCGGCCGCCGGAAATAGGGATACTGTGCACCGGGGATGAACTTATCCTGCCGGGGAACCCCCTGTCTCCGGGAAAGATATACAATAGTAATGGTGTTTTACTTTCCACCCGCCTTGAAGAGTTGGGCTTCCACCCACGATTGCTGCCAATTCTGGCGGACGACCCGGAAACAGCGGCAACACAAATATGCGCCCACATGGAGAATCTGGATCTGCTGATCACCACCGGCGCCGTCAGTGTGGGGGACAAGGACATCATGCGGGATGTGTTTACCCTGTTGGGGGCGGAACGCCTTTTCTGGCGCATGAACTTCAAGCCCGGCAGTGCCATACTCTGCGGGGCATACCGGACAAAACTACTCATCTGCCTTTCGGGAAACCCCTTTGCCGCGATGGCCAACCTGGAACTCCTGGTGCGTCCGGTGTTAGCAAAACTGGCCCGGCGTCCCGACTTGGCAACCCGTCGATTTCAGGCGTGCCTAAAAACCCCCTTCCCCAAACCAAGCCGTTCCCGGCGTTTTATCCGCGCCAGGATTGAAACGGAGGGTGTCTCTGATACAGAAGTAACCGTGCCGGAGGATGGCCATGCTTCCGGCCATCTGTATTCACTGTTAGACTGTAATTGTTTTATAGATATTCCCGCCGGGAGTGGAGGGCTGCCGGTAAATAGTATCGTTGAGGTGGTGCAATACAATGCTTGAAAATATAAAACCGGTTTTGAAGGTATCCCTGATTACCAAAACAGAAAAAGGGGAGCCATTTTGCGGCCCCGGGATGATAAAACTTTTGTTGGAAATCGAACAAAACGGCAATGTCCGCAATGCCTGTGAAAAAATGGGCATGTCCTACACCAAGGGCTGGAAACTGCTGGGCCGCCTTGAACGGTGGCTGGGATTTTCCGTAGTGGCCCGCCAACAGGGCGGCAAGGGCGGCGGCGAGGCCCATCTCACCGGGGAGGGCACCGCGTTTCTGGAGAAACACCGGGCGTTTGTGAAGGAGTGTGAGGCTGCGGTGGAGGACATATTCCGCCGGTATTACCCGTTGAACACCCCATGAAATACCGGTAGAATCGCCTATGCTGCAGTATCCAATTTATACGGACGAATCAGAATGCCGGGGTTGCTATAAATGTGTCGGCCGCTGCCCGGTAAAGTCAATCCGGGTTAAGGACGGCCTCACCGATATTATCCCAAAGATTTGTATCTATTGCGGGAACTGTGTTACCAGCTGCCCCGCCGGGGCTAAACGGGTCCGCAACGATATAGAAAAAGTCCAGCGGCTGATAAACCGGGGAATCAAAGTCTACGCATCCCTTGCCCCGTCCTATGCGGCGGAGTTTTACGGCTCCTCCCCCGCTCAGGTAATCGCTTCCTTAAAAAAACTGGGCTTTGCGGGCATTTCCGAGACCGCCCTGGGGGCAGATTTTGTTTCCGCCGACATTGCCGCGGATTTGGAAAAGGAACCGGAAAACGGGCAGCGGCTTTTCTTGTCCTCCGCCTGCCCCAGTGTGGTGATGTACATCAAACAAAACGCCCCGGCATATATTCCCTACCTTAACGACCGGGCCTCCCCTCTCTTATCCCACGCACTGTTTCTGCGAAAAATTTACGGCGATAAAATTGCGGTGGTTTTCATCGGCCCCTGTATCGCAAAAAAACGGGAAGCGGATCAGATGCGGGAAATAAACGCGGCAATCACCTTTGCGGAATTAAAACAATGGTTTACCCAGGAAGGCATTATACCCGAAAATATTGAAGCTAAGGATAATGATAATGACTTTGTACCGCGCCGCGCCGCAAAGGGAAGTTACTATCCTGTTGACGGCGGTATGATCCTTTCCTTAAAAAGCTATCAATCTTTTTCCAAGGGACCTACTGTGTCCCCGGGACCTACTGCGTCCCCGGTATCGAACATGGTTGTATCGGGTATCAACACTATCGCGGAACTATTGCACGGCAATTTAGCGCCGGAACATCTCCCCGCCCCCCTGTTCCTCGAACTGCTTGCCTGTTCCGGGGGCTGCATCAACGGCCCCTGCGCCACACGGGACACCTCGGCAATCATGCGCCGTGCACAATTGCTGCAATACGCTCAAGCCGCAGACGACAAGCTTGACCCGGAAACCCTGAAGGACGGCGTTGTACCCAAGGCAACCCTTACCCTCATTGAAAAACCCCATGTAGTGTTCTCTGTTTCCGAAATACGCGCCACCCTCCGGAAAATCGGCATATACGGGGAAGATGACGCACTTAACTGCGGACAATGCGGGTACGAAGACTGCCGGTCCTTTGCCGCCGCCATGCTTGAAAAGCGGGCGGAAAAAGTAATGTGCGCATCCTATATGCGGAACATGGCCCAGCGGAAGGCAAACGCCATGATTAAAACAAGCCCCTCAGGCATTGTACTGGTGGATAAAACCCTGCATGTGCTTGAGTCAAATAAAAACTTTGCCCGTTTGATGGGGAAGGAAATCGAAGAACTGTATGAACTGATACCGGAACTGACCGGGGTAAACCTCAATAAGATTATCGATCTGGTGGATTATTTTGAAGACGCCCTCCTGGCGGAAACCGCTTCAAGTTTTGATTATGATATCCGGTATAACAAGAAGGTGCTTCACCTGAATGTCTACGTTATAGAAAAAGGCGAGGTCTTTGCAGCGGTCATTGATGACATTACGGTTCCCCAGGTACGGCGGGACAAGACCGTGGCAAAGGCCCGGAAGATTATCGAAAAAAACGTTCAGGCAGTTCAAAAAATAGCCTTCCTGCTCGGCGAGAATGCCGCGGAAACCGAGGCCATCTTAAACACCATTATAGAATCCCATAGTCAGGGGGATTAAGTGTCCGTACTATTGGCTTCCGACGTTGTTTTTATTGAGGTGGATCATTTTCAGGAACGCAAGTCAGGACAGGCCGCTCCGGGGGACATTTTCCTTTCCCAGCGGGGCCTTTCCGGCGGGCGGATAATCACCACCCTCTCGGACGGATTGGGAAGCGGGATTAAGGCGAATGTGCTTGCCTCCCTTACCGCAACGATGCTGAATAAATTTATGCTGTTCGATATACCCATACGGCGTTCCGCGGAAATAATAATCAACAGTCTTCCGGTGTGCAGCGAACGGGGATTGAGTTACGCCACCTTTACCCTACTTGACATGAAACATTCAGGCGGGAATAGTTGTTCCTTAGAAATATTGGAATACGATAATCCCCCTGCGATTATCGTGCATGATGACCAAATAGTAAAATTGGAGAAGGATACTATTCCAATCGAACGGAAAAACAAGAAAACAGGCCCGGAAAAGGAACTTGTTTCTTTTTCCACATGGAAAGCATTCCCCGGAGACCGGATCGTCTTTTTTTCAGACGGCGTCACCCAGGCAGGTATGGGATCGGACGATTACCCCTCGGGCTGGGGAATAGAAAATGCGGCGGGGTTTATCCTTAATCAAATAAAAAACAAGCCCCGTATAAGCGCCAGGAACCTTTCGAAAAATGTGGTAACCGAAGCAGAGAGTAAGGATCTAAAGGGTGCCAAAGACGACATCACCTGCGGCGTGGTGTATTTTCGGGAGCCCCGGGATCTGCTGGTCTTTACCGGGCCGCCCTATCACCCGGAAGGCGATGCTGAAATTGCACAAACCGTGGCGTCATTTAAGGGTAAAAAAATTATTTCCGGCGGCACCAGCGCACAAATAATTTCACGGGAGTTAGGCCTGAAAATCGAACGGGGCGAAACCCTGCCCGGCGGGCCGCCCCTATCAAAAATGGAAGGGATAGACATGGTGTGCGAAGGCATACTAACCCTGGGCGCCGCGGCAGAATTATTAGCGAAAAATAATTTTTTTAAATACAGAAGGGAAACCCCGGCGCTGCGCATGACAGAATATTTACTAAACAGCGACCGTATTGTTTTTATCGTCGGCACAAAGATTAACGAGGCCCACCAGGACCCGACCATGCCGGAAGAACTTGAGATTCGCAGGAACGTTGTTAAAAAAATTGCGGGCCTGCTTGAGGAGACGTACCTTAAAGAGGTACATGTTCAATACGTTTAGCATGGCTATACACATTCATATTGCCGCTCTTTATGCATCCGGCCAGTGTCACCCCGGCCGCTTCCGCCCGCCGTATCGCCCCGGCACTCACCGCCCCGTTGCAGAGCACTATTTTGATCCCCATAGGTTCGATCATGGCGAACATATCATCCGCCAGGCGGCTGCTTACCAATAACGCCTTACCACAGGGATCAACATCATCCAGGATCACTTTACCAATTATTTTTGCCAGGGCATTCCGGCGGGACACATCTTCCGCAAGCAGCAGTATCTGTGTGCCGTCGGTCACCGCCATGGCGTGGGCCGCTCCGGTGGCCTGATACAGCACACACTGATCGTTAAAAATTTCCCAGAGCGCATATATATCCTTAGGTGAAAGGGTAATGTCCTCCGCCGGGTCCACGGAAATCGCAGTAACACTATTTTTGTTATCCTTCCGCAGTACCAAAGAAATAGTTCCCGCCATCTTGTCGGTAGTGATGGACCCTAAATCGTTTCTATCCCGAAGATATCCCCGTGTAAAAGCCCAGCCCACAGCCAGCGCTTCCAAATCCGTTGGACTACACGCAACAGTAGTAATCAATAAATCGTTGGCAAACAGGGACCACGTCTCTTCCCTGATTACCCGGTCAGTTATCGTGGTGCACCCCGCCGCATTTATACGGACAAGCTGCCGGTCTTCCCAACAGGCTTCACTTCGGATTTCATCTTGAATGTGAAGTTTTGCGACAGCTTCCATTTTAATCGTAAGTTGTTCCTTGTCATCAAAAAGTCCACCCACCGTAGAAAAAAGCCGGAACGGGCGTTGTTCCCGCTCCGGCTGTCCTACCAGCCGAAATCGGCGTGGGCGCCGGGGCGGGATGCAAACAAAATAAGCTCGCCAGAGTCTATCGTATAGATTAACAACCAGTCGTTCTCTATATGACATTCCCGATAGCCCGCCCAGTCGCCGCTCAATGCGTGGTCTCTGTGTTTGCTAACGCACTTTAAGCATCGTCAGATTCTAACGCTTCCATTGCTTCCCGCACGGTATCATATGGCCCGTGCAGATTGCGGCGAAGACGCACATCCTCCATTGCTTCGAGGGTTTCGGCGTTTAAGCGGCGCTTGAGGGCGAAGGGGATGCCGTTTTCCTGTAAAGACGCGGTTAAAAACATCCGTATCGCGGTGGATGTGTCGAACCCCATAGACGCATATAGCGTGTCGGCGGCGGACTTCAGTTCATCATCTACCCGCACCTGAATAGTTGTTGACATAGTAATACCCCTGTATTACAGTATACTTAAAACCAAGGCGGCTTGTCAACCATTCTTTGCAACAATTCGGTGACCGGCTCTGGTATCACTTTTTTCAACGAAGAAGAAAAAACGCAAAGGCGCCATTTTCGGCCCCTTATAGATTGTGCTTCTTTATATAGTTGCGAACGACTTTGTTGCAATGATAATGGAATATGAGGTATAATTTGGACATCGTGGAGGGGGAAATACGATGTCAGAAAAGAGCAATAAAAAGTACCGGGTCAAAAACTGGTCAGAATACAACAAGAACTTGT
>BNUR01000046.1 GCA_025997495.1 Spirochaetia bacterium | reverse complement strand
TGATGTCGGGAAAATTCATAATCCACATTAAGCGCAGCAACACGGTGCTGGTAATCGTGGACTGAATATAGGGAATCGTGACGCTAAAAAGCTGGCGTACTTTGCCGGCCCCGTCAAGCTCGGCGGATTCGTAAAGCTCGCCCGGCACGGACTGTAAGGCGGCAAGCAGCATGATGGCGAAAAACGGTATGCCATACCAGATGTTGGCGATAATTACCGAAACCATGGCAAGTTTGGGGTTAGAAAGAAAGCCAAGCGGCGCCTTAATAAGGCCCATCTTTAAAAAAATGTCGTTTACAATGCCGAACTGACCGTTAAAAAGCCACGACCACACCAACCCAATGGCAAAACCGGACAGCGCCCATGTGTAAAACACAAAACCCGTGTAGAGACTGCGCCCTTTAAAGGGTTTTCGCAGCAAAAGGGCAAGGGCAAAGCCTAAAATAAACTGACCGGCCAGCGAAAAGAACACCCAAACAAGTGTATTTCCGATAATGCGGACAAATTTGATATTAGGATTGGTGATAATCACCTTAAAATTGTCAAACCCGTTAAAGCCGGTTTTTGAAAGGTCGAGCATGGTGTACCGTGTAAACGCGGTAAGCACACCCTGCACGACCGGATAGTAAATAATACAAACAAGCAGCAGAACGGCGGGGACAAACATCAAAAGATAGGCGGTTTTATTGCCGCCCCCGCCGCTGGGGCGTAAAAGTTTCCCCGCCGTCACCGCTTACTTCCAGTAGTTTGCCCATGTTTTGACCGCTTCTTCGGGTGAGGTCTGACCCAAGAGCGCCGACTGCATGTACTGTTCCTGCACTTGACCCCAGCCCGGGAATTTTTCGGAGGCATAGGGATACTTAATAAAGGTAAACCGGCCCGGTGTGTTCATCGTCGTAGCCCACGCCTGATACAGTCCCGAATTAAAGTAAGGGTCGTCGGTAAACGAGGTGGTATGAACGGGCAGGGCGCCGTATTTTTGGCAGAACGCCGAATTCTGTTTGTACGAAGATATAAAAGCGATAAATTTCCATGCGGCGTCCTTGTTTTTGGAATACGAAGGGATGCCGAAACCGGCAAAACCATAGTCAAGGTAGACCGTGCCGCTGCGTCCCGCAGGAACGGGAATAACCGTGTATTTATCGCGGCCAAGCTGTTCGTCCAGCAGGGGCACCGTGTCGGGGTCCTGCAGCAGGAAGGGGGTAACGCCGGACACAAAAGCGTTAATCTGTTCGTTAAAGCCCCAGTTAATCGCATCGGACGGGCAGGCCTTTTGGAACAGGTCTGTATAACGTTTGAACACTTCGATGAATTGCGGGTTATCGTAGACCGATGAGCCGTCGTTCATTGTGTAGAAATTTTCGGTATTCACGTCGGCCAAATCCGAAAGGATAAGGACATCGGATGTTTTGTAGGGAGCGCCCTTGCCGCGCAGGGTAAAGCCGTACTGGTTCGAGGCCGGTTTGGTAATATCCTTCGCCGTTTGATACAGCTCGTCCATGGTTTCGGGCATTTTGGTAACCCCAAGCCTGGCAAGGATGTCGGTGCGTACAAACAAGGCCTTAATATAGAAAAACTGCGGGATAAGGTAGGGCTTGCCGCCGGCGGATTTTGCCGCTTCCTGGGTGATGGAAAGCAGGGTTGAAGCTTCGTCCCACTTGGCAAGATAGGGGCTAAGGTCTTCGAGCTTTTTGTTGGTAACATACTGCGAGGCGGTAAGATCCCGCACCTCAATGATGTCCAGCGGTTCGTTGGCGTTAAGGCTTAAGGTAAGGCGGTTATCGGCTTGATCGTAGGGCGGCGAAATAAGGTTAATCTTAACAGTGGGATTGTCCGCCTCGTATTGGGCAATAATCTGGTTAAGAACTTCGGTACGGGCGGGGCTTGTCATAACTTCCATGAAGTTCAGTTCCGTTTTACCGCTGTCCTTTTTACAAGCGGCAACGCTCAGCGCCGCGAGACAACAACACGCGGCAAAAATGATTTTCGACTTTTTCATAAAATTTCCTCCAAAAGAAACGATAGCGCTGTTTTAACACGGTTTTGGGCTTTAGTCAAGGCGGCTCTTGAAAATCTCAGGATAAACGCATAAGAGAGGAATTTATCACAAAGGACACAAAGGAACACAAAGGAAAGAGAAAAAGATTATAAGCCCCCCTTCTTTCCCCTTTGTGTCCTTTGTGGTTGATATTCTTCTTTTTTCTTCATTATTTTCCTATGCGTTTGTCGTGTGAAAATCCTGACCATTTTGTCCAACATACTCCCGGCCTCCCCCCACGCAAGCCGGTTCCTGACCGCCCGGAGGCTCATGGTTAGATTTTTCCGTGAGACATCACGCGGGGGAGCTTGACAAAAAAAGCGGTTATTTCTAGACTAAACTAATAGTAAATCCCTAGCGGTATCCACCGTACTAAACAGGAGTTATGTGAAACTTCGTTTCACTTCGATTAAACGGTGCAGTGATTCCGCTGCACAAAAGAGGAGTAACCATGTCCGGCCATAGTAAATGGGCGACTATTAAGCACGCAAAAGGGGCCGCCGACGCAAAACGCGGCCAAATGTTCACCAAGCTGATAAAGGAGATAACCATCACCGCCAGGATGGGCGGGGGCAGTCCCGACTCGAATCCGCGGCTGCGTACCGCGATTCTTAAGGCCCGGGGCGCCAATATGCCCAAGGATAACATCACCAATGCCATCAAAAAGGGTACCGGCGAACTGGAAGGGGTCAGCTATGAAGAGCTGGCCTATGAAGCGTTCCTCGGGGGCGGGGTAGGGCTGTTTATCGAGGTGCTTACGGATAATAAAAACCGTGCGGCGGCGGATGTACGCAACCTGCTTACCCGCGGCGGCGGCGAACTTGCCAAGGCCGGGTCTGTCTCGCGGCTCTTCAAGCGCCAGGGGATCATCACCATTGATGGGGAAAAGTATACCGAAGACCAGATCATGGAGATCGCCCTTGACGGGGGGGCCGAGGATGTGGCCCTGTCCGATGGGATTATCGAGGTTACCACCAAGCCGGAGGATTTTGAGACGGTGGCGGATGCCCTCAACGAAAAGGGCATCGAGACCATGAGCGCCGAGGTGAGCATGGTGGCCGATGTCGAGGTAGCCCTTGATAAGGATGCTACCGGCAAGGCACTCAAGCTTATCGACCGGCTGGAAGAAAACGAAGACGTGCAGAACGTCTACTCCAACCTGGAAATCCCCGAAGGCTTTGAAGCTGAATAAAAGGGCTCCGCCGGGGGCGGTTAAGGCCGGATTGCTGGCTAAGATTGAGTCGGCTAAGGCCGGAGCGGCAAAAACCGGCGCCCTTCGCCGTATCCTGGGGGTTGATCCCGGATTGTCCTTTGCCGGCTGGGGGCTTGTGGAGATTGGGGGCAGCCGGATACGGTATATTGCCCACGGATGTATTGAAACTAAGGCGGGAAGCCCCCGGGCGGAACGCCTTTTTTCTATATATACGGCATTCCGGGAGGTTTTGGCGGCCTATGAGCCCGTTGAGTCGGCCATGGAAACCCTGTTCTTTGCCCGGAATGTGTCCAGCGCCCTGCCGGTGGCGGAAGCCCGGGGGGTGCTCTGTATGGCCCTGGCGGAACGGGGGCTACAGGTGCGGGAATTTTCCCCCAATGCTATAAAACAGGCGGTAACCGGGACGGCCCGGGCGGATAAAGCCCAGGTGCAGGAAATGGTCAGGTTCATTTTGGGCCTGGCAGCGATACCCAAACCGGATCACGCGGCGGACGCCCTGGCAGCGGCAATTTGCGCCGCTAACCATGGTATTGCACTTGAAGAAGGATGATTTCCACAGTATGGTAGATAGGTGGTCTGAAAAACCGCAGGAGTTGCTATGGCTGACCAGAATCAATTAGTTACCTTTCAGCTTGGGGAAGAACTGTACGGGATCAATATCATGGACGTTAAGGAAATCGTGCGTGTCCAGGAGATCCGGGCGATTCCCAATGCGCCGGGTTATGTGGAGGGCATTTTCAACCTCCGCAGCGAGATTATTCCGATTGTCAACCTCCATAAACGATTCCACCTGAAGCGGGTTCATACCTCCGAGGAAGACGATCTGCTATCCGGGTTTATCATCCTCGATATAGACGGGATGAAGCTGGGGGTTTTCATTGACAGGGTTTCCCGGGTAGTAACCATTGAGAAGGAACAGATTCAGCCCCCGCCCCAGATGCTCACCGGTATCGGGGCGGAGTATATAACCGGGGTTGTCCGTCAGGAACATGGGTATCTTATCATCCTGAATATCCGTGACCTCTTTAACGCCAAAGAACTCCGGAAGATCGCGGAACTTAATAAACGATGAAGATTGAGGTCTACTCTCCGACCATCAGGCGGAAAGAAATGGACGCGGTTCTTACCGCCCTGGTGGAGGATAAGATCGGCCCCGGGGAACACGCGCAGAGCCTTATCCGGATAGCAAAGGACAGGCTTCATTTTGATTATTGCCTTGCCCTGCGAAGCCCCGCCATTGCCCTTTCCCTTGCCCTGCGCGTCCTGAACCCGGAACAAGGCCGGGGGGTGATCATTTCCGCCCTTTCCCCCCGGTACTACAAACAGGTGATCGAGGAGCTCGGCATGGTTCCCCTTTATGCCGATGTGCTGCCTTCGTCGGCTTCCATCGGCCCGGACACCATTGAGGCTGCCCGGTCTCTTTCCGGGGAGGCGGCGGCCCGCTGTATCGTCCTGGATCACACCCTGGGGTATATACCGGACATGGCGGCCATCATTGCCCTGGGGCTGCCGGTGATCGAAGACCGTTCCCGGAGTTACGGGGCGCTGGCCGCCGAACGGCCATTAGGGGCTGCCGAGGCCGCCGCCGCAGAAACCGCCGAGATAAAGCCGCCGCCGGAAGCCCCGTATCCGGCGGGGGTGCTGAGCATTCTGGGGCTGGAAGAAAAGGATCTGCTTACCGCCGGGGGCGGGTCTCTGCTCTACGCAATGCATCGCCGGGATGCTGCAGTGCTGCGGAACTACGCGGCGCTGCCCCCGGAATATTGCCTGTCGGACATGAACGCCGCCATGGCGGTGGTACAATTCCGGGAGGCGGCGCGGAACCTGGAAAAACGGAAGGAAATTGCCAAGGTCTATGCCCAGGCGTGTATGCGGACCCGGCACAAGCGGTTCGTTCAGAATGACACCTTTGAATACAATAACTATGCCTTCTCCCTCGTCCTGGAAACGGGGATGAAGGATGTTATGGCCTACGCGAAGAAGAAGGATATCGCTGTGGAAAGCGCCCTGGAGGATACCCTCATGGGGGCAGGCGCCGTTCCGCCGGAACAGTGCCCGGAGGCGTATTCCCTCTCCCTCAGAACCGCCCGTTTCCCCCTCTACCCCCGGCTCAGCGGGCCGGAGATAGAAAAAGTCGGGAAGCTCATTCAGACCCTCCCGTAAGACAAGGCAAAGGACGGCGGGATGGGGGAAATCAAACGGGTTTTGTTGATTATTAACCTATTGAAGGAATACTCCCGGGATTGGGGCAAAAAAATCGAGGCGGAACTGCGCGGCCGGGGTATACAAACCCATTCCTTTTTCTTTGACGGCCAGGGCGATTTTAAGGCCGATGGTGAATACGACTGCTGTTTCAGCCTGGGCGGTGACGGCACGGTGCTCTACGCGGCCCGGACTCTTGCGCCCCTGGGTGTTCCCATTTTCCCGGTAAACCTTGGTTCCCTGGGCTTTATCGCCGCGGTTCATCCCAAAGAATGGGTGCAGGTCTTTGACTCCTGGATCAGGGGTGAGGCGGTTCTTTCCCGGCGGCTCATGCTGGATATCCGGGTGGAGCGGCAGGGCAAAACCATCACCCGGGAAACCTGCCTGAACGACGCGGTAATCTCCGCCCTGGGAATCGCCCGGCTTATCGGCCTGGGGGTTGAGTCCGTGGTGG
This sequence comes from Spirochaetia bacterium, assembly GCA_025997495.1. Classification (GTDB taxonomy): domain Bacteria; phylum Spirochaetota; class Spirochaetia; order Treponematales; family Breznakiellaceae; genus Termitinema. Next base: position 11,309 of record BNUR01000046.1, on the reverse strand, counting down.
AGGGGGATGGCGGTGCGGACGGGATCTATGAAAATACAATTCGTGCGAATAAAATTCGCTTGGGGCATTACCGTTCCGACGGGCTTATCGTGGCGACCCCCACGGGTTCCACCGCCTACTCGGTAGCCGCCGGGGGGCCCATCCTTGATCCGGAATTGGCGGCGGTGATTATCAACCCGGTCTGCCCCTTTACCCTGTCCAACCGGCCCATGGTGGTTCCCGCCCACGAAACGGTGATCGTGGAACTGGAAAGCGAACAGCGGAGCGGCATCATCCTTACCATAGACGGCCAGGTGGCGGAATCCCTGGAACCCAGGGATAGGATTTACATACGCCGTTCCCCCCGTGACGCCCTGCTCATCGCCTCGGATAGGGAGGGGTTTTACAATGCCCTGCGTACTAAGCTCAACTGGTCTGGCGGCAGTTTGACCGAAGGGGCGCCCCATGCTTGAGGAACTCAATATTCGCAACTATGCGTTGATCGACAACCTTTCGGTTTCCTTTGAGGGGGGGCTTACCATCCTTACCGGGGAAACCGGCGCGGGGAAGTCCATCATCGTGGGGGCCCTGAGTTTCCTCCTGGGGGCAAAGGCAGACCCGGCGGTGATCCGTACCGGGAGTGAAGAGGCGTCGGTATCCGCGGTAGTAAGCATTTCGCCGGATAACCGGGATGTGCTGGACTGGCTCGCCGGCCGGGATATTGCCGCCGAAGACCGGCGCATCATTGTCCGGCGGAACATCAAAACATCGGGGCGTTCTTCCATATACCTCCAGGATGTGCCGGTGAGCCGGAATGACCTGGAGCAATGTATGGGCCTCCTCTTTGACCTCCACGGCCAGCACTCCCACGAATCCCTGCTGCACAAGGAGAGCCACCGGAAATACCTGGATCGCTTTGCCGGCCTGGAAGAGGAAGCCGCCGCTTTCAACGGGCTGTTCCTTCAACTAGCGGAAAAAAAGAAGGCCCTGGAAACCTCCACCGCCAATGAACGGGATAGGGACGCCCGGTTGGAGATACTCCGCTATTCTATAGAAGAAATTGATAAGGCGGCCATCAAAAGCGGGGAGAGCCGTGACCTGGAAACCGAGTCCAAGCGGCTGGCCTCCTTTGAAAAACTGGCGGGGTATACCAATGCCGCCGCCGCCGCCATGTTTGAAGATGAGGGTTCGGTGGTGTCACTTGCCCGGCGTGTCCGTGCCGCCCTGGAAAATGCCGCCGCCATTGACGGGGATCTTGCGGCCAAACAGCAGCGGATGGCGGATTTGTACTACGAGGCGGAGGATATGGCGGAGGAGCTTCGCGCCTACCGGGACGCCCTCCGTTACGAACCGGGGCGGCTGGAGGAAGTGGAGGAACGGCTGGCCCTGCTGTACCGTCTGCGAAAGAAATACGGGAAGCTTACCGCCCAGAAAGGAGCGGCCGGCGCCGGTGACGAGGATAGCATCCTGGCGTACCGGGCCGCAGCAGAAGCGGAGATTGACGCCCTTTCCAATGCCGGGGAAAACCGGGATAAGCTGGGCGCGGAGATTGCCCTGTTGGAGAAGGATCTTACGGGGCGGGCCGCGGCTTTGGGTGCAAAACGGCGCGCCGGGGCGGCCAAGCTGGGGGAAGGGATCACCGCTATTCTCAAGAGCCTGGGTATGCCCAATGCCCGGTTTGCGGTGGGGGTAAATCCCCGGGGGCATGCGGAAGGTACGCAAGGAGCATCCGGTCGGCGAACCGCCCTGGTGATCGGGCCCTGGGGCGCGGAGGAAGTGGAATTTCTCATCTCCGCCAATGCCGGGGAGCCTTTGAAGGATCTGTCCCGGATTGCCTCCGGGGGGGAACTTTCCCGGGTGATGCTGGCCGTAAAGACGGTGCTTGCCGGAGACGGCAATGCCGATACGCAGGAAACCCTGGTGTTTGACGAGATCGATACCGGCATTGGGGGGGAGGTCGCCCTGGCGGTGGGGGATTATTTGAAAAAAATCGGCGGCATTAAGCAGATTTTTTGCGTGACCCATCTTGCCAGTATCGCGGTTCGGGCGGATAATCATTTGAAGGTTGAAAAGAAAACCGGCGGTGGCAGAACTACTACCGTTATTTCCGTGCTGTCCGGAAATACGCTCCGGGGGGAAATTGCCCGGATGCTGGCGGGGGATGCCGGGGGCGCGGCGGCGCTGGCCCACGCGGATGAACTGCTGGGGAAATACAAGGAATCTTTGATTCCGGAAGTAAGGGGGTGAGCAATGACGAAAACTTCCGCCGATGAACAAAGCCGGTATATGGTTCTTACGGGCAGTTTTCGTGAGGCCATCGAGGACATCCTCAAGCGGGAAAAGGAAACAATATCCCTGCTCCATCAGAACAGTGACGCCGCGGCCATGAAGCTGGTGGGCCTTGCGGAGGATGCGCTCGACCTTACGTCTAACTATATTGTATTAGGGGCCAAGGACGATGCCGCCCTCAATGACGCCCGGAAATCGTTTTTAAAGGCCATCACTTACATGGAAGGGGTGGTGAGTAATTATGTGGACGTCCCCTTTGCGGATTACGAGGGCAGGCTCGTCGGGATTGCCGCCATGGGCGCCGCAGACCGGTACCGGATTGTCCGCAAGATCGGGCTTACCCTCCGGCTTTTGGAAGATGCCTTTGGGGAGAATTCCAAATGGAAGTGGTCTTTTGTAGAATTTGAGGGACGGTTTGCAACGGTGGCGAAAAACATCCTGGATTTGAAAAAGGCGGCGGCCAATACGGATCCCCGATCCCCTGACTATGAGCCTACGATGTATCATCTGCATCTGGTAAAGAAACTGCTCTCCCAGGCGGCGGACCGGTACCGGGAAAAATATGAATTGTCCACCAAAAGCAGTGATGATCTCAAACTGGCAATTATCTTTCTTTCGGCCCTTCGCCGTTTCGCCCTTGTTCTGGGAGACCGGGATGAGGAGGAGCAGATCAAGAAGAAACAGAACAGTTGGGTCACCTGGTTCGAAGCGGACTTAAAGAAAAAATGACGGCTGAAAAGAAGCATAAAATATCTATCGGGGAATACAAAACCATTCTGCCCTACCTTGCCCGGTACCGCCGGCAATATATCCTGGGCTTCCTCTGCCTCCTTTTTGTGGACGCCGCCCAGGTGCTGATCCCCCAGTTTACCCGTCAGGCGGTGGATCTGATTTCCATAGGGAGTATCAACGGCAGTAATACTGCGTTCCAGGAGAACGGTGCGTTCAATGAGAACGGCGCGCTCATGCAAATTTTTCTGCTCTGCCTCGGTATGGCCGGGGCAATGCTGCTCATCGGCACGGGGCGTTTCCTCTGGCGGTATTTTATCCACGGTTCCTCCCGGCGCATTGAAACGGAACTCCGGGGCAGACTGTTCGACCACCTCCTTGTCCTGTCCTACGATTACTACCAGGAAAACAAAATCGGTGACCTCATGGCCCGTGCCACCAACGATGTGGGTGCGGTGCGGAACGCCATCGGCATGGGGCTTGTGGCTCTGGTGGACGGCACCGTCCTTGCCGCGGCAATCCTGGTGATTATTTTTATCCAGGATACCCGGACCGCGGCCTTCGCGGTGATCCCCCTGCTGCCCATCACCGTACTGATACTCTTCTTTGGGCATACGGTGGGGAAACAATTCCAGAGGGCGCAGGAAACCTATTCCGCTATGAGCGACGCGGTTCAGGAAACCTTTTCCGGTATCCGGGTGATAAAATCCTTCGTAAAGGAATGGTGGTTCATCAAAAAGTTTGCGGACACCAACGATGATTACCGGGACGCCAACATGGCTCTGGTCAAGACCTTCGGGATATTTTTCCCCTTCATCACCTTCCTTTCGGGCCTCACCTCCCTAATCCTCCTCCTGGTGGGGGGCCGCCGGGTGGTGGAGGGCCTCATGAGCCCCGGCGAACTGGTGGCCCTTTTCAGCTATTTCCAGATGCTTATCTGGCCCCTCATGGGCGCCGGGTTCATGGTGAACCTGATACAGCGGGGCGCCGTGAGCCTGGGCCGGGTGAACGCGGTACTGGGCACAACACCATCCATAGTTTCACCCGCGGTTGCGAAACACCCTGAGCCAAGGAAGTGCAAACCAGTAGGTTTGACGGTGAACGAAATTGAAATACGGAACCTGAGCTTTGCCTATGGAGACTGCGGATCAGCAGATCCGAAAAAAGTTCTGGAGAATGTTTCCGTGAACATACCACGGGGTACGTGGGTAGGCATTCTGGGCCGCACCGGTTCCGGCAAATCTACCCTGCTCAAAACCCTGACCCGCATGGTGGATCCGCCAACCGGCACAGTATTTGTGCGCGGCGTTGATGTGCGGGACTGGGATCTGGAAGAGCTGCGTTCCCTTTTCGCGGTGACACCCCAGGATAGCTACCTGTTTTCGGATTCCATACGGAACAACATCGCCTACGGCCTGGAGACTCCCGAAGATACCGGCATCTTTGATGCTGGCATCTTCGATGCGCGCGTCAAAGCGAGCGCGGATCTTGCCGCACTGGACCGGGATTTGGCGGCCTTCAAAGAGGGTTGGGATACCACCATTGGTGAGCGGGGGCTTACCCTTTCGGGGGGGCAAAAACAACGTACCGCCATTGCCCGGGCCTTCGTCATGGACACCGAATGCCTCATTCTGGACGATTCCCTTTCCGCCGTTGATGCGGAAACGGAAAAGCGGATACTCCGGGGGCTTCAGGAGGAGCGGGAACAGAAAATCCGGACGGGCCGCAGTTCCACGGCGGTGATCGTTTCCCACCGGGTTTCCACCCTTGCCTACACCGACTTAGTATTAGTGCTGGATCAGGGCCGGATAACGGAAAGCGGTTCACCAAGGGAATTACTTGAAAAAGGCGGCTTCTATGCACGGATGGCGGAACTGCAACGGCTTGAGCAGGGGAATATAGTTCCCCGGGACGGTGCCCATGGCTGATTATTTTGAAACCGAGGAGGTGGTAAAGGGCTACGACGGCACATTGGTGCGGCGCATCATCGGCTACATAAAACCCTACCGCCTGCTCTGCGTTGTTATGATTATCGCCCTGGCCCTTTCCACCCTGGGGGAGCTGGCTATCCCGATAAAAATGCAGCGGCTCATCGACGACGCGATTCTGGCCCGGTATCTCCTGCTCCGGCAGCCCGGGGATACATCCCTTTCGGCAGGGACACAAAAATCTCTGGCCCTGCTCAACAATACTAAGGGTAGTATCACTGTTGGGACAAATCGTTTTATACCACAGGATCGTACTATCACTGCAGCTGCGGAGGTAGAACTGCACTCGGCGGGTATCCTGGACGGGGATCAGTGGTACGTCTTTACCGTTGAACAAGGCGGATCCGCCCGCGATCCCGCCCTTGCGGTGATGGATGCCCACCCCGGCCTTTTTCTCCGGGGCGCGGACACTGAAGCGGTTTTAACCGCAGCCGTCAAAACGGCCGACCTCTACGCCCTCCCTGCCGGTGAAATCCGGGCTATCCGGGACCGGGACTTTTCCCGTATCCTCTCTGTTGTAACGGAGATGTTCATCATCCTTATCTTAGTGTTTGTGTGTACCTTTTTCCAGACCTGGACCAGTTCCCTCATCGGTCAGCGGGCCATGAAGGAAATGCGCCTGGACTTGTTTAAGAAAACCGCGTCCCAGTCCACCGCGTTTATTTCCCGGCATCCCGTGGGCAGAATCGTTACCCGGCTTACCGGGGATGTGGAAACCCTGAACGAATTTTTTACCACCGTCATGGTGGCCTTCCTCAAAGACCTTTCGGTAATGGTTGGCGTCCTCGTTACCCTGTTCCTGCTTTCCCCCAAACTGGCCCTGGTGGTCATCCTGATCCTGCCGCTGGTAGCGTGGATCACCGCGGTAAGCCGCGTCAAGGCCCGGGACGCGTTCCGGCAGCAGCGGCAGGCCTCATCGCGGGTAAACTCCTATCTTTCGGAACGGATATCCGGCATCCAGGTGGTGCAGCTTTTCCGCGGCGGGAAAAAGAGCAGCCGGGAATTTGCGAAACGGAACGCGGAACTCCTCCACGCCAACCTGGGAGAGATGTACGTCTTTGCCACCTTCCGTCCCCTGGTAGAATTCCTGTCCACACTAACGGTGTCGGCGGTGATCGTGGTAGGGGCCGCCATGGTCTTTAACCTGTCCCTTTCCCTGGGTGTGCTCATAGCCTTCATCAACCTGGTGGCAATGTTCTACGCCCCGGTGATGGATATTTCGGAAAAGTACACCCTTCTCCAGTCCGCCATGGCCGGCGGCGAACGGGTCTTTAAACTCCTGGACACGGACGAACACATTCCCGATACGGGCAGCGTTTCTGTGGAGGGGCTTACCAGTCCGCACTTTCCCATCCGGGGAGACATTGCCTTTGAAAATGTTTCCTTCTCCTATACCAAGGAACCTACTGGTTCCCGAGAGCCGGTACTAAAGGATCTTAGTTTTACTGTTAAGAAAGGGGAAATGATCGCCATCGTTGGCTATACCGGCGCCGGTAAAACCACTATTACTAACGTGCTTGCCCGGCTCTGGGACATTGATTCGGGACGCATAACCCTGGACGGCATCCCCATCACGGACATTCCCCTGGGTGAACTGCGCCGCTCCGTGCTTCCCGTGTTACAGGACGTGTTCCTGTTTTCAGGCGCCGTGGCGGATAACATCACCCTGGGGCTGCCCCTCACAACAGCACAGGTGGAGGACGCCGCCCGGGCTGTCCACGCCCACGAATTTATCTCCCGCCTTAGTGACGGCTATCAAACCAAACTTTCCGAAGGGGCCGCCAATATTTCCTCCGGCCAGCGGCAGCTCATCAGCTTTGCCCGGGTCATTGCCCACAATCCCGCGGTGGTGATCCTGGATGAGGCTACCAGTTCCGTTGACACCGAAACCGAACACCTGATCCAGTTGGGACTCCAACGGGTTCTGGTAAACCGCACTTCCATTGTCATCGCCCACCGTCTCTCCACCATCCGCCATGCCAACCGTATCCTGGTTCTTTCCGGCGGCCGTCTTGTGGAGCAGGGAACCCACCAGGAACTGATAGCGCAGAACGGGCTGTACGCGGGGCTGTATAGGTTGCAGTACGAAGGGGAATGATCTACCCCATACCCCCTTTCGTTCTTCGGTTAACGCCTATGGCGCCTGGCGCCCTTAAATGACGACCTACATACCCCTTAGCTCGTTGTCCAGCCGCGCCTTGTCAGTGTTGTTGATAACGCCTTTGTCCAGCAGGATACTGGTAAGCTCGGTGAGAAAGTTTTTAAGGTGGGCGAAGTGGTTTGTTTCTATCGCCACAATTTTAGCGTCAAGTGCATTGATGTTTGCTGTCAACTTAGCGTCAAAGCGTTTTTCGAGGAAACTATCCAGTATGATCTGCTTAAAACCATATTTGAGAAAATTGACGCCATGTTTGCTGAAACCTACGATAAAAATGACAAAGCCGACCAATACAGCTACCAGTATCAGCGCCATTGCTACAGGAGGGAAGGCGTTCATCATATCGGCATAGTTTAAGGGGGTTATTCGGGGTTGGTCACGGCCTTTTTTTTCGTCCTTCGGGAATTCTCATTTTGAAGAATAACCACGAAAAATACGAAACACACGAAAAAGAAACATTAAGGTGCAATTCTTTATCAGCCTTTTTTCGTGTGTTTCCTGTCTTTTTCGTGGTTTATCTTCTTATTGGGACCGTATCCTGCAAAAAATCCCAATGATCCGGCCTCCCTATGACAGGCCGCTACCGCTTTCCAACTTCCTGCACCTTTGCTATTTCGTCCCGGATTGCCGCGGCCAGTTCGTACTCTAAATTTTTCGCGTGTTCCAGCATCTCCCCTTCCAATGCGCGGATAAGCTGTTTGCGCTGGGCGGGGATGAGCACGTTGTAGGATCTCTTGAGAACCTCCACACTGGTAGCGGCGGCGTCCTGCTGTTCCTCCGCATGACGGGTCAGAATGTCCTCAATGGCCTTCTTCACCGTGGTGGGGGTAATGCCGTGGGCTTCGTTATACGCCGTCTGAATGGCACGCCGACGCTCGGTTTCGGCAATGGCCGCCGTCATGGCGTCACTCATACGGTCGGCGTACATAATTACTTTCCCTGCCGCGTTCCGGGCCGCCCGCCCGATTATCTGTACCAGACTGGTGAGGGATCGCAGGAACCCTATTTTGTCGGCGTCCAGAATTGCTATGAAGGAAACTTCCGGCAGGTCTATCCCTTCCCGGAGGAGGTTGATCCCCACCAGTACGTCGAAGGTTCCCTGGCGAAGCTGGGTTAGTATCTCTACCCGCTCAATGGTTTCCACCTCGCTGTGGATGTACCGCACCTTGAGCCCCAGGCCGGTGAGATAGTCCGTCAGATCCTCTGCCATCTTTTTCGTCAGGGTGAGAATGAGGGAACGTTCCCCGGCGGCAATGCGGCTGCGGATTTCGCCGTAGATGTCCTCCATCTGGCCGTCACTGGGGCGCACCTCAATAATCGGATCCAGAAGGCCCGTGGGGCGGATTAGTTGCTGGACTACTCTGGCAGACTGGTCCATCTCGGTTTTGTTCGGGGTGGCAGAAACGTAGATTGTTTTATCCAGCCGTTCGGCGAATTCGTCAAAGCGCAGGGGGCGGTTGTCCAGGGCGCAGGGAAGGCGGAAGCCGTAGTCTACCAGGCTGGTTTTGCGGCTGCGATCCCCGGCGTACATGGCCCCAATCTGGGGCAGGGTTACATGGCTTTCATCAATAAAAGTGAGGTGCCGTTTTGGAAAGTAATCAATCAGGCTGTCCGGCGCTTCTCCCGGAGCGCGGCCCGCCAGGGGGGCGGAATAGTTTTCGATGCCCGGACAGTAGCCCATTTCGGTAAGCATCTCAATATCGTATTCCACCCGGGTCTTCAGGCGTTCGGCCTCCATAAGTTTGCCGGTACTTTTGAGGAATTCGTAGCGATCCGCCAGTTCATCCTTGATCCGGCCCAGGGCGTTGTGGATCATTTCCGCGGGCATGACGAATTGTTTGGCGGGGTAGATCATGGCCCGGTCCAGTTCCTCAAACACCTCCCCGGAAATGGGGTTGAACCGGCGGATCCGTTTGACCTCGTCCCAGTCGATGTCCACCCGGTAAGCGTCCTCAAGGTAGGCGGGGTAGATGTCCAGGGTATCACCACGGCGGCGGAAGTTGCCCCGCTCCAGCACCGCATCGTTCCGCTCGTATTGCAGCTCAATAAAGCGGCGCATCAGGGCGTCCACATCGATGGTCTCCCCCACAGAAAAGGTGGCGGTCATCTTCCGGTAGATTTCCGGGGTGGCTAAACCGTAGATGCAGGAAACCGTGGCCACGATGATCACATCCTCCCGTTCCATAAGGCTCCGGGTCGCCGATAAGCGCATCCGCTCAATCTCATCATTAATAGAAGCGTCTTTTTCTATATACAGATCCCGGCTGGCAACATAAGCCTCGGGCTGATAGTAATCGTAATAGGAAACGTAATACTCAACGGCGTTGTGGGGGAAGAAGCCCTTGAACTCCCGGAAAAGCTGGGCCGCCAGGGTCTTGTTGTGGCTGATGATCAGGGTGGGCATCTGCACCGCCTCAATGATCTTCGCCATGGTAAAGGTTTTGCCGGAACCGGTAACCCCCTGGAGGGTCTGAAACCGGTCGCCGGCCTTAATGCCCCCGGCAAGGGCCGCGATTGCCTCGCCCTGATCCCCGGCGGGCTGGAAAGGGGATACTACTTCAAAATGACGCATAGGGGGAATATATACCATTTAAACGGCATATACTACCGGGGCCTTTAGTTTGGGAAGACTTCTTTCAGGTTGATGGTACAGCCGGGGAGGACACTCACCCCCACCGTATCGGTATCGTGATAGGTGGTGGTTGTATAGGCGCCGTTCGTCAGAAGGTGGACGGAGACCCGGCGGAGTTTCGGGTCGACGATCCAGTATTCCCGCACCCCTATCCGCTGGTAGAGCTCAAACTTGACCTCCAGGTCTACATGGGAGGTGGAAGGGGACAGGATCTCGATGATAAAGTCCGGCGCGCCATGGCAGCCCCGCTCGCTTATCTTAGACTCGTCGCAGATAACCAGGATATCCGGTTGAACGGAGGTGGTATCGCTGTTATCCCACTTGGGATCGGGTCGGACGCCGAAGGGGGCGTAAAAAGCCTGACAGGGCTTCCCTTTAAGGAAGGTATAAATTCGGACAAACAATTCCCGGCTAATGATCTGATGGATGGTAGACGGTTCCGCCATCATGTAGAACTCCCCGTCAATGATCTCGGCGTGGACATCCTCCTCCCACTCCAGGACATCGGCATAGGTATAAACAGGCTGTTCTTTTAATGCTGCTGTCATAATTTTATGCTCCCTTACGCCAACTATACTACACCCCGGTGGGAATAGCCACCCCAGAACCGAGGCAAGGGGTATTGGCAAGGGGTATACCGCAGGGTATAGTAGGCTAATACCCATGCGAAAACTAACTTACGTTCTTCTATTGACTATTTTATGTCCCCTGTTTTTTTCCTGCGCCTCGGGGAATCCCTACGTAAGGGTTGATAACCTGGCCCATAAGGGTGAATACGGGGACGGGATAGCGGCCATTGAACGGGATAAAAAAAACTTATACCGGAACAAGGACGCCGTCCTCTATTACCTTGACGCGGGGATGCTCAACCACTATGCGCAGGAATACCGCCGGTCTACGGAATTGCTCCAGGCAGGGGAACGGGCCATTGAAGCGGCTTATACCAAAAGTATCACCATGGAAATTGGAACCTACCTTCTTAACGATACTACCCGGGAATATGCCGGGGAGGATTACGAGGATATCTACAGCAATGCTTTTAACGCCCTCAACTATTACCACGAAAATGATCTTGAGGGCGCCATGGTCGAAATCCGGCGGATGAACGATAAGCTGCGGTTCCTGTCTACCAAGTACGGTATCATTGTGGACAACATGCAGAAGAAAGCCCTGGAGGAATCCACCACCATACCCCCCGACCCGGCGGCGGGAAAAAACACCTTTACTGATTCGGCCTTAGCCCGGTACCTGGGAATGCTTTTTTACCGGGGTAACGGGAACGACGACGATGCCCGGATAGAACGGGACGCTCTAAAAATTGCCTTCGCCAATGCCCCACGGGTTTACCCCTATCCCGTGCCCACATCCCTGGAGGGAGAATTTCCTGTTCCCGCAGGCAAGGCGCGGTTCAATGTGATTGGGTGGAGCGGTTTCGCCCCGGTTAAGGAAGAGGAACGCCTCCGCATCCTTATCCCCGGTCCCCGGTAAAAAAGCATTCCCAGGTACCGGGCTAAGGCCGAATCAGTAAAGGTGT
>BNUR01000045.1 GCA_025997495.1 Spirochaetia bacterium | reverse complement strand
ATATGACATGGATATCCGTGCTTTCATGTTACAATCCCTGGAACTATGGCGGAACACCGCCGGGGGAGGAACGGCTTAACCATGATCATACTTATTACCGGCGGCATTAAGTCGGGAAAATCCCGCCGTGCACTGGATATAGCCCTGCAAACATGGCGCCCCTCACCGGAAATGCCGGTTTCCTTTATCGCCACTGCGGAAGCCCTGGACGATGAAATGAAGCTCCGCATAAAACGGCACCAAACAGAACGATGCGGCCTTGGGTTCAATACCATTGAGGAGCCCCTGGAACTGGACCGGGCGATTGCCGCGGCGGGAGAGCGGGCGCTGGTGGACTGTCTGGCCCTGTGGGTAAACAACATCATGTACTACAAGCGGGAGGACGATTTCCCCCGGCTCCTGGATTCTTCGATTAGCAACATGAAGGATTGTATCCTGGTGACTAATGAGACAGGGCTGGGGAATGTTCCCTTCGATGAAACCACCCGGCGATATAACCTGCTTCTGGCCGAGGCAAACCGCAGGATCGCTGCGGCTGCGGATCGAGTAGAGTTCATGGTTTCCGGCATTCCTTTGAGGGTTAAATAGTGGGAAGTCTCGCAGAGACCATTTTCCCCAATGCCCATTTGGTGGTTCCTTCCTGGGTTATCCCCGGAACCTACCTGGAAAACCTGCGCTTCCTTGCGGACAAGCCGGATGTGCAGGGTGTAGAATTACTGTTTTTCATCTATAACGGCGAAATCCGGGATCAGCTTGACGCCGAATGGGAGGGGATACGGCAATTCGCGGATCGCTTTATTTTTACCGCACACCTGCCGGATACCCTTTTGCCGGAACACGAGGAACTGGTACACCGGCTTAATCCCCTGGCGCGTAATTTTATTGTTCACCCCGGATTGACGGAAAACGCCCCGGCATTAGGATCTCTGGTTAATAGCTGGGGAAAAAAATATCCCCCGTTCCCGCAATCCGGTTCGCGGGATTCCACATCATCGGAAACAGGATCGCCGGGTTCTCTGCCATCGTACCGTACGGACTTACCAGTCCGCTTTCTCGTGGAAAACACAAACCCCGGCTGGCTTGACGCGTTACTGCCCTACCTTGACGGGGATGTGGGGCTCTGTATGGACACGGGGCATCTGCTCATGGAAGGGAAACCCCCGGCGGATTTTTTTGCAAAGCACCGGGAGCGTATCGGGGAGATACACCTCCACGGCATTGACCGGGAAAAAGCCGCCCTTGACGGCCGGCTGCCGGATCACCGGCCGGTGCGGGCAACGGAACAATGGTTCGGGGAACTATTCCCCTTGCTCAAGTCTTTTACCGGAAACATAAACCTGGAAGTTTTTTCCTGGAAAGAAGTTTCCGCCGGCACCTGTTCAATAAAACAGTATGTTAATCAATGGCAAAAGGATAGTGTAGTGTGAAAAATAGTATACCACGAACAAAAGCATGAAATGGTGATAGATGGTTCGTGCCGTTAGTGTGGTTCGTGGTAGATATCTTTTTAATTCATGAACATACAGGAGGTATTAAACATGGAGAACATTAAAACTGCGATGGAAGCTCATTTGGATGATCTTACCAAACCACGGGGCAGCTTGGGGAAACTGGAAACCTACTGCGTTAAGATGGCGGAGATACAGGGGAAGGTTCCTCCCCGGCTTGAGAAAAAGGGCATTTATGTGTTTGCGGGGGATCACGGTATCGCCGCGGAAGGGGTGTCACTGTATCCCCAGGAGGTTTCCCGGCAGATGATGTTCAACATTCTTTCAGGCGGCGCGGGGATAAACGCCCTGGCGGGGGGATGCGGCTGGGAAGTTATTCTGGTAGACGCCGGGGTGATCGGGGAAGATTTTCCCCCGGATGCTGAACTGAAACCGGTATGTTCCTTTGTACGGACGCGGATTTGCCAAGGCAGCAGGAATAGTTTTAAAGAAGATGCCCTTACAATGGAGGAAACCGAAAAGGCCCTGGCCCGGGGCAAAGCCCTGGCGCAGGATGCGGCGGACCGGGGGCTGGACATGACCGCCATCGGAGACCTGGGCATAGGCAACACCAGTACTGCGGCAGCAATGCTGGTGGCGGCGGGATTTAGCATTGATGATGTGGTAGACCGGGGAACCGGCATTGATAAAGCAATGCTGGAACATAAGCGGATGATCGTACAGGGGGCCGTGAAAAACCGGAATCCGCCGCCCAAGGACGGGAAGGCCATTCTGCAAAAACTCGGGTCCGCAGATTTTGCCATGATGGCCGGCCTCATCCTGGGGCTTGAGGGCAGGGGCATTGCCTGTGTCCTTGACGGGTTCCCGGTAAGTTCCGCCGCCTATATGGCGTACCTGATAAACCCCAAGGTTTCGGACTGGCTTTTTGCGGGGCATCTTTCCAAGGTCGCCGGGCATAAGCCGCTGCTGGAAAAGATGGGGCTGGAACCCATCGTGGACCTTGATATGCGCCTGGGGGAAGGCACCGGCGCGGTTATCGGCGGGCATATCGTTGGGTTGGGTGTCCGGGCGGCCCGGGAAATGGCGTCCTTTTCCCAAGGCCATGTTTCGGACACCGAAAAGGCGGAAGAAAAGTATTAATGTTCGACCGCTTTCTTTCAACCCTCAGTATTGTTTCGCGCATACCGGTTAAGATACGGTTTACCTTTGATCCTTCCCGAATGGATTACTATCTTCCCGTCACTGGGGTATGTCCGGCCCTGGCAGGATTGCTGGTATTCGGGGGATGTTCCCTGTTGTGGAATAATCCCCTCTTAACCGGTATCATCGTTCTCATTGCGCAGTATTGCTGTTTTAATCTTTTTCACCTGGACGGCCTCATGGATACCGCCGATGCCTTTCTGGGATCGGCGGACAAAGAAAAACGGCAGGCTATATTGAAGGACTCCCGGATCGGCGTATATGGATTCTTCGCGGGATTTGCCGTTCTTGCCCTTAAAACCTCGCTCCTCTGCGCCCTTGCCCCCTTTATTTTCCGTTATCCCGCACTACTACTGGCCTACCCCCTTTGCGGCAGATTCGCAGCATCCCTAATCCCCTGCATGACGCACCCTGCAAACCCCGGCGGCCTCGGCGCGCTGACCAGGGACGCAAAACCGTTTCGCTGTGTCCTGGGCCTTATTACCGGACTACTGCTCTGGCTGCTCCTTGCCTGGGGCCTGCTAAAGCTTGCCGCCCTGGCGCTGCCCCTGTGTTTTGACACCGGTTTTTTAGGGGCGGCAGCTTCTCCGGCCTTCCTTCCGGTTGCCCTGATTCCGGGACTGTCCCTGGTGATAGGCCCCCTTACTGCGTTATTTTACGCCCGTCTGTATGAAAAATCCCTGGGGGGATACACCGGGGATGCCCTGGGCGCGGCGGTAGAAACGGCGGAAATCTTCTATTTAATGGCGTCCTATATTATTCTGCCTCTTCTCACGGCATAAAGAAACAAAACAACTGTATCCGGTATAGTGCTGACGGAGCGCAAATGGTGACTGGCGTCAAGGCGTATACCAGACACCATGCGTTTAGTCTTTGCGCTTGCTCGTGCGGTGGCTGGTAACAAAGCAGACGATAGCGATAGCGAAAAGAACCACGGTCAGAAAAATTTGCATACCCATAGCTTAACCTCCAAACCAATTTTTGAGTAGGTCGATCAGACTCATAATCCCGGCGACGCTGGCGCCCAGTCCTATATAGTTTATGACTTTCTGGCTGGGTTTTTCCGGTGTTTCAATTGCACAGAGAATCTTGTCGGTATTCTCTGCGATCCGCTGCAACAGCTTTTTGGCTTCATCGTCTATACACTGAATATAACCTCGCCGGGACGTTTGATCCAGGGGGGTGGCTCAGTATAGGGAAGGGGGCGTTTCGGGCTAGATGGCAAAATTCCCGCTAAACAGCAAAAACAGGCGTTTTGGCAGCAAATTTGGTAGGTGTTTCCACTGGCGTTACCGGCGAAAGCAGGGTATAACAAGGTTATGAGTACCGATCACCCCCAAAATTTCGGGAAGGCCCCTATGCCCGTCACCGCCCCGAAAGCGGAAATTGACCGCTCCGTCATCCGTCGGCTCGTGGTCCATTATCACGACGAGGGCAGCGATCGGTGGATCAAACCGGATCACCTATATGGTATAGAATTCCGCTGG
Organism: Spirochaetia bacterium; assembly: GCA_025997495.1. GTDB lineage: Bacteria > Spirochaetota > Spirochaetia > Treponematales > Breznakiellaceae > Termitinema. The sequence goes on along the minus strand of BNUR01000045.1, from coordinate 13,193 downwards.
GCTATTCTGGACAGCAGCCCCGCCGGTATAGACGATCTGGTCCATATCGTCTTCGACCCCATCAGCCCTTGCCTCTTCGATTTCGATGAAAGCCAACGGGGCAAGACCTGCTATTTCGCCATGCGTTGGGAAAACACCGACGGCATAAAAGGCCCCTGGAGCGGGATGTATTCAGCCATCATCCCTTGAATTAAACGTCAAAATTAGTTTATCGTATCCGGGGGAGCCATCCAGCCATGATTGAGATTGCAATATGTGATGATGACCTCACCATAGCAGACTATCTGGAAACCCTCTTGAATGGTTATGGGCGCCTGTTGCCCGAACCCATGCACATACAAGTTTTTCATAGCGGCGCCATGGTACTTGAGGCCCTTAATCAGAAAGCCCCTTTCGATATAATTTTTCTGGATATCGAACTGGGGGACACCACCGGGATAGCGGTGGCGGAGCAAATAAGACAGGACTTCGCGGAGCTGGTTCTGATCTTTATATCCGCCCATGAATCCTATTGCAAGCATCTCTTTCAGTTTGATACAACCGCCTTCCTGTCGAAACCCTTTGACGAAGCTGAAGTAAAGTCACTACTCCTGCGGGTTTACAAGGATCTGCGGAATCCACAGCAGGTGTTTATATACCACTTCAATGACACTATGTTTCGGATGCCCCTGGGGGACATTTTGTTTTTTGAAAGCAATCGGCACAAAATTGAGATGATAACCAAAACGGATGTTAAAATCTTTTACGGGAAACTCGACGAGGTGGAAGTCCGGTTGAAACACCCCGGTTTTGTCAGGATACATCATTCGATACTGGTCAATTTAGACAATGTGGAACGGTTTGAAAAAACTACCCTGTTCCTGCCCGGCGGTCGCGGCTTAGCCCTGGCACGGGGCAAACAAAAAGAGGTGCGCCGAAAAATTATGGACTATTACACCGGAGGTCTCCCATGACGTATTCCCCTAATTTTCTCATGGAAGCGCTGAGGGGGCTTTTGGTTATCGCCGGCTGGTATATCCTGTTTTATCACCGGCATCTTGTCCGACGTCTCAGGCCCGCATCAAAACTACGGCGCGTAGTATTACTCGTGAGCTTTCCCGTCTGCTACATAATATGGAGGCTGTATTCCGTGGGCACCGCAACGGGCAATGAACTCCGCTGGGTGGCAATTCTTTTCCTGTTTGCCCTGCTTTGCGGGGATTGGCGGGAGTCTTTTTTTACCGCCATCTACTACATCGGCGTAGAAGCCTGCATGGATACCACCCGCAATTTTTTTATCCGCTATTATTTCGGAGGAATGCTCCCCCGGTATTCTCCCGGCTACAATGTGGAATTCGTTCTGCTGTACCTGGCTGTATTGGGATGGGCCTTTTTTTACTATTGGGTGTTGAAAAACCGCCGGGGGAATCTGCCCCTGTACTTCTGGATTATGACGGTTCTGCCGCCCATGGGTTCCACGGTGCTGATTACCCGTTTTGCGGTAGTGTTTGGCCCCCTGCAGAATACTGCAGGAATAAATCTCTATTTTGACGGGGTTCTTTTGGGGCTCTTTTTGCTCGCCCTGAATCTTTTGACTTTTTATATGTATGTCCGGCTGCTCACCTATTACGAGATCCGGCTGCAAACCCAAGTCCTGCAGGGGCAGCTCTACGCCCAATCACGCCGGATCACCGGCATTGAAGCGTTTCAACGGCAGACCGGGGAAATGCGGCATGAGTTAAAAAACCTGCTCTTCAGCCTGAAAGTCGATATGGAACAGCAAAACTATGACAGCGTGAATAACCGGATCTGGGCTGTGCTGGGGGATTTGAAACAGGTGGAACCGGAATATTACACAGGGGTTTCTTTGATTGACGCCATGATCTCCTACAAGGCGGCCCAGATTCGGGAACTGGGGGCTAACTTTTCGGTACAGGCGGACTTGCTGGATATAGAAACGACCCTGGCGTATGATATCGCTTCCATTATGGGGATCGCCCTGGACAATGTGGCGGATGCGGTCACTTCCATGAAGGCACAGGAAGGCACACCAAACCCGGCGGTACACTGCAAAATACAAAGCCAAAAAAATATCCTGTTGATTACCGTTACCAATCCGCTCCCCGGGCCGCTGCACTACAAAAACGGCGAAATTCAAAGCACCAAGACCGAAGGCGACCATGGCCTGGGGCTGCCCGCACTCCGCCGGGTTGCCCAGAAATACGCGGGGGAAGTCAGTATCACCGACAGCGGCAATGTCTTTTGCCTGCGGGTCTGTCTGTTTGTGTAGGATGGCAAAAACAAGCGTTTTGACAGCAAAATTGGTATGTTTTTTCGCTGACTTTATGCCGAAAATCATAGTATACTTGTTGATAATTTATTACGAGGAGTATTAGTATGCGCGAAATGATTAATTCTACCCCATCTATCGGCCCCTTGTCACAGCTTAGCATAACTCTGTATGGGCTCGGGATAGCGGCTGCGGGCACCCTAATCGCTATTACGCTGGCGGCGGCCTGGGTCATGTTTACCCGCTGATACCTCCTTCCTGATTCACAAAATCCATAGAAACACTTGACATTTTTCCCCTCGATGATTATATTGGTACTCATGGTAATAAACTGACCGTTGGTCAGTAGGAAAGGGGATTCCGTGGGAATATTTGAGCGAAAGGAGCGGGAAAAGGCCGAACGCCGGAGCCTCATCATGGGTTGTGCCAAGGAACTCATCCTTGAACACGGGGTGGAAAAAGTAAGCATGGACGATATAGCCAGGAAGGCGGAGTTGAGCAAGGGCACCCTGTATCTCTATTTTTCCGGCAAGGACGTGCTCTTTAGCGCGATCTGTGAAGAGTCCGCCGCCAGGTTCAGCGAATACGTACAGTCACGGATGGAAGAGGGGATTTCCGGGCTGGAGGCCCTGAAGCGGTATTGGTTAAGTTACCTGGAGATCTTCGGGGAGTCGGAGGACCTTTTCATTCTCTTTAACATGCGGCAGTTTTTGGCCCCCACCGGCTCCTTCATTTCTATAGAAGAGAATGCGGGGACTGCCTCCTACGTGTTTTATAACCTGCTAAAAGAAATGATTGAGCAGGGGATACGCGATGGGGCCTTTGAAAAGGATACCGATAGCGGTCTGGTGGTCAGGATCATCATAACGCTTTTTTCCCAGGCGGTGGAAAACGCCGCCAAGCTGCCCAGGACGGCCCGGAAATCCGCTCTGGTTATTGATGAACTAAAAACGGTTTTTCAAATTTTACTCCGGGGCATAGCCCGGGAAGGAATTGATCGCTCTTGTCTGGTTTTGCCGGAGATGAGTGTCTTTACTAAAAAGGATTGAAAAGTGAAAGAAGATTTTTTACAAAAGTTTTTTAAACACCCCGCTCTTATCGTACTGGTTATCGGAATCATTACGGTTTTCTTTGCCCTGCAGCTTCCCCGGGCGGAACTGGATAACAACAACTTCCGTTTTGTCCCCGAAGACGACGAGTCCCGGGTAATCTCCGGCCACATTGACGACACCTTCGGCAGTTCCAGTTTTGTCCTGGTAGGGCTGGAGCGGAAATACGGCACGGTTTTTGACGGGGAATTCATCAATCGCATCCGGGAGTATATAGCCCGGATAGAGGGGATTGAAATTATCGGGACCATTAATTCCATGGTGTCCTCGGATTACATTGCCGGTGAGGGTGACGCCATTGTGGTGGAGCAACTGATCCCCGGCGATTTTTCCGGAACCCCGGAGGAGACGGCGGAACTCAAGCGGCGGATCCTCTCCTGGGACATGTACCGCCGGGCTCTGATCTCCGACGATTTTACCGCCACCCAGATCCTGGTTACCCTGGACATCGACAGTGATGATGCCGGCAGGCCTGAGGTGGTGGACAGCTTTATCCAGGTTCGTGACATAGCCCTGGAAATGTTTGCCGGCATGGCGGAAGTCTACGTAACCGGCCTCCCGGTGATCAGCGCCACCATCAACGAAGCAGTCCGCGCGGACCTGGTGCTGATGATCCCCCTGGTTATTCTGGTAGTACTTCTGGTACTTTTCTTTTCGTTCCACCGCATTACGCCGGTGGTACTTCCCCTGCTTACGGTACTGGCGGCCGTTATCTGGTCAATGGGAGCCATGCCTCTTTTCGGCATAAAGCTTTCGGTGATCTCCACGGTGCTGCCGGTAATCCTGGTGGCGGTGGGCAGCGCCTACGGCATCCATGTGGTGACCCATTATATAGAAGAGATGGGCCTAAAATCTGAAATGACAAAAACAGAACACCGGGATCTGGTTATTGCGCTGGTACAAAAAATAGGCAAGGCAGTTTTTCTGGCGGCCCTGACCACCTTTGCGGGGTTCGGTTCCTTCATCTTCACCTCGGTACTCCCCATCCGGGAGTTCGGCTACTTTTCCGCCTTCGGTGTCTTTGCCTCCTTTACCGTGGCCGTCACCCTGATCCCTGCGCTGCTCCTTATCCGGGGCCCCAAGCCCATGCGAACCGTGATCAATCCAAAGGTTGACCCTGCCGTGCCGGTAACAGCGATTGCAGATCCTGCAGGTCTTAGAGACCCCTTGAGCAATGCTATTGCCGATACTTTTATGGGCATCTCCCGGAAAAAACGCCTGGTCATTTCCGTTGCCACCTTAGTGCTGCTGTTTTCACTTTACGGCGTGTCCAAGGTGATCATTGACAATATCTTTGTGGAATATTTTAAGGGCACCACCGACATATCCCGTTCCGATCGGTTTATCCGGGAAAAGTTCGGGGGCAGCAAGGTGGTAAGCATCGTGATGGAAGCGGACAACGCAGAAACACTGCTCCACCCGGACAGCCTGGCGGCCATGGACAAGCTCAACGAATTTCTCCAGACCAGGATACCCTTAGTCGGCAAGGCCATGGGCTTTACGGATCTGGTCAAGCGGGTCAACCAGGTTTTTAATGCCGACGAAAGTCCCGACGGCATAACACCCCGCAGTAATACTGTGTCTGCAACAGCTTCGGCAAAGGCTTCAGCATCCTCCTCCGGTGACGGCTTTGGTTTTGGCGCAGGGAACGATGATGGCTTTGGCTTTGGATCTGCCGATGACAATTTCGGTTTCGGTTCCGGTGACGGCTTTGGTTCCGGTTCCGGTGATGCCTTTTCGTCCGGCACATCCGCAGGCGCGGAGGCAAATGCCCGGGTCTACACGGTGGGTGAACTTCTCGCCCTGCTTGAAGGGGGCGCAAGTTCCGGGCTGAACCGTTCCTTGGATGCCAACGAGCTTATTTGGGAACTGCAAAAAAAGCTTAACTATAACGGGGCCGCCTATTACGAAATCCCGGTTGTCCCCGCAAAGTACGGCAAAAATGAGTCCGAGGAACTCCAGCAACTGGTGTCCAATTACCTTATCCTTCTTTCCGGCAACATTGAATCCTACGCCAACGATGGCCTTGCGCCGACGGCGATTAAGACCACCATACAGCTCCGCAGCCTGGGGGATGTGGATACGGCCCCGGTAATCCGGGAGATTCGGCGCTACGTCGATACCAATTTCCCCAAGGACATTAGAGTTACTGTGGGGGGAACCGCCCTGGTGGAGGCCTCCCTCAACCGGCTGGTGGTACAGTCCCAGCTCATATCGGTGGTGACTTCCCTCCTTCTGGTGTTCATCATCGTTGCTATTTCCAACCGTTCCCTGGCGGCGGGCGTCATCGGCATCATTCCCCTGTCAATTTCCATCCTGATAAACTTTGCGGTAATGGGCTTCCTGGGCATCAAACTAAACATCGGCACCTCCATGGTGGCCAGCGTGTCCGTGGGCATAGGCATTGATTACACCATTCACTACATAGAAGCCTTTAAGCGGGAATACCGTGCAAGTAAGGGTAGCGGACACAGTAGGTCCGATGGTGATTTTCTGCGGCGCACCTTTACTACCTCCGGCAAGGCGATCATCATCAACGCCGTTTCGGTGGGAGCCGGTTTTGCGGTACTGATTCTCTCCCAGTTTGTCATGCTGGAACATCTGGGACTCCTCATTGCCCTGACCATGGCTACCAGCGCTTTTGTGAGCCTTACGGTTATCCCTGTATTGCTGCTCCTTTTTAAGCCCAAATTTATTTATAAGGAGAAGAAGAGAGAGGGAAGAGAAGAAGTCTAACCACAAAGGACACGAAGGACACAAAGGTGAAGAAAAGAGAAGAAAAGAGAAGGAAGGGGAAGAGGAAGAGGAAGAGGATGAGGAAGAGGATGAGGCTTGTGATGTTTTTCTCTTTCCTTCGTGTTCCTTTGTGTCCTTTGTGAAAATTCTTCTTCTTAAGCATGCGTATTCAAGGAAGAAGGATTGGTTCGATGTGTCCTTCGTGGTTATAAATATTTTTAGTATAGGAGTCAGAAATGAAAAGAAGGATTGAAATTGTTTTTACCGTGATGCTGCTCGGGACCGCCGTAGCATCTTTCGCTCAGACCGGTGATGCCGCTGCCATCGTGGACAAATCACGGAACCGCATTGACGCAAAGACAATTCAAACCCGGTCCCGCATGGTGATTACCGCCAAGGATGGATCCACCGGTAACCGTGTCATCGACCAGTACTCCAAGGACGGTTCCAAGGGAGAAAGCCGGGTGGTGGTAGAATTTAAACATTCCAGTAATCCCGCCAATATCATTAACACCCGGTTTCTGACCCTTGAAAACAGCGGTGGCAGCGATGATCAGTGGATCTTCCTCCCGTCTCTGAACAAGGTCCGCCGTATTGCCGCTTCGGAAGGGTCCGGCAGCTTTGTGGGAACAGACCTTTCTTATAACGACATTTCTTCCGCAAACCGTGATCCCGGCCTTGATACCCACCGGATTGTGCGCGAGGAGGACTACCAGGGCAAACCCTGCTACGTGATCGAATCCACCCCAAAAGACAGCGGGTACCAGTATTCTAAAATGGTACAGTGGATAGACAAGGCTAATTCGGTGAATTATAAGATTGAGCTCTACGATAAAAAAGGCGTCCATGTAAAGACCCTGGAAATTTTGGAGCTCAAGGATGTGCAGGGAAGGCTCAGCCCCTGGGTCACTAAAATGAGCACCCTTACTGCGGGAACTTCCACTACCATTAATGTGGATATCCTGAGATACGACGGCGAGATCCCCGAAACGGTATTTACCCCGCGATATTTGGAGACCGGGAGGCCCTAATGAAACGCCTGCTTTTTTCCCTTCTGGCTGCGGGTCTTGTCCTCATTTCGGGAACGGTTCGGGCGGATGACGATTTTGGTTTCGGCGATGATACCGGTTCCGGCAGTGATACTGTTTCCGGTGGAAACGGGACATCCTCAGGATCCTCATCCTTTTCACTGGGCCCGGTAGGTGTAAAGATAGGCGGCAAGGTTCAGGCGGAACTATTGGCCTTTACCGATACCTTTGAAACGGCGGACAAACTAAAAGAAGGCCAATTAGGTGATGTTTTTTCCGGGGCCCTTAATGTTGCCGCCTCCGGTTCCGCCGCCGATGCGGTAATCAACCTGAACTTGGCTCCGGTGTTTGACGGCGCATGGACTTACCAGTCCGCATCTTCCCCGGTGACCATAGACGAAGCCTATGTGCGGGCCTACTTCGGCCCGGTGAATGTCGAGGGGGGCATTAGAAAACTTACCTGGGGCAAGGCCGACAGCTTCGGCCCCCTGGACGTGATAAACCCCCTGGATTATACGGACCTCACCAAAATTTCCGACCCCATGAGCGTAAAAATAGGCCGGCCCCTGGTGCATGTTTCATGGGGCATCGGTAATTTTTCCAAACTGGAGGGGATGTTCGTCCCCTGGTACCAGGGCCACCGTTTTGCAATGGACGCCGGGGATCGCTGGGCGCCATCACAGGTTACCGGTTTGTCCGGCGCAAAGGTTTCCGCACAACTTCGCCCGGCGATTACCGAGCAAGCCATGAGAATGCTTAACCTTGCGCAACTAATGGATTTAAACAACAAAATGGCTGGTGAACTGGATGCATATATTGCCGCTGCGCCTACTCCGCAGAAACTCTACAGTGATAGCGATCCATCTAAGGACCGTTCCCTGCACTATGCCCAAGCCGGTCTCAGGTTCACCACTACCATAGCATCATCGGATTTTGGGGTGCAGTATTACTATGGCAGACTGCCCCGTCCTGCTCTGAACATTCAGGTTAAGCCCGGCCTTATCACCCCAAATGATGATGGCGCCACGGTTACTGTCGATACGGATAAAATAAAAATTGGCCTGGATTACAATGACTATCACCAAATCGGCGTTGATTACGCCCAGGTGCTTTTCGGTTTTAATGTCCGCGCCGAATTTGCCGCCAACATTACCGAAGACCTTGCGGGTGATCGCGGGGATATTTACAACCCCTCCCTTGCCTGGTCCCTCGGCTTTGACCGGGACGTGATTGCCGGTATCAATGTAAACTTCCAGGCTACCGAAAGCATACGCCTTTTTCACGATCAGATAGGGAAGGATCCCCTGGTCATTGATACCGAGGATGGAAAGGATCCAACATCCACCCGGCTAACCCTGCAGCTTTCCAGAAATTTCATCCGGGACAAACTACAACTCAAGGCTACCGGCCTTTGGGACATCGAAGAAAAGGGCTTCCTTATCATGCCTTCCATAGCATGGGTACAAAACGATGTCTCTGTTGAATTAAGCGGCGGTATTTTCGGCGGTGACGATGACGGCGAACTGGGACAGTATTCGGACAATCATTTTATTAAGGCGGTTCTGACGTATAGTTTCTAAAAGAAGATACACAAAAATTACTGGGGGGCCTGCCTGCCGGAAAGCAGGGGCCTTCCCGTGCTTTCCACAGGTACCCCCAAGACAAGTGCCGTTAGCGATAGTAATGCTGACGAAGCGGACGGGGGAGGGGCGTGCCAGGCCGAACGCATATGGGTTTCCAAGATCTTGCTTGCGCAAGGGCGTGTACGGAGACTCTTTGGGCCCCCTGGGGCCGAGGCTCCGGGAGCAGATTCCCCGGCTAGCATGAGGTCGGCATGTCCCTTCCCGTCCGGCTTTGTCGGCAGATTATTTTACCGTAATCAGTTCATAGGTTCCGCTGCCCAGCCCAATCTTTTCCGCATGGCTGATCTGTGTCCGCCAGTCTGTGGTGGGGTGGATGTCAGTGAAGTGATCATGGTGGGTGTGCTCCCGGTCTCCCCAAATGCTGGTAGCAATTCCGGGCGCGGCATTCACCGCGTCGATGCAGGCCTTGTCCATGGCAACCGGGTCAAAGCCGGCAAAGATCCCGATGTCCGGAACAATCGGCGCGTCGCTTTCCCCGTGGCAGTCGCAGTAGGGTGAAACCTGGTTCACCACGTTGATATGGAAATTGGGCCGGCCATGTACTACCGCCTGGGCGAATTCGGCGATCTTGCAGTTCAGAGCCTCATTGCTGGAGCCGCTTTCGTTTGAGACTGCATGCGCGTTACAGGCCCCGATACAGCGGCCGCAGCCAACACAGAGATTGTGATCTATCCGCGCCTTTTTATTGGCGTCAAACAGAATAGCGTTCTGGTTACAGAATTTGGTACAGCCCTTACAGCCGATACACACATTCTGATCAACCGTGGGCTTACCATCGTTGTGCATGATCATCTTGCCGCCCCGGCTGCCGCTTCCCATGCCGAGATTTTTGAGTGCCCCGCCGAACCCGGTATTCTCGTGACCCTTAAAGTGATTCAGAGAAATGACAATGTCGGCGTCCATAATCGCCCGGCCTATCTTCGCCACCTTGCAGTAGGTCCCGCCGGGGATTGGAACGTCCACATCATCGGTGCCCTTGAGACCGTCGGCGATGATATTCTGACACCCCGTGGACAGGGGTGAATAGCCGTTTTCAAAAGCCGCATCCATGTGTACCAGGGCATTGTTCCGCCGCCCCACGTACAGGGTGTTGCAGTCCGTCAGGAAAGGTCTGCCCCCCAGGGCCTTAATCTTATCCGCCACCACCTTTGCAAAGTTTGGCCGGAGGAAGGCCAGGTTTCCCGGCTCCCCAAAGTGGATCTTAATCGCCACATACTTTTGTTTAAAATCAATCTGCTCAATACCGGCCTTCTGAATCAAGCGATCCAGTTTATCCAGCAAACCGTCTCCGACTTTACAACGCATATCGGTAAAATATACCTTTGATGTGGGCATACCGATACCTCCTTCTATTGCTATTTATTTATAGGATTCAACGGAACCCTACGTATTCCATATTTGCAGCGCCTTTTTCAGGGCGTCATTAAAAAACAGCCAGTCATGGCCGCCCTCCCATGCTTCATAGGAATAGTCCAGGTTCAGTTTTTCTACCAGTTCCTTGAACCGTACATTTTCCTTTTGGAGAGTATCCCCGGTTCCGCAGGCCGCGTAGATCTTCACCCGGACGGATCCGGTGGCAGCTTTCTTCGCAAGCTTGAGGATCTCGTCCCCATCGGTGTAGGAAAGATCCTCACCAAAGACGGCCCGGAAATCCCGCAGTATCGTTTCCGCTTCCGGTCCCCCGGTTTTCAGCCAGTAGTCGGCATTTTTCCGCAGCCCGTTCAGGTGTTCATCAATAAACAAACAGGCAGGGGAAATGGCCCCGCAGAACCCGTACTGCTCAGGTTTACTAAGGGCAATTTTGAGGGCGCCGTAGCCCCCCATGGAACAGCCGATAACCGCGGTATCTTCCCGTTTGGCAGATATATTGAACACCTTTTTGCATATTTCGGGAAGCTCTTCGCTGACATAGGTGTAGTAATTGTACCCATGCTTCTGATCCGCATAGAAACTTCTCCCCACCGCCGGCATGATGAACAGGACATTGTAATCCCTGGCAAGAACATTCAGCAGGGTACTGTCGATCCAGGAATTCTGATCGTTGTGAAGGCCGTGAAGAAGATAGCATATCCTGTAGGCCCCCTCGTCCATGTGCTGGTCGGGAGTCAAAACAGATATTCCCGTATACAGGTGCAGCACCTCCGAATACACATTTCCACGAAGTATCATTGTTAACCTCTCTTTTAGCACGGTGAATACCGTGCGGTTCAATCGAAGCGAAACAAGGTTCCGCCCCAGGGCCGCATCTTACGCGGCTAATTCCCAACTTGTTTTTTTGTCAGGGTTTTAGACAGGGCTTTAGCCCAGGTATCCCGAAGCCCCACCGTTTTATTGAAGACCGTGCGGACTGGTAAGTCCGGCGCTCCACCGGCGGACGTGTCCGGGTCACGTACAAAATACCCCAGCCGTTCAAACTGAAACCGATCCCCGGGAGCCGTCATCGCCAGGCCCTTTTCGCCATAGGCATTGGACACCGTTTCCAGGGAATTGGGGCTGAGGTTATCCAAAAAAGTTTTCCCCGGCGCAACATCCATGGGCCGCTCCACCGCGAACAGGTGGTCGTAGAGCCGCACCTCAATGGGGATGGCGTCCTCCGCAGAAAGCCAGTGGATGGTTCCCTTTACTTTGCGGTTATCCGGGGCGTTCCCCCCCTTGGTTTCCGGATCGTAGGTACAATGCACCGCAGTAATACTACCCGCGGCATCCTTGTCGAACCCCGTGCAGGTAACGATATACCCATACCGCAGCCGCACCGAATTGCCGGGGAAGAGCCGGAAGTATTTGGGGGGCGGTACTTCCTCAAAATCGTCCCGTTCTATCCACAACTCACGGGAAAAACGCAGCTTCCGGGTCCCCGCAGACGGGTCTTCGGGGTTATTCACCGCTTCCATCTTCTCATGTTTACCGGCGTCCCAGTTGTCGATGATAAGTTTCAAAGGCCGCAGCACCGCCATCACCCGGGGGGAATTCCTGTTCAGATCCTCCCGCAGGCAATATTCCAAAAAGGCAATATCCACCATGCTGTCGGTCTTTGCCACGCCGATCTGGGAGATAAAGCTTTTGATAGCTTCCGGGGTATAGCCGCGACGCCGCAGTCCCGCAATGGTGGGCATCCGGGGATCGTCCCAGCCGGACACGTACTTTTCCTGCACCAGCTTGAGAAGCCACCGCTTGGACAGCACCGTATGGGTTATATTCAGCCGGGCAAATTCGATCTGGCGGCTGGGGAAGACCTCCGCCTCGTTGATAAACCATTCGTAGAGGGGCCGGTGGATCTCGTATTCCAGGGAGCAGAGGGAATGGGTGACCCCCTCTTTGGCGTCCGAAAGGGGGTGCTGGAAGTCGTACATGGGGTAGATGCACCAGGTGTTCCCGGTACGGTAATGGGTTTCCCGGCGAATCCGGTACATCACCGGATCCCGCAGGAGCAGGTTGGGATGGGCCATGTCAATCTTCGCCCGCAGGGTCTTGGCCCCGTCGGGGAACTCCCCCGCCCGCATCCGGGTCAGAAGGTCTATGTTTTCTTCTATAGAACGGTTCCGATACGGGCTGTTCCGGCCCGGCGGGGTAATGGTGATATTGGTTTTATCCGCCACCGCTGTCCCCCGGTACTCGCTCATCTCTGCGTCGGTCAGGTCGTCCACATAGGCATGGCCCTTTTTGATGATCTTCACCGCCAGGCCGTAGAGGTATTCATAATAATCTGAGGCGTAGAACTCCCGGTCTTCCCAGTCGTAGCCCATCCATTTGACATCCCGCTTGATGGCCTCCACATAGGAGACATCCTCTTTTTCCGGGTTGGTATCGTCAAAACGGAGGTTGCACTTGCCCTTGAACCGTTCCGCCATGGAAAAGTCGATGTAGAAGGCCTTGCAGTGACCGATATGAAGCCAGCCGTTGGGTTCCGGGGGAAACCGGGTCTGAACATAACCGAACCGGCCGCTTTTAAGGTCTTCGGCGATGAAATCACTGATAAAATCCGCACCGTTCTCCCTGAACGCAGACTCTTCTGCCATAATTTAGTATTCCTCCATGAGATGTACCATGGATATATAATAGAATAAAGACGATTTTTTAACAATAGAGTCCAGGATAATGTATAGTATCTTAATTTGATGTCTAAAAAAAGAAATTCAACCACAAAGATGTTATGATTTAAATTATCGGGAAGAAGTGGTAATCTGGACCGACGGGACCAGAGAGCCGGAGGCAGGTTGATGCGTCCAGTGAGGGAATGCGAGAGCATGAACCTCGGCACAAAGATAAACTTACAACCGGCCGCCGTAAAACAAAATGCGGCTGCCTGTCATACAGGCAGACCGCGAATAGGAGTACGGTGAACCACACCCGATAATTGCTCCTGGTCCTTATTTTATTGTAAGGAGCAGAAAGATGGAAGAGAAGGCGC
>BNUR01000044.1 GCA_025997495.1 Spirochaetia bacterium | reverse complement strand
AATCTCAAAAAGTTTTACTACATTTGCATCCATGCAACATCTACCTCCCTATAGATTATTTTATTATACTGTAGCATATGTTGTTTGTATAGAGGCTAATAGCGTATTTCTTCCCTAATGGAGTATACCGTGTAACCATATCGCCGAAATCCTAATTCCCGACGAGCGAGTCCAATTCCCGCCGGGCAACTCCCTGGGCAAAGCTGGGCCCGAGGCTGGCAATGGCGGTAAGGATACGGGTTCCCTCCTGGCTAAGGGGCGGCCCGGAAAAGCGGCAGAGGGCGCCCGTGGCGGCGGCTATGGAGGCCATGACCTGTTCATCCCGGCCGGGGATTTGGGGGAAGACCAGGGCGATAAAGGCGGCGAGGGCTATGCCATTGGGATCCACACCAATAGTACCGATTGCTTCCGCAGCGGCGATTTTGACCATCGTGTCCGGATCGTTCCGGCAAAGATTCGCCAGGAAGGGGATGGTTTCCCGGGAGCCGATATACGACAGAAGCCGGGCCGCCTCTACCCGGTACTTGACCGGAACCGGAGAACGGGCGATGGGCGAACCGGGGGCTTGCTGTATCAGGATCGTTTCCATGCTTCCGGCGATTTCCATGAGGTAGGCCATATAGGGCCGTTCATTCTCCGTCACCCGGCCCTTTTGTATGGCCAGAGAGATACGTTCCAGCCGTGCGCTTATTTCCCCCGGATCATACAAGCTACCACTTCCCGCCCAGGGTGAAGGCCGGGGATCACCTGAGGTATAGTTTCCCGGCGCCACCGGCCCATAGAAGGACTGCTTCCGGATCCACGCGCCGTCCTCCTTGGACGCACCGTCCTCCTTGGACGCGCCGTCCTCCTTGGACGCGCCGTCCTCCTTGGACGCGCCGTCCTCCATGTGGTAGGCGCTGAGAACCCAGTCACTGCTCCCGGTGTAGAGTATCCCCTCATCGTCAAAGGCCGGGAGGTTTGCTGTTTCCGGGAGGCGTATGGCCCAACGCTGTTTCCCCTCACTTGTATAGGCGGTGGCGCCGGTCCGGGTAAGGGCGTAAAGTCCCCGTTCATCGTAGATAAGGGAAGCTGCCTCCCCGGTGTTGTCCCCGGCCCCGGTGTGGCTGTCGGCGGACCAGATGATTTTTCCTTCCCCTACGGAAAAGAGGAGTACCTTGCCGTTTGCCGTAACCGCCCCAATTGTATCGTTCCTGTTTACCGCCGCCGCAGGAATCGCCCCCAGGCTTGGAAAGCTTGCTACGAAGGAGTCGAACTGTTGATTCGATTCTCCATTGTTGTACCACTGGATTGATTCGGAGTGTCCGTTGGTCCGGCATATATAGCTGGTTCCCTCCGGGGAACGGGTGATGTATGGGCTTAGACGGCCCCGGGCGTTGAAGGTCCAAAGATGGATTCCCCGGCTGCTGTAGGCTTCGATGCTTCCCCCGTCGCAGATTGCTACCAATGATTCAGCCTGGACTGCCGGCGCGCCGGTCAAAACTCCCCCCCCAGGGCATGGCGCCAGAGTGGGGAAAACCCGGCTGCGGTACCGGGGGCGGCTTCCTGGGCAGCGAGCCCGGCAGAGGGCAGCAGGAGTCCGACGCAAAAAATAAAAAAGCCGTTTTTTAATTTCATATCGTGTTAAAGTATCGCAACAGGTATATTCCCTATTGAACCTTGGCAAGCATTTCCGGGTTTTTGGCTACATAGTCCAACACATCGGCCATGATACCGGTATAGCCCTTCCCCAGGGATTTATACTTTTTCAGCGTTTCGAGGGCAATCCGCAGGGCAACCACGGGTTTGACGTTTTTCTTATTCCTGCGGAGTTCCCGCGCCATGGCAGCGAATTCATCCAGGGCCTCCGGGGAAGCCTCGGGGAAGTCTTTGAGGTTCAACGGGTATTTTTTGGCTTCCCGGTATTCGGCCCGAATCCGTTTCATTTCCTCTTTAGTCGGCGCGGACTTTAGTCCGATTTGCCCAACCCTTATTATTCTTTCTATCTGTTCCATTGTAACTTCTCCATTTATAGTGTGATACTTTTTGTATAACTCATCAAGCCGGGATGGTTAAGCGCCCCGCACAAACACCGCTAAGCTTTCGATATGGGCGGTCTGGGGGTAGAAATCGTACCCCGTAATCCGCTCCAGATGGTACCCTCCGGCGGTAAGTTCCCCGCTGTCCCGGGCCAGGGTAGCGGGATCGCAGGACACGTAGGCCAGAACCGGCGGCCCCTTAAGGGAGAGTGCCCGGCGTAGGGCAGGGGAAAGTCCCTGCCGGGGCGGGTCGGCAACCATAAAACCGTAATCGCCCGGCATACTACAGCCCTTCACCCAGAGATCCCCGGTCTGGGCGAAGAGCCGGGTTTCCATGCCGCGGGTATTTTCCCGGGCCAAGGCGATGGCCTCGGGGTTTTCCTCCACCAGATCCGCCCGGGGAAACCCTTCCCCCAGGAAGGCCGCGAAGGTTCCCACCCCGCAGTACAGATCCGCCATTGGAAGGCTTGTATCCGCCCCTTCGGCAGCCTGGAGCAGGCCGGCAATGAGCTTTTCCAGCATGATACCGTTACTCTGGAAAAACACCCCCGCGTCGATATGAATGTCTTTCCCCCCAAGTGACACCGTGCCCCGGCGTTGGGTTTTACCCCGGATGATTCCCTCGCTTACCAGGGTATCCAGGCGGCTATAGAGGGTAAACCGGTCCCGTCCGGGGGGCGGGAGGGCCGCCGCTTCCTGTATGACCGCGCGGATCCCAGGATCGGAGACGGGGCAGTCATTGATAGGGATAATTTCATCACTCTTGCGGGCCTTGAACCCCACCGGACCTCTTCCGTGCAGTTGAATCCTGTTCCGGTATTCCCAAGGAGGGGAGGGGACGAAGGATATATCCCCGGGCAGATTAATCCCCCCCAGCCGGGTAAAGGCGTCCCGGAGGATAAGCGCTTTTTCGGCAATCTGGGCCTCATAGGTAAGGTGCTGGAGGGAACAGCCCCCGCAGCTTCCGTAAAAGGGGCAGGGTGGGTGAGTGCGCAAGGGGGAAGCCTCTACCACCTCCACCAACTCAGCCCGGGCCCAGCGCCGGTTTTCCACGGTAATCCGTCCGGTTACGGTGTCCCCCGGGGCAACGCCGTCCATGAAAATTCGTTTCCCCTGAAAGGTCAGAATACCCGCGCCGCCTGCGGCAAGATGCTCCACCGGGCCGCTTACCAGTTCACCCATCAGCAATTCTCATTTTGAAGAAAAAACCACGAAACACACGAAAAAGAGACATTAATGTGCCATTCTTTTTTCGTGTGTTTCCTGTCTTTTTCGTGGTTGACCTTCTTAATTCTCACCCATTGCCATTTATGAAGTATTGTATCAATATCGTAAGCATTGTTAAATGGGGATTAACAGAAACCTATGGCTGAAGAACATATACAAGGGGATATACCGTCCCCCACTTCCTGGATAACTGTTGATGACGGTATCCGTCTTTTCCTGCGGCGCTGGATACCGGTAAACCCGGTGCGGGCGATAGTGCTTATTGTGCATGGGATGGCGGAACATTCCCTCCGGTATGAGCCCCTGGCCCTGCGCCTTGCCGGAGAAGGCTTTGAGGTATGGGCGGCGGATGCCCGGGGACACGGCATGACCGCCGATCGGCGGATGAAACCCGATCGGCGGGCAAAAAAACCCGGCGGCCAGGGGGCAGGCATCGACAACCGGCGGATAAAACCCGATCGAAGGGCAAACCCCGCCGCCCCGGTGCTGAACGCCGGCATGAGCCGGGCGGCGAACGATCACGGCAAGGGCGGCCTCCTGGGGCATTGTGCGGATCGGAACGGCTTTTTCCGGGTGGTGGCGGACATCAACATCCTGGTGGATGCCGTCAAGGAGGCACACCCCGATTTGCCCCTGTTCATCCTGGGCCATTCCTGGGGCTCCTTTTTGGCCCAGGCCTATATCGAAACCCATGGGGACCGCCTTGCCGGGTGCCTGCTTTCGGGAACCCGGGGGCTTGTGGGGGTGCAAATCAACTTTGGCGCTCTGCTGATGAGCTTTTTCGCCATCCTCCGGGGAAAGCGCCGGTTTTCCGTCCTGTCATGGGCCGTGGCGAATGGCTCCTACAATAAACACTTCCGGCCTAACCGCACCTTTTTTGACTGGCTCTCCCGGGACGAGCAGTCGGTGGATGCCTATATAGCGGATCCCCTCTGCGGATTTGGCTGTTCCTCGGGCTTTTACCGGGATCTGATCTGCGGGATCCGGGATATACACCGTCCAAAGGCCATGGCAGGTATCCCCCAATCCCTGCCCATCTATATTTTTTGCGGCAGCGCCGATCCCGTGGGGGACATGGGGGAAAGCCCTACCGCCCTGGTCACCGCCTACCGGTCCTTGGGAATCCGGGATTTGGAATTCGTCCTTTACCCCGATGCCCGGCATGAACTACTGAGCGAAACCAACCGGGAAGAGGTGATGGGCAATATCCTGCGCTGGCTTACCCGGCGCCTCCCCCAATAGTAGGAAGTTTTTTAACCGGGTGCCCCAGAGAGGATCAGTATGATCTACGTAGGTTTAAACAAAATGGTTGTTGGACCATTTCATAAAAACCCGGTATAGGTAAAGCGGGTAATTAGAAATCGTGGGCATGTCAATGTCTGCCATCGTAGTGTCCATAGAGGTATTTCAAAAAAGCACTGGGCGATTCTACCGCAAGTACGGACGGGTCCACCGGCAGTCCCCCCGGCGTACGCGAAAGGAGGACGGCAAAGGCAATGGGTTTGTTACAGAGCGGCCTTAGGCTGCCGTATTCTTCCGGCACAAGTTCGTCGGCGTAGACAAGGACTGTTTCTTCCGCATCGCCGCAGAGGATTGGCGCAACGGCGGCGAGAAAGCCTGAGTCAAAGCGATCCTCTGCGGGGTAAATAGCGGAATACCCGGCGCGCAGGTCCAGGGCGATTGTAGCGAGGGCCGGCGGCGTATTGAACACGGAAAGTGAAAAAGCGGCGGGGCTTACATCGCCGTCTTCAATCAGCATCCGGTTGATTTTAAACTGCTGGGTAATTTCACCACGGAATGACACAAACACTATTTTTGTGTCCTCCTTGATGGGCAGAAGGTCGTGGATTACCTGAATGGTCATCCGGGAGAGCTGGCTCAGGCGGCGGCGGAACAGGGGGGGGGGTAAACTCAAGGCCGGGGCTGTCCTTTGCTGCGGGGATGTTCCGGTTTCCCCGGGCCCATTCCTGCCATTCGGCGGGATCACTAAGAAGGCCGGGCGCCCAGGAAGTGAAGCGGGTGATATACAGAGGTACGTCGTTCATGTTTCTGCTTTTTTTCTATAGCGGAGGAGAGAATAACTGTTTGAACCAAGCCCATGGTGGGCGCAAACTAATTCAAACCCGGCTTTTTCAATTGCCCCGGTGAGTTCCGCGAAACGGTACATCTTACTGGCGCCGTTTGCCATGCAGGTAAAGTACAGGGATGTTGCCTGAAGAACGTAGGCGGCGGCCTCATAGCGCTGCATGTCCCAGAGGGGTTCCAGCACGTAAATATCGGTTGACGGCGTCACCGAAGCGTAGATTTTTGTCAGTATCGCCGTAACCTGGTCCAGGGAAAAACAGTCCAGGAACTGACTCATCCAGACGGCGTCCGCCCCGGCGGGGAAGGGGGCGGCAGGATCAAGGGCGTCGCAGGGATACTGTTCAATGCGGTCTTCAAATCCTGCGGCCTCGGCGTTTTTTTCCGCCGCTTCCGTCTGGCCGGGGAGGTCTATAATGGTAACCCTCACCTGGGGATCATAGGCGCAGCACTTGATAGCCCACTTTGCGGTATTGCCGCCGATGTCGAACAGGCGGTGGGGGGGGGGCGGCAAATACAATGGGGAGCGCTTCGGGGAAGGCGATATCGGAATAGAAGTGATCAAACTCAAACCAGCTTTTTTTTGCCCGGTCGGGTAAAGAAGACAGCGCCTCATAAATAGTATTCCAGTTCTCCCCAAAAACCGTAAGCCCCTTTGGTTTGCCGGATCTGACCGATTCAGCTAAATCGTATGCGCCCTGATAACAAATATCGTTCATAAAATTAAGGTTGATCCCGGTCATATCATCTTCCAGCAAGAACCAGCCGATTTTGCCCAGGACAAACCGTTCCGTTCCATCAGCGCCGGCCCGGAGCCTGAGTACCTTCATGCTCAGGGCAATTTCCGCCAGAACCCCCACGCCGTACAGGGAAACGCCGGTCTGTTCCGCCGCTTCTTCCCGGGTAAGCCCCATATCGTCGGAGTCAGATATTTTCCGCAGAATCCCCAGATCCAAAAGCGCCCGTACCGCCTGAAAGGTCAGGGGGGAGAAGGCGATTTTCTGGGCTTCAAACTTTGCGTCAGCTGCGTGGATTTTGTCCTGGGTATAGTCGTTCATGGAGCTAATACTAATCCTTCATTTCTCCTAGGTCAATTACAACAGTATCCTGTAAGGAATTAGTAAAAACCGGCTGATAGGTACGTTTTTTTTAACGAAACGTGAGAATTCTCACGGTGAACCTTGCAAACTCCGGTCTATACTGCCATTATAGAGGTGTGTAATTCGCGGATGGGGTCTTCTATTTTGGAACCGGCTCAATTTATAATAAAGCATGGAAAGCATGGAAAATTTTAAGCTTCAAATAAAGGAATTGATTATAAGCACCCTTGAACTTGAGGATATCAGTCCTGAAGATATTCAGGATGGCGAATCAATTTTTGGCGCAGGGCCGGGGCTTGGGCTTGATTCCATTGACGCCCTTGAACTGGGGGTGGCGCTGAAAAAGAAATTCGGGGTAAAATTTTCAGCGGAAAGCGAAGAAAACAAAAAGCATTTTGCTTCGGTGGATGCCCTGGCGGCGTATATTAGTTCCGCGGCGGCCGGATAGGGGTTTGCCATGGGGCGGGCTTATTGTACGCAGAATAACGGATAAAAATATGCCAAGGGCCTTGCCTTTATCACAATTTAGCGCCTCCTCCCGTCCGCCGGATACGATTCTCTGTTACCACGATACCTGGCAGGCGGGCCCTTACAAGACCTGGCGGGATTTCCTTGAGGACACGGCCCGTCTGCGCACTTTTATTGCGGCTGAGGACGGTGGCCATTACCATGGCTGTGAAAAATGGCTGCTCCACATTGAGGATTGCTGGTATTTTCTGGCAGCCCTTACGGCGCTGCTCCAGTGCAAAAAGCAGGTGCTGCTTACCGCCAATGTATCCCCGGCCTATGTCGCGGAAATTCGGGAGCAGGGCGTTGCATTCCTTTCGGATCAGGTTTTTCCTCCGGAACAGGGCATGGGGGATGTCCTGCATGTTCCCACCCTGCTAAACGTACCTGATACCATCGTCGGGGATATGGGTGCGGTTCCGCCTATCAACGCCGATGAGACAGTGATCATGATGTATACCTCGGGCACCACCGGCAGGCCAAAGGCGGTACAGCAGCGGCTTACGGAATTTGAAATAGATAACCGTTTTATATTATCCAAATGGGGGGAGGAATTCCTCAAACGCAAACTCTGTTCCACCGTAAGTCAGCATCATATTTACGGGCTCCTTTTTTCAATCCTGCTCCCCTTTACTGCGGGGGTCCCCTTTCGCCGCCGGCGGATTGAGTACCCTGAAAGCTTTGAAACCCTCACCGGCGAATCTTATATGATTATTACGGTCCCCGCCTTTTTAAAGCGTTCCGTGGAAGCCGTGCCGGGCCGCCTGCCGCTCCGGGAGCCCTGGATCTTTACCTCCGGCGGGGTACTCACCCCGGAAATCGCGCAGAAAACCGACGCCGTATTTGGTTTCTGGCCGCTGGAGGTATACGGCAGCACCGAGACCAGCGGTATCGCGTACCGGCAGTCCAAAAATGGGCTTGAATGGACGCCCTTCGATAACGCGGAGATTCGCCTGAATGATACGGGTTGTCTGGTGATTCGTTCGCCCTATATCAAGGCCCCTGAAGGTTTTACCACCGGTGATTTGGCGGACATCCTTCCGGACGGGCGTTTTATCCTGAAGGGCAGGGCCGACTCCATCGTTAAAATTGAGGAGAAGCGTATATCCCTGCCGGAAATGGAAAGCCGCATCCTGCAATCGGGTCTTGTGGCGGATGTATGCGTGGTGGCTCTGGAGGATAGGCGGCAGTACCTTGCGGCGGCGCTGGCGCTGAACGGGGCGGGGATGGCAACGTTTCAGGACTGGGAAAAACACCGGATAAACCGGTATTTTACCGAATATCTCATGCAGTTTTTTGAGAATACCGTGCTGCCAAAAAAATGGCGCTGCCTTGACGCTCTTCCCGTGGACGCTCAGGGTAAAAAGAAAAAACTTGAAATCCAGGCCTTGTTTAAGGGAAGGCACAGTATTCCTGCCGAAACAGTTTTGGAGAAAACCGATACTTCCGTAATCATTGAGATCGTCGTGCCCCCTCTTAGCGACTACTTTGACGGCCACTTTCCGCAGTTCCCGGTGATGCCCGCAGTTGCCGAGTTTGGGGAGGTGATCCGGCTTGCGGATCACTATTTGGGATGCGGCGTCAAAGCGGTGCGGATCAAGCGGATCAAGTTTTCCAGCATCATCCGTCCCGGTACGCGTCTTCGCGTTGAGCTGCAATACAAATCCCCAATAGGGAAGCTTTCATTTAAAATAACCGGCTGCAGCGGAGAACCGGTCTATTCTTTCGGGTCAGTAATCCTGGGGGATACTCCGTGAAGCACGATGCGGAGGCCGGAAAAAAAGCGCACTGGTCGGAACTGCCGGAATACGCCTCCCGGTATTGGCATGTCAGGATGGCGCTTATTTTGTTTAGGTATCTGCCCATGATTGTTGTGAGGCTCCTTACTTTTCCGGTGGCCCTGTCTTATTTCATTGTTTATAAAAGCGTCCGGGATGATTCCCGCCGGTATCTTGAACGGATCGCCTTAGCTATACGCAGCGACGGGCGGGGGAGGAAATTCCGGATCAGCGTTTTTAAACATATCCATGCCTTTGCGTTCACGGAGCTTGAAAAGATTGAAGCCTGGGGAGGGAAGGTTTTACTCAGGCGCATCCATTTTCAGGATGATGATATCAGAGATCTGGCAGGGCGCCTTGAAAAAGGGGAGGGGGCGCTGCTCATCTGTTCCCACCTGGGAAATGCGGAACTGCTGCGGGCCCTTGCCACGTTTAACCGGACCGGCGTTTCCCGGGAAATCCCGGTTACCTCCATCGTTGACTTTTCCGTAATCCCCTACTTTAGCCGCATGTTGGAGGAAATCAACCCCCAGTTCATGACCCGCCTCGTAAGCGCCAATGATATCGGGCCGGATACGGTTATCATTTTACAAGACAGGATTGCTGCGGGAGAACTGGTGGTGATTGCCGGGGACCGGACATCCGCTCATACCAGGGATAAATATTTTCTGTTTCCCTTTTTGGGGGAAGATGCTCCCTTTGGATACGGCCCCTTTTTTCTGGCCGCCCTGCTTAATGCGCCAACCTATTTTATTTTTGCCCTGCGTCAAAAAGATGTGTCCCTGTCATCCCAATACAATATGCACGTTCATAAAAGCCCCGTCTCTTTTGATTGTTCCCGTAAGGAGCGGGATAGCCGGATAGCGGAACTGGCTCGTTTGTTTGCTGAAT
This sequence comes from Spirochaetia bacterium, assembly GCA_025997495.1. Taxonomy (GTDB): domain Bacteria; phylum Spirochaetota; class Spirochaetia; order Treponematales; family Breznakiellaceae; genus Termitinema. Next base: position 8,566 of record BNUR01000044.1, on the reverse strand, counting down.
ATCTTGAAGCGTATTGCAAACAGTATCCCTATCAATGGTATAATTTTTACAATTTTTGGGCGGAACCGGAGGAAGCAGAATAATGGATACCAACTATGTAAGTGCTGAACTGGAATTTGACGTTGAGTTTTATGATGTGGATCCCATGCAGATTGTGTGGCACGGCAACTATATCAAATACTTTGAAAAAGCCCGCTGCGCTCTGCTGGATACAATCGGCTACGGGTATTTGGCGATGCGGGATTCCGGGTTTGCCTTTCCGGTAACCGGAATATCGGCCAAGTACATCGGCTCCTTCCGGCTGGGAGACCGGGTGCGGGCCCGTGCGGTCCTTGAGGAATACGAAAATTGTATCAAAATAAAGTATGAACTGTTTAACGCCCGTACCGGTGAACTGTGCACCAAAGGATCAAGCACCCAGATGGCATACGACATTGCCGCCGGCGCCTCCCGCTTCTCCTGCTCTCAGATTTTTATTGAAAAAGTTGAAGCCCTGCTGCGGGAAGGGGGCGCCCGGAAATGAAGCGCTTTCTTTCTTTTTACACTTTTTTTCTCCTATTCGGCGGCTTAGTGTACGCTCAAGCCCCCGCCGGTTCCGAAGAGGTCTTTGCGTTTCCCCTTGGGGAATCCAACCGCATCCGTTTCAACGAATTATGCGCCGCCCTTTCCGGCTACCCCTTTGTCCGGGGAAGTTTTGTGCAGACAAAAACAATTAGCCGCCTGAACCGCTCCCTTGTTTCACAGGGGAATTTTATTATTGCGGCGGATATGGGCATGGTGTGGGAAACTTTGACGCCCTTCCCCTCAACCTTGGCAGCAGGGCGGGATTATCTTGTACAGTCAACGCCTTCGGGTACAAAAACAAGGCTTGGCGCCCGGGGCAATGAGACGTTCCTGCGCTTCTCCGACACCATAAGCGCGGTCTTTTCCGGCAACGCACAAAAACTGCTGGATAACTTTACGGTGTGCTTTACCGAATCAGGGGATGTCTGGACCATGGGGCTGGTTCCTTCGGAAAAAGCGATACGTTCATTTGCGGCGCGGATCATTATGAGCGGCGAGGCCTCGCCGGGCCATGCGCTGATCCGCACGGTAATCCTCTACGAACAAAACGGCGACAGCATCCGCTATACCCTGTCCGGCCACAGTTTCCCTGACTCTTTGAGTGTGAATGAGAGGAAACTCTTTGTACTTCAGTAAGCTACGGCGCCCAAGCCTTAGGCCGGGCTTGCCGCGGGCCAGTCGGCCCTTAACCATCTGGCTGCTGCCTCACGCGGGAGCGGGGCTTGCTCTGGCATTTTCGATCCTGTTTGTCGGCCCGGTTTGCGTAAACACAAACCTCTTCGACATACTTCCCGTGTCCCGTGCCCTTAAATCTGTTCCCGGCGCGGCTCATGTGGCTGAGGCGGAAAAAATCTTGAGCAACCGAAACGGCAGACAAGTCTACATCCTCACCGCAAGCACCGATTTTACAGAGGCCAGACGCGGGGCCGCCCGCCTTTATGAAACCTTTGCCGGGTCCTCTGCTTTTGAATCCCTGTCCCTTTACGTTGATGAAACTGTAATGGATCAGTTCAGTACGTACCTGCACGAGTACCGCTATGTGCTGTTGAACGGGGACGACCGGCGGCTCCTTGAAGAGGGTAGGGGGGGATCGATTGCCGAAGACGCTCTGTCCGCAGTCTTCGGGGCCTTTGCGTTTTCCCCGTTGGACAATCTGGCAACGGATCCTTTCTTTCTCGCGGGCCGGGGGATGAACCGCTTCCTTGCCTCGTCCCTGCTAAAAAGCGGAGCCCTGTCCCTTCGGGATGATGTATTGGCCGCCCAATACGAGGGACGCTGGTACGTGATGCTCCGGGGTACCCTTACGCCCTCAGGGGTTTCCATCACCAACGGGGACAGCGCCGTGGAAAAGATATATGCCGCCTGCGCTTCCATAAAAGCCGGCAGCCCGAATATTGGTTTTGTATACTCCGGCGTACCTTTCCACAGTTACGAAAGCTCCTCCGAGGCTCAGCGGGAAATCTCCCTCATCTCCACCGTCACCCTGATAATCATCCTGATCCTCTTTCTAATCGTATTCCGTTCACCCCTGCCCGCACTGTTTTCCATTCTGGCCGTCGGCGCTTCCCTGCTTTTAGCGGCGGGAACCACGCTTCTTATATTTCGCGAAATTCACATCCTGTCCTTTGTTTTCGGGACTACCCTTATCGGCACTTGTGTAGATTATTCCATCCACTACTTCATCCATTGGAAAGGAAATCCGATTCGCTCTCACGTCATGCGGGGCATTACCATGAGTTTCGTTTCCACCGAAATCTGCTTTGCCGCCATGTTCTTCGCGCCCTTCGGCATACTCAGGCAATTCGCCGTGTTTTCCCTTGCGGGTATGCTGAGTTCCTTTCTCACGGTGGTCTGCCTATACCCATATAGTAAGGCCCCGGTCAAAAATCGGCGACACTATGCTAATGATTCCGATCATGCTTCGATCTCTGCCTCCAACCGGGTTCTCCTCAAACGGTTAGGCCTCGCGGGTATCCTCACAATCTCACTGGTTCTGCTTTTTATAAACCGGGACAAGGTACGGGTGGAGAACAACATAAGCAGCCTCTATACCATGTCAGGTACGCTGCGGGAATCCGAAAAGATCGCCGCCGGAATCCTGGACCACGGTTCCTCCGGCTGGTATTTTATCGTTACCGGTTCAACCATGGAGGCGACCCTGGAACAGGAGGAAGCCCTCCGCCGCCGTCTTGATGCCGAAATAAGCCGTGGCGCCTTGGGTTCGTATCTGGCCGCCTCCCTTTTTGTGCCCTCAATACAGACTCAACAGCAAAGCTACGAGGCGGCACGCTTACTGCTCCCCCTGGCGGAAAAGCAACTTGCCTACTTAGGTTTTCCACCGGAAGCCGCCGCTGAATTCAATGCGAACTTTAATGCGGCGCAGGGGCATTACGTGCTCCCCGAAGAAGGACTTCCCCAAGGGGGACTTCCCCCCTACCTTCGGGAACTTATCTCCAGCCTCTGGAGTCCCGCCGAAAATGCGTACTATTCCTGTGTACTTCCCCTGCATGCACAGGACGAATCTCCCTTCCGCACCATCGCCGGGGAATTTGACGGGGTATTTTTTATGAACACGGTTAAGGACATTGGCAGTGAACTGGACAACCTGACCCGTATCATGCTGTTTATCTTTCTCGCCGCCTATGTATGTATCGCCATCGTAATCCGGTTCTTCTATTCATGGAAGAAGACCTTCCGTATCTGTACCGTCCCCTTCCTGCTCGCCCTGGTCACGATAACGGTCCTCGCTCTGCTGGATATTCCCCTGGGCTTTTTTTCGGTGACCGGCTTGGTACTGGTTTTCGGTTTGGGCCTGGACTATATGTTTTATATAACGGAAAGCGACAATGCAGGTGTTGTTTCCGGCAGCGGAGACCGGTCTAGTACCATTTCTGCGATATGGCTCTCCTTCGCTACCACCGCTTTGTCATTCGGGGCCTTGGCGCTGAGCGGTTTTGTACCGGTTCATATATTCGGACTTACGGTATTTACCGGGTTAACCACGGCCTTTATCGCAGTGATGCTCCTAAGCGGCATCGGCTCGGAAAACCAGCGGAACTCGGGGGGTGGGCAATAGGCGCCGTCGTTTTCCCGGGCCGCCGCCAGTAAATACCGTTCCGTATTGTTTTCCCCGGCCTCATCCCCCAACTCGTAGAGAAAGAAATGGAGGGGCAGGTTGGTCTCTCTGGCCAGGCCGTCCGGGCCGGCAAAGGAAGGGGCGTCCGGCATATCAAAAACTGAAAGTCCCTGGGCTTTAAGGAAACATTCCTTTAATACCCATAGTTGGTAGAACCTGCCAAGCTGTTCCGGTTCGCCGGAAGCGGCGGCAATGTAGTGCTGTTCTTCCGGGGAGAAATAGCGGCGGGCGATTTCACCAAAATTTTTTATCGGTTTTACATGCTGAATATCACAGCCGGTACGGAAGGGCAGCCCGGTCTCCGGTTTTTTTTCCGCCCAATAGGCAAGAGCAGCCATGCTGCGGGAATGGGATATGCTGAAGTCGGCGTGGCGGCGGGTAAAAAAAGGGCGGCCCCCTTTTTCTATGCCTATCTCCTCCGTTCTCCCGTTGAGAAGCTCCAGGATCCGTCTGCCGCAGATGTGCAAGTCCCGGCTGCATGGCTTCCGGGAATTTTGGGTTGACACAAGGGATAATCCTATATAAAATACATTCATTCTATATGGGGCATTATATATTGAAGCGGAACCTGTACGGAAGTGTCTTGAAACACTTTTTGTTTGCCCAGCCCCTGTTTTTCCTCTGCCTGGTTTCCTGCGCCACAAATCATGATTCTTCCCCTTATTCGCCGGTCTATGTTACCGGAAAGGCGCGGTATGTTTTGCTGCCGCCTTCAAACATTGAAATGCCCCTGGATATGGCCCAACAGGTTACGGGGCGATACGGAAAACAGGAATTTGTATTGGATGCTTGGGTCAAGGCTGATGAAAGGGGGATTACTATTGCGCTTTTTAATGCCCTGGGCGCCGATATGGGACAGCTTTCCTTTGACGATGCGGGTATTTCCTTCGTTTCATCCTTTTTCCCCCCATCGCTCAAACCGGAGTATATCGCGGCGGATTTTCAGTTTTGTTTTTATCGGGTGGACGCGCTTGTTCGGGCGCTGAAAGATTCCGGTCTCACCATGGTTGTCGCTATTTATGATTCAGTTACCCCGGAAGGAGGAAAAGAAGTTCGTACCATTTACTCCGGCAGGAAACGAATTATTGAAATTGTTAAAACCCGGAAGCTTATTCAGTATACCAATTTTCTGCGGGATTATTCGTATACCCTACAGGGGGCTTTCTGATGCATAACTCCTTTCCGGGTACGGTGGCTGCTCTGCCATATTCGAAACGAAACGAAGTTTCGCGGATTTGGCTTTCCAAACCGGGTCTGCTCTGTTGTGCCGGAAACAGCCCTGCCGCATTTTTTGAGGCTGCCCTTCTGGGAAGTCGCATCGGTTCCGTCACTGCGGACCGGGTAGGTCCGAGTTCCGGAGGCAGAAATTTTCTCGCAGGCTGTATTGCCGACAGCGATTTGCCGCCCGGTACCCCTGCGGTATATACACCGGAAAATCGTACATTCCGTATTGCCGATGCCGCGCTGGAACAGATACGCGGCACGGTGGAACAGGCGCGGGCCGTCTATGGTTCCTGCCGTATAGGGGTCTGTGCCGGTTCCTGTGATAACGGTTCCGAAGGCTCTCTTTTGGCCCATAACGCGTATTATGCAAAGGGCGCTTTTCCCACGGATTACAATCTGCGTTTTCAGAGCGCGTCCTTCACCGCCGAATATATCGCCCGCACGTTAAGTGTGTCCGGCCCTGCATGTACCGTTTCCACCGCTTGTGCCTCAAGCGCCGGGGCCATCGTAAAAGCCGCGCAGCTTATCCGCTCAGGGATCTGTGACGCGGTCATCGCCGGTGGAGTTGACATCGCCTCGGAAACCGTGCTGTTGGGGTTTGATTCCCTGGAAGCGGTTTCCGATTCGGTGTGCAATCCCTTCAGTAAAAACCGCAAGGGGATAACCCTTGGGGAAGGGGCGGCGTTTTTTGTCATGTCAAAGGAACCGCTTGAGTCCGGCGGAAGCGGGATTGAACTGTTGGGCTATGGGGAAAGCGCCGATGCCTTTCACATGACGGCCCCCTGTGCCGATGGCAGCGGAGCTGTCCGCGCCATGCGGGAAGCCCTTTCAAAGGCCGGCAAAAAGCCCGGTGATGTGGATTACGTTAACCTCCATGGGACGGGCACTTTTCTAAATGATAGCATGGAAGCTAAGGCCATGGCGGCGGTATTTCCGGTTTCCCCATTAGTAAGCTCCACCAAACCCATCACCGGCCATACCTTAGGCGCGGCGGGAGCCCTAGAGTTGGCTCTCTGCTGGATGGCGTTGTACGCTGCCGCACACACGGCGGAAGGAAAGGGGAGGGCGCCCGTTCACTGCTGGGACGGCGTGCCTGACGAGGCGCTTCCCGTTCTGCATTTTGTCGGCAAGGAGAACGGTGCGCAGAAACTCCGCATCTGTATGAGTAATTCATTTGCCTTTGGGGGCTGTAATACCAGCCTTATTATAGGCGTCGGCCAGGGGCCGGAGGAGGATTAGCTTGAGTAACAGTATCATTGAACGGGACGAACTTAGTACGCTCCTGCCCCATAAGGGAAAGATGTTCTTACTCTCCCGTCTTATATCCTATGATATCGCAGCGCAGCAGCGCAGCCTGAGTGCGGAATACGATATTACTGAGGATTGCCTCTTTTATGATCCCGCACTTGGCGGTGTACCGGGCTGGGTCAGTTTTGAGTTTATGGCCCAGAGCATTGCCGTCCTATCGGGGATCTCGGACAGGGAGAGAGGGGAGCCGCCCAAGCCGGGCTTCATCCTGAGCGTTTCAAACATGGAAATACTGATCCCCGTATTACGAGCCGGAACCACCGTGTATATACATGTTCAGGAAGATTGCAGAGTTGAAAGGGTATTTACCTTTGACTGCGCAGTATCCCTGAACGGAACAGAGCCCGGCAAGGCCGTAGCGTTGGCGAAACTTACGGTTATGGATGTGGATGACCTGTCCGTATTTGAAAAGGGAGCGTGAATAATGCGTGAAAATAAGGAGACTGAAAGAAGCGGCGCAGCACGCTGCGTTCTTGTAACCGGCGCCAGCCGGGGGATAGGCCGGGCTATTGCCCTTGCCGCAACAGATGCCGGTTATAGGGTGATTGCCCATTATAACCGGGGCGAAGAAGCGGCAGCCGCTTTGCAGGAGGAAATCCGGGCAAAGGGAGGGAGCATCGAATTGATTCAGTTTGATGTGGCAAACCGGGATCAATGCCGGGAAAAACTTGATGCGTATACCGAAACCCACGGGGCCCTCTGGGGCATCATCTGTAACGCCGGCATTTGTGCGGACAACACATTCCCTGCCCTTACCGGGGAAAATTGGGATTCGGTGATCCACACGAACCTTGACGGCTTCTATAACGTGCTTCAGCCTTTGATCATGCCCCTCTGCCGCAAGAAGCGGGGCCGGATCATCGCCCTGGCATCGGTGTCAGGGTTAATCGGTAACCGGGGACAGGTGAACTACAGCGCCTCTAAAGCGGGAATCATCGGGGCAAGCAAAGCCCTGGCGGTGGAACTGGCAAGCCGGTCTATCACGGTGAACTGCATCGCTCCAGGAATTATTGAAACGGACATGATTAAGAATGCTCCCTTAGAACAGATACTACCCTCTATTCCCATGCTAAGGGTGGGGGAACCGGAGGAAGTTGCCGCCCTGGCAGTATTCCTGCTTTCCGATGACGCCGCGTATATTACCCGGCAGGTTATTTCCGTAAACGGCGGCTTGATATAATGAAAAGGCGTGTAGCCTGCGCTCCTTTGGACTATATTACCGGACAGGGCCGGGAAATCGACACAGATTATATCATGTCCAACAATTTTGCCTTCGGTGGCATCAATACATCCCTTATTTTCAGGCGGTTTAAAACATGAGTTGTTCCCCAATCGAGATTGGTAAAGACCGGCTCACCATTGAAGCATTGATAAGCGCCGCCAAGGGGCAGGGGAATATCACCCTCTGCGCATCAAAAGAATTTGAGGCGAAAATCAACGGCGGCGCAAGTTTCCTTGACCATGCGCTGGCGGAGCATGGCGGTATTTACGGCGTTACCACCGGCTACGGGGACTCCTGCACAGAAATTGTAACGCCCGGGCATTACTACGATCTGCCGGTACATCTGACCCGCTACCACGGTTGTGGTCTGGGGGCGTACTTTGACAGGGAAACTACCCGGGCCATCATGATTGTCCGGCTCAACACCCTGGCCCAGGGCTTTTCAGGTGTCAGCATGGATCTGCTGCGGTATATCACGTTCTTTATCGACCACGATATCCTTCCCCTGATTCCCGAAGAAGGATCCGTGGGCGCTTCCGGTGATCTCACCCCCCTTTCATACCTCGCCGGGGCTCTCATTGGCGAGCGGGATGTGTTGTATCAGGACAAGGTACGGCCTTCCGCGGATGTGCTGAAAGAGTTGGGGAAGCCCCCCTACCGGTTCCGCCCCAAGGAGGCCATTGCCATCATGAACGGAACCGCCGTGATGAACGCCGTGGCTGCCCTCGCCTTTGACGGGGCGCAGTACCTGGCTGCGCTATCCTGCCGCATTACCGCGATGAACTCCGTTGCCCTCAAAGGAAACGCCTATCACTTTTACAAACGGCTCTTTGAAGTGAAGCCCCATCCCGGCCAAGCGGAGGCGGCACGGCGGATTCGGGACTCCCTCAAGGAGCAATCCGAAGAGGATAGGGAGCGGGGTATTGTTCCCGAACGGATACAGGATAACTATTCTATACGTTGCGCACCCCATGTGATTGGTGTTTTTTATGACACAGAAGATCTGCTGCGCCGCCTTATCGAAATCGAGATGAACAGCGCCAACGACAACCGTATCGTGGATCCCGAATCCCGCTCGCCAATGAGAGCCCCGGCGAGGTATGAAAGGGGGG
>BNUR01000043.1 GCA_025997495.1 Spirochaetia bacterium | reverse complement strand
TTCTTCCATACTATTTCTCTCCTTCAATCTGTAATAACTGTCCAGCGGAACCGGTTTGCCGATTAAGGCTAATCACCGAAGCCATATCACCAGCAGATTCCACAACATCACGGTCTACCTCTGCGGATTTTTTCCTTTCGGGAACGACCACCAATTCAGTACCTATCATTGCCGCGGCATATTTCAACGCTGCGGTCCGTTCGTTAGGATTGTCCATCCAGGACACCTTCTTGCCCTGTTCAAAAATCTTTATGGATAGGAAAAAGGCCAGGGCGGTCTTGAGCTGTTCAGATTCTTTTGCCAATCGGGAAACGGTGTCTTTCAGATAGGCAAACATAAGTATGCTTATTTCGACATTCTGCGGCCGTCCGGTGATGATGGCCTCCCCGGATTCAGTAAGAACCACATGGCAATTATGCGGATAGCAACAGGCGGACAGCAGTTGGTTTTCCCATTCCGGGATCACTTCATTCTGCGGTTCTACACCGATTACTTCCTGGGTAAAGGCAACATCGGAATTGTTAAGGTGATAAAGCTTCATCAGTTTTTCCGCCTTGGCTATGGCCGTAGCGGCTTCATGCTTATTGCTGGAAGTACCCAGGGCAAGGAGCTTTCTGATTTTGCTTTTTATGTTCTCAATATTTTCCATAACATGTTTCCTATAAGGCAGGGGCCGAAGCCCCCACCAGGCTTAGGCCATCTTCTCCAGAACCTTTTGGGTTTTTTCCAGCAATGAATCTCCAACAAAGAAATCCTTGTCATGGCGTTCGGCAAAGGTGTCCGTTTTTCTCCTGGGTTCCCGGTGGCTATTCCAGTCAGCGATTGCCTGATACACCCCATAGCCCGTGTTGCGAAAGTTCTGCAGGTCATCTTTTTTCTCAGCAATCCGCAATACTTCCGCCCTCACTTTTTCCACGCTTTCGATTGACCGGGCGGTAGTTACCGGGGGATAAGGGAACACCAGCTTTATCACATTGGGAGCTTTAACCTTCATGGTGGCCATTTCCTCAGCCCATTTTTCAAAGGCTTCCTGATAACTGGATGCCAGCATGAGGGAGGTTGCGGCTTCCTTTATCCGGCTTTGGGCGTTCCCGGTATGCCGGATATTCCAAACACGCCTTGCCTTGTTCACCATGGCGGTAATGCGGTTTGTGCAGATAATCCGGACATTGGTGATACCAGCCTTGAATGAAGCGGAACCATCATGGGAGTTGTATACGAAAAGGTAGGGCTGGTATTCATCACCCAGGAAATCAGCTTTGGGAAGGGATAGCGTTGCAAAAACTTTTCTCCCACCGAAAAGGGCGCCGGCCACATCATAGGAAGCCTGGGCGTTGGGATTGCTTTTTATCGCCTCAGCGAATTCAAAAACTTTCTGATTCTGGATGGGCTTATATCTGCCCTGAACCACGCCCAGGGCGTCCCGGGTGTCGGACCGCAAAACGGCAAAATAGCCATCCACATTTTTCCCGGCCGCAGAGATGGGGCCGAGATCCACATTCCAGTTGAGCTTTGCCTCCGTCATAACGGTTTCAATAGTGGCATCGGCGGGAATCTTAACGCCGCTTTTAAGGTAATGGGTATTTTGAACAGCAGCGATTGTATTCGGTTTTCTCATATCAAAAATCCTCCTGGATTTACCGGCAGACATTTCTACCTGCCGGCATTGTTGTTATTTCGCCGGAGCACCAGCCGGGGCGGGGGCGGTAGCAGGAGCGTCAGCTTCCTTCTTCACTGCGGAAAAAATGATTTTCGCCGAATCGGTTTTGCTCAATGTGCAGAACACCGCCTTGAAAGTGTTCATTTCCATAGACGTGAGACCGTTTCCACCCAGATAAAGGACTTCCACGCTGTCCACAAATTCGGAAACAAAGAACTGCTTTTTCGGGTAGACTTCACCCAGGGCCTTTTTCACCTGTCGGGCAATCCGTTCGCTGTTGAATTTCTTTCTGTCCTTCTTGCCTTCACCTTTCTTTTCTTCTTTCGCTTTTTCCATGATTAAATCTCCTTCTAAGCATGGTTGGTTTTTCCAGCGCTATGCGTTGGGGCTTTCGCCGACACCCCGAAGGGTGTTTCGACCGGGGGCCGCCCGGTCTCATCGGGACGAATCTACCTAATCGCAAATTCCGCCGCTCTCCTTGATGAATTGAAACTCTCCATGTAGTTTGTAATCCGATCTTCTCTCGAATAAACTTCGCATGCGCTATATGAACTAATAAACCGATGGTCCGGCGCATATTGCGATTTCAAGCAAACATGTGGAGAAACTTGGTATTCACCGTTCTCGAAATAAACATGTACAGTATCAAATGCTTTCAGCGCACCTTTTATCTGGAATTGCACCTCTTGCGGATAACTGTCTAAATTAATTTTCATCACCATACAAAGGCCTCCTTCAATTCTGTTGATGTTCTGCTTCCGCCGAACGCAAGTGTCCTTCCTCCGATAAATGTGGCGACATGAACACCGTTCGCATCCACATACAACTTGCAATTCTCTGCCGGTTGTTCAGTACAAGGCCCGTAATACTTCTCTACAAATGTCTTGGCTGTTTCTTCCGGAACATCACTGAAATATTCAAAAAGTGCTCCGGCGTTCGGCGTATCGGTTGGTCGGCAATTTTCCTTCACTATTCTGATTGCCTGTTCCTGCTGGTTCTTTTGTTTCATTCTTCTGCCCCAATCAGCAAGCTCTTTGTCGACTACAAAAGAATCGAAATTGTTTGCGGCGGTCCAGAATGTTTCCCGGAGTCTCTGGTACTCATCCCTATCAAGTTCCAGTTTCCCCTCCGCAGGGAGCCGTTCGGCGTATTCCGCCATGGTGTGGATTGCATCCTTAAATTGAGCAATGTCCTTGATTTCAAATGCGCTGTAAAATTTTTTCAGTTCCATGATTAGGCCCCCTTCTTCACGTCATAATGGCTAACGGTGCAACCGTGCCGTTCGGCGCTCTTGTCGGTAGCTATGGAGCGGTAGACGATAGAACCCTTGGGGTAAAATCCCCTGCGGATAGCAGCAGCCAACTGCAGTTCTGCGGCAGGCTTGGAATAGTCATCTATAAAATCCAGGGTTTCCCGTTCATCAAGGTTTTCTGCAGGGCCCAGAACCTCAAACCAGTGGGTGGTTTCCCCATACATATTCTTCAATTCGATTCTCCTTTGCCCCTAGGGGCTGGCCTCCAGTTTCCGCTGATGGCCTTTGTTTTATCGTTACAACATTGTAACGTTATAATGAATATACACCCGCCTTATCGCCTCGTCAAGGTTTTTTGAGAAAATTTTGCAAATTTTGTAAATTTCTTTTAGAAAATATGGGTCATTTTGACCATTCAACTGGGTCTTTTTGACCGTTCCGAAGGGGGAAACTATGCTGTATCGTTCTGACCATTGAAGTGTATCATTTTGATACATATAGCGTTTTATCATTATACCGCTATAACTTTTATACATTTCTACTTGATTTATTGGGGAACCTATGTTTATACTCTTATATATGGAAGGATTACCAGTTTTAGAAATAGCCCAACGCTTAGGGATTTCCTCAGAGGCTGTAAAAATGCGTTTCCAGAGACGGGGGATAAAACCCTTTAAGTATATTGGGTCTGCTGGAATATATACGGAAGCAGATGTAGAAGCCATAAAAGACGCATACCAGGGAAACCATAAAGAAAACAAAGATGCTTCTATTCCTTCTCCGAAGCTCAAGGCAAAACCAAAGGCAGCGACTAAGGCCAAAACAAAAAAGCCTACCAAAAAAACCTGATTCACTAAATCCTCCAAAGGCAAAGGAACCAGCTCCGCCCCACATGGGGGCGGTACTGGTTTGGGATTGTCCGTGTCGCTACGCGACACAGAAAGCGGGGGCGCAGCCACCATCACCAGACGAAGCATAGCGAGTGCCCGCATTGCCATCGGTGGAGACATTACAGAAATGGGAGGCCGCAGCAGCATAAGGAGTTGAAAGCCAGTACCACATCGTGTCATCATCCCGATCAACCTTGATCCGGTTCTTGCGCCGCTTGAAGTATTCCAGTTGGCAGGGTTCATCAGTCCAGTTAGCTTCGGGTTCTCCCTCTCCAAAAACTTCATATCTTGTAGGAAGCGTAATTCTGAGGTCATCCTTGTTGAGGGCCAGAAAATCCTTGATCTCAGAGAATGGTTCCAGAAAAGTTGTGTTGAGGTATTTTGCAAGAGCGCTCTCTTTGAACCCGCCCTTATTGGTATCATCTTCATTGATGGGACCAGAGAACAGAACATCCTCAAAACAGAAAATCACACGATTCTTGAATACATGGGTAACGGTCAAAACAGTGGATTCTAAATCCAGTGCTTCATATTCCACACCTGAAACTTTGGCAGCTTTCACCTTGAGCGGAATTTCCAGATAATCCCCCGGGTGGATAGCCCCAGAGATTCCCTGCACACAAAAATCTTCAACCTTGTAGAGCGTATCCATCCACCCCGATCCCGCAAGGAGGCGCCGGAGATCCCGCTTCTCCCCCATATAGGTGGTGGGAATTGCCGGGGTACACCCAACGCCGGGCAGGTTATACCCCGTGACTTCCCGCAGTTCCGGAAGCAGCACTTTGTTAAGCGCCTCCGTTTCACTTCCAAACAGTGACACAACACGCTTCACAGACTTTGAGAATTCATCCAGCATGGAATTGGCAATGTCTGCGGCCATTTCTTTTCTTTCGTTCTTGTCCATAAAGAACTCCTTATTATTGGTACCGCCCGAAAGCGGCCTACCCGCGATAATCCCTGATGGGACCGTATCGTTCTCGTTGCCCCGGGCCGCAACACCGTAAGCCGTAAATCATTCCTATTGAGGAGGGGAATGACGGCCCAGCGGGGAATTGAACCCCGGCTACCAGATTGACAATCTGGCGTGATAACCACTTCACTACTGAGCCAAATCCCTGACAGGCATTTTTCTTCACCCGCCAGGGGGGCCGCTAATCCAATCCGGGAACATCCGCAGCACCGTCCGATGTTGCCCCCTTCGGCCATTGTTCTGAACGGCCAACATAGGCGGTCTCCAAGATTCTCCGCCAGGTCACTTGTTGGATTTACTTTTTAGACCGTCCTTTGCCGGCAGATTCAACCTTGTCTGCGGCCGCCCGGGTGGTCTTCCCCTTCCCCGAACTTTTACCGGTTTTTTCTTCCGGCGCCGCATCCGCCCCATCATCGCCGCTCTGGTCTTCGGTTCCGTCTTGGCCTTCACCGTCTTCCTCATCCGGTATGGCTTCCATCCTGCAGGCCTTCTGAATCACCGAAACACAGTTGGTGGATATCAAAACGCAGTTCGTAGGAATCGTGATATCGCCGCCACCTTTAGAAGTCCGGAGAAGGATCTCGTTGTACTCCTCTCCCTTGGCGTTTGCCTGGACGGCGATAGCATTGATGATGGCGCCGCGGTTAATCACCTGACCGATGGACCGCAGGACGGAATCAGCGATGAATGCTGTTTTTTCTTTTACAAGGGCGTAGATTTCCGTTGCCCGCTTATCTTTTTCCAGGCCTTGAAGGTAATTCTTTACGGTGTCGTTACCCCGCATTCTGACAACCTGAGTGAGCGCTTTTTTCTGGTCTTCGCTTAACTCCAGATTAAATTCCAGAATGGACTGTCCATAAAGTTCAGTGGCCAACCTATCCGTCAGATCGTCGAACAGGTTTTGTAAGGGATTCATATTCACCAGTTCGTTGAATATGCCGTAGACGGTGTTGACGACTACTTCATCAACTGTGTCCTGGACGTCTACCTCAACAGGCGTCTTGTTGTTTTGTACCCTACTCATATCTTCTCCTTAGTAAAAAATTGAAAAAAGCGGGCGGCCGGAATCGAACCGGCGACAATCTGCTTGGAAGGCAGATACTCTACCAATTGAGTTACGCCCACGAAAAAGCCCCCAGGGTAAAAAACGGGAGGAGATGCCCGAAAAACTCCCCCAGGGGGAAAACCCGCATCGAAAAAGGAGGTGAGGAAAACAATGCGGTCTTCTAGCAGGGAAGGGAATTGAACCCTTTGTCTCCGGTTTATTAGGCCGGCAAGATACCGTTTCTCCACTCCCGCTTTGTTCATTGTCCGTATCCTGTTTTTACGAGAATCCGGGCGCCGTGCTTTTCTTTGGAAAGCCATTTGCTCGCTTCTGTAGCAAAAACCAGGGCATCATCTTTCCACACCCCGGCCGCCGTCATGGCATCCATAACCGCCTTCAACAAATTGTCCGTATCAGGCTTTTTGGCATGCGGCGCCTTGTCCGGGTCCGACTTTTTACGACCGGACCATGGCAGATAAAACGCCACTGACAAATGCACCGGCTCGGCGATCACGGGCTGGCGGAAAATCTGCACCTCGGCAATTACCGCTTCCTTCCACGCATCCGCCGAATTCGGGTTGTACACGTGGCCATTCCGGCACATGCGCGGCCGGGGCTGCGCCTTGGGTTTGCCATGTACAAAAAAGTTATAGACGATGTTTACCACTTGAGCCTAAAATCCTTCCGCCGTTTGATTCAGGGCCCAGCTTTTGATAGCCAAACCCAAGCCGATAATCGGGACGGCGAGCAGGCCAAGAATAGGAATGCGACCAAATCGTTCGCCGTAGTCCTTGATCCGAATTGCCGTTCTGTAAATAAATCCTTTCATTTGTTTTTCCCTCCCAAAAAGAATTTTTCTGAAACTAACGTGGGGTGGAGGTGTGTAGCCTTCCGAGTACCCCACGCCGACAAACCGCTTTTATTTCTTCATTGGCGCCTCCTTTATATTTCAACCGGCATACTGCCGGCCGGAATTTTGATTGTCTTTTGCCAGTCCTCAATGTCTGCGGAATCAATAAGGCGTTTCCCCGGGGACGGCATAAACCACGGAAAAGGAAGTGTCCCTTTTTCCATGCCGGCATAGATCCACTTGTCGCTCATGCCGATTTTTTCTGCAGCTTCCTTGATGCTGATCAATTTTCCCCGGACTGGTTTTGCCTTTTCCATTTCTCACCTCATTTCCCGAACCCCAACCAGCGAAACGACAGGATGATGTTCTTTGATTCTGACCACCACGTAGTACTGGTTTTTCCGACTGGACCGATTAACAAGAATCTTCTCCTGCCCAATGGTTTTGGCCTTTGTGCCGGATTCAATCATTTGTTTTATAATTCGCTCCAGGGGAGCGGCCAGGGAACGATCTCCGCCGAAGTAACGCAATAGCTTGGATTCGTTCATATCGCCGCCTCTTCTTCCACTAATTCCAGACAGGATTCCGGGAAGTAGTAGGGATACCCCGAGAGGGCATACACCCCGCCCATTTCCCGGCAGTCATTTATGATTCCCGATTTCCCCGCTTCGCTTGTGTGGTGGGGCATGAGTATTCCACCATCCGGAGTTACCGGCTGGCCCTCCCGGCATTTCGGTAGGGCGTCCATCCATTCCCGGGGTTTTACCCGAACCTTATCTCCGACCTTAAATTGCATCCCTCACCTCCATAAAAAACTTCTCAAAACCGCCGATATTGAAACCGGAGGATTTTATGACACCAGAACAAGAAATTAGGGCCAAAGCCCTTGAAACCGCAGCGCTCATTTTGGGGCCTCATCGTGAGCTTGAGCCGTATCGTCCCAAGCAGAATCATTACGGTGGTTTGGATGATGGGAAGGATCTAATTGACTATGACGGGACGATGGCTCATTATCTGGAGCTTGCCGGTTTGATTGAGCAATACATTGCCGCAGCTGGGGAAAAATGAAAGTAAGTGTGATATTTGCCTTGCAAAAGTTTGGATATCCGGGCTTATAATCTATGGTGCATTCATCCCCAAAGGATACGCCCATTTCCCACAAGAGCTTTTCAATGATAGCCAGTCCTTGTCCTACCAGCGAATAGGCCTCCGCTTGGCTGGGTCTTCCTCCTGACTCTTTTAACTCCTTTTCTGCCTGTTTCCTGGCCGCAATTTTGGCTGCAATTTTCTTTTGAAGTTCGTCTTCATCAAACATCTCAAACCTCCTCCATAAAAAAAGCCCACAAGGCGGGGCTTAGACCACCAAGGGGCAGGAAACACACGTTAGACAGCGCGCTAAGCCTTCACGCTGGTTTTCTAATAACCGCCTGATAGAACTTTGGGAGAACTAACCCAGGCGGACCAGGACGATTTCTCATCCCGATGATTATATTGTCCGTTATAACGAACATTTAGTCAATAGAAAATATCCGAAATATCGAACATTTTTTATTTTTTTTGGCATCTGCCGATAATCCTTATATGGAAGGATTAACCATCGCTGAAATGGCGGAACAACTGAAAATTCCCCCGGATACTGTTCAAAGGCGGCTTTTAAGAGCCGGTATCAAACCCAAGACCAAGGACGCCCTCTATGACCACTCGGCCCTGGAAGCCATCCGCAATGTCCCCGGTAAGGGGAGACCCCCTAAGCCGAAGGACCCAGATTCCCCCGAACCTTCACCAGAGAAGCCTCGGGAAACTTCCAATCCTGGAAGCTAATTAGACTATACTTCCATTTATGGAAGTCTGTCAAGAAAAAAATTCCACTTTCGGAAGTTTTTTTCAGAAACTGCCGATAAGTGGAATATGGAATTGTGGAATAGGCTTCAAAAAGAACTGGACAAACATGGTGAGAGCTGGCGTTGGCTTGGAAAGACAGCCTCCGTTCCGGAATCCACGTTGTCACGATGGCGGGATGGGGGTAAATACCCCAGTGTCGAGAAGGTTGTAAAAATGGCCCAGGCTGTAGGCCGTTCGGTGGAGTACCTGGTAACGGGGATTGAAGAGCATACCTACCCCGGCTATACCCAAATGGCGCTTACCATTGCCGCTGCTGCGGATCGCCTGGACGATACGGGCAAAACCGAGGCGCTTAACCTTGTACAAAGCCTTGAAAAATTGCACCCTTTAGAGTCCACCGGGGTTGGGGCATCGTCGAAAATGGCAACATAAAGCCGGTAGTTGTAAAGGGTTGAACAAATCCTCACCCATGGCTATATTGATTGCCATGGAGGATTTTATGAAAAAGACGGTATTCTTGGTATTTTTTACTTTGGTTGCTCTATCACTTTTTGCGCTGGATAATGGGAATGTATATCAGACATCTCGCACTATCATTGCAGATGACGTGCCCGTTAAAGCGATTGCAAAAATATCTGATAAGGATGTTGAATATCTTTATTGGTTTGCTCTTTATTCAACCGGGGCTTATGAAATGAATGTCAAAATATCAAAATCTCTTATGGAGTACGCAAAGGAAGATGGTGAAAAATATACAGGAGTTGGCGCAAATGGTTTTCCTACATTTAATGGTGTTAATAAATTAAGCAAAAAACAAGGGGAAATTTTACGCTTTTTAACGGAATGTGAAATAAATGGCCGCAGAAAAAAAAGTATACCAGATTTCAGAGTTTGGCTTATGGATATAGAAGAATATCTTGAACCAAAAATGCTTACAGATCCAGAATATGCTGATAAAATTGGTATTATATTCTCATACCGGCTGTATTATTAGGATAAAACTGGATGCCCTGGAGGATTTTATGAAAAAATTGATAGCCATTGTCGGATTTTTCTTTATAACTCAGGTAGTCATATATGCTCACCCCGGCAGGACTGATAAGAATGGCGGCCACAACGGGCCAAATGGTTATCATTATCACAATGGATCAGGTGGTACGGTGGGCAGTAGTGTTCCATCTCCTGTCATAGAATCCAATAAAGCCCCAGAAAATGAGGATATGGTTAGCATTTACACCGAATGCCGAAGGATTCTTGTTGCCAATGATGTTGTAAAAAGACTGGCCACTTGGGACGATTTTAAACTAGAGGCTTATAACTGGTATTGCATATACTGCGAAGGTTTATATAGCGGGGATCCTTCATCGTTATTGGGTGTTAAGGAAGATGAATACGGTAAAACATTTCCTGCAAAAAAAGATGTTACCTTTATCGGTATGCAGAAACTAAACGATGATGATGCAACGCTTATGGGTTTTATTATTAAACTCGAACAGGCAAAGAGAACTATGCAGCATGATGATTTCCTCATTTTCCTTGAAGATCAAAGGGATGTCGTGAAAAACTATATGGACGCTGTGTTAGCATCGAAAGCAGCTAATTACACATATTTTTATACTTGGTAGAAAAATGGGTATCATAGGTAAACTGATCAACAAAATCCTCGATACGGAAATACCGGGAACGAAAAAGAATAATCCCATAACAAAAGAAGATTTCGTAGCGTCAATTGGAATAAAGCTCAGTTCAGAAGATCAGGAAGAAGAAAATAAAAAATACAAGGAAATTGCAGAGGCTACAATCGAATCTGTGAAGCAATCAGGATTTTTCAAACCTGAATATTTCCCTAAAATATCCAAAATGATTCAAGAAAAGGCGCTTCCAGGATGTCATTGGCACGATCCGTTTAGCTATGAAGACTGTCTTTCTTTGGAAGAAAAAAAGACCATTGGTTTGAATACACGGCAGAAATACTCACGCGAGATGGTTGAAACACTTACCGAATTAGGTTTGCGCCATGAAAACCCAAAAAGAATACTCGAAATATTGTACTATCGAAATTACCATAAGATTTGTGGAAAATACGAACTTATCAGGCTTAGAAGAGTTGGAATTGATACTGTGGAAATATTGGACTGCAATGACGAACGGGACTGTCAAGCCATTAAGAAGTTCAAGAAGGTATGGCCCATAGACCAGGTTCCAGAATTACCTATACCAGGTTGTAATGCAGAATATTGTCGATGTTGTTATACTGCCTACTTTTCTGATTTGGAATAGACCAAAATGCCCTCCCCCTGGTTTCCCGGGGCTTTTTTATTTCTTCCCCTTGTAGTTTATCCTCATTTCCTTGAGCATCCGGTCCGCTCCCCGCTCAAAGCGCCTCAGCTCATCCATGTCATAGAGCCGTACCGGAAGAATCACCTCCCCGGCTTCCAGGGCATTCCCTGCCTCAACGATTACCCTTTCAAGGTAGGCCCTGGTTTTTGGGTCCAGCCCCTCATCCAGGGTTACTGCCGGCCGGTCCCCGATAAAAAGCTGATTCCCCTTTACCCGTACCTTCGATTCAGGTTTGGGCCCCGGCGCCTCCCCCCGGGAAAAGGCGATGAACTGCCGCAGGGACATTTCCTTGACGGCCTTAAAAACGTCCTTCTTTTGGTAAACAGCCAAAGCCCTCCCCACATAGGGAAGCTTGGTGGGCCCATCAGCATCCGAAAAGCCGATTTTCTCCAGGTCCTTCCGGTAATTGACGTAGGCCTCCCCAATGTAAAGCCAGTTGTGGATGCTGCTCCGGTCCATCTGGGTTTCTTCGCAGAGGGCTTCGATGTACTTTGCCATGCTATGGTACTGCAGGTCGATATAAAGCCCCTGGGCTTTGATTTTCGCCAGCCCTACGCCCATGGCCAGGATGGAGAGCCGTATTCCCTTGATGGTTTCCCGGATACCGGTGTCTATCTCTGCGGCGTCCCCGGAATTGACATAATCAAGACTGAACGTGGCCGGCGCGTTTTTCTTTGGGGCAACCTTGGGGCCATCATACTGATTTTGGATCACCACATTTTTCATAAAAATTTACGCGCCTCTATTGACAATCGTGTTCTTATCGTGTTGTTATTATAGAATTTATAGCACGATATAGACAATATAGAACTATTGGAAATCGTGTAAGTCATGGCAGGGTAAGTAATTACTTGCTATACAACGATTTAGTGAGCCGCTGGACAGATAACTCTTAATCTGCGGGTCCTGAGTTCGATCCTCGGGCGGCTCATTAGTAATTTTTTGCAGTGTAAGGAATTAGGATCTTTCCGTTTTATTTTCTGTAGGTCGGACGAAACACTGGAAGTCTTCTATCCAATTCACTATACTGGGTATATGACAACCCAAACTATTGAAGCCATTCTTGCCGACATCACCACCCTTCCGGTTGACGCTATCGTTAACGCCGCTAACTCAAGCCTCCTGGGCGGGGGCGGGGTAGATGGTGCTATCCATCGGGCCGCCGGGCCGGAACTGCTGGCGGAATGCCGCCGTATCGCCGAAAAACGCCGGAACATTCCGGGAGGCCCCTGCCCTGCGGGGGACGCGGTTATTTCAGGCGCTTACAAGCTGCCATGCAAGAATATCATCCACACCGTAGGCCCGGTTTGGTACGGGGGCTCCCATGATGAGCCGGCCCTCTTGGTGTCCTGCTACCGAAAAAGCCTTCTCCTGGCGGAAGAGGCGGGGCTCCATTCCATCGCTTTCCCCAATATCAGCACCGGGGTGTACGGCTACCCAAAGGAACTGGCCGCCGGGGTCGCTATTGATGCCGTACGGGAAACCCTGGGGGCAACTCCGGGTATCACCAGGGTGGTCTTTGTGTGCTTTGATCGGGTGAACCTCGATTTATATAATAAAAAATTATCGTAATCCTCTGCGGGAATGCATATCCCGTAATGAATTTTCCTTTAACGCCAACATCCACAGGAACGGGTTGTTTAATAACCCGGCTTCCACAGGTGATATGGCAGCCGAGGCGCTTCAGTAACCCGAAGTGATAATGTTTTCCAGCTTCTCCCTTACCGCCAAGGGCAGGGCTACCGTTTTAAGCCGGGACTTTTCCCCCGTAACCACATTGATGTCCTTCTTAGGACAGTCCAGCGTCTTTGCAAGAAATGCGCGGAGTTCCGCATTGGCCTTGCCGTCCTCGGGGGCGGCGGCTATTTTTATCCGCAGCCGGTTTTCAGAGAGGCCGGCGATTTGTGATTTTGAGGAACCCGGCACGGCCTTGATGTCCAGAAGCAGCCGGGTATCGGAGACCCGAATGCAGCCTGCCATTCAGGAACCTTTCCCGGGGTCCAATGCGCGGAGGGCGGCCTTCCGGACTGCGGGCAGCCAACGGGGCTTGCCTATGCGCCAGGTAGAAGAATAGTTTTCCGGGAGGAGCTTTATGGCCAGGTTGGCTACCATGGCCGCCCGGAAAAAGGCGGGGCTTACAGGGGGTATGCCGGGGATGTCCGTAAGAAGCGCCGTATCACCAGGGGCAACCAGGCCGGTACAGAGAACCAGGGTTGGGAAGTGGTATAACACCCCGGGATAGGGCAGCGGGGGAGGCCGCAGATCCAGGGCCGGGCCAAAAAAGCCGTGGAAACCAGGGCAGGGAACCAGGGCAGGAGGGCCAAGGTTGATTTTGCCTCCGGTGGTGTTTTGCAGGGTGGCAGCCCGCAGATCAGATGCCAGGGATTGAAGCGCTTCCGGGCTAAGGGGGCGTAAAACCCGCGCCAGGGGAGCGGCCTGGGGGAATGACCACGCGCCGGACATCCCGGAAGCAAAAAGGAGGCGGCTTTGGACGCGGAGGGGGCCGGCCATATCCCGGTGGGGGATGAGAATCACAAAATTCAAAGTATTATTGTCCATAATTGCGTTCCCGTGCTATACTCAATCCTACAAGGAAAAACGATGAAATATAAGACGAAGTTGCTGGTAGACCGGTTTGTTGGGGTGCTTTCCGCATGGCCCGGGGTTGAATGTGTTTCGCTGAACGAGGCCGCCCTGCCGGATACCCTGGATCCCTATTTTGCCCTTATCCTGGATGTGTTTTTTTCCGGGCCCATACCGGCGCCGGAAGAACGTTGCGCTGCCTATGGGGATGGAGTGGTGGTCTTTGAAACCGCAAAACGGGGCAATAAGGACCGGTTCCTCGTGGAGGATATTCCGGTGCGGATCGAGTATAAGTCCGTCAAAAAGATCGATGAGCTGATCGATATTGCGGATACAAAGCGGGATCAACTGTGGCTCATCAAGGATTCCGGTACCTACGGGTATTACCGGCTGTACCATGGGGAGATCCTTTTCGCCCGGACCGATTGGATAGAGAAGATACGGGTCAGGCTCAGTAACCTGGATATTTTATTCTGGCATACTATGCGGGATGCCCATCAGTCAAAGATGGAACATTATTTGAGCGACCTCGGGGCTGCCCTGATCCAGGGGGATGATTTTCATTATCTCATCTCCTCCGCGGGGTTTATCAAAACCGCCTGCTTAACCCTGTTCTGCATCAACCGGCATTTTGAACCCTCCCACCGGGCCTATTATAAGCAGATCCACAGCCTCGCGGTGCTGCCCGAATCGTTCCTAACCCAGTTTGAGACCTTCCTCCGTAACGAGGGGGATCTTACCATGGAACGGAAATATTCCCTGGCCCAGCTTATGGCGCGGGGGATTATTGCCCTGTAGCAGTAATACTATGTTTAGGATCCTGCCTACAGCCCTTCTGGTATGTATCGTTGCAAGTTGTGCCGTCTATAAGGAACCCGCCGGCATCCCCCTCTACGGCGCGGCGGCCGGCATAACGCTCTATGCCCTTTCCAGGGAATCCATCTCCGGGCTAATTCCCCTGGAAAATCCGAAAAAGCTGAGTTACGCACTTGAGGGTTCCCCGGTAGGGGGCGAAAACCTGTCCCTGGAACTGGACTACCGTTTCCCCAAAGAGCTTACCGGGGAATATGAAGTTATCGTAACAATAAACGATACCGCCGCATGGCTGCTTCCCCTTGACGCCTCGTTCCTGGGACTTACCTTGGCTTCGCCCGGCAGGTTCCGTTACGCGCTGCCCATCGCCTCTGAGCCGCTCCACAGTATCGGTATCAGTCTGGAAAAAAAAGACGCCTCAAAACCGGGGAATGACGGCGGGGATGGGTTTACCCTGAACTCCCTGGGGATAATCAATCGCCGGTATGGATTTGCGTTTTATGTACCTGAGACCGGGGCTGGGGAAACGGTGTTCTTTGCCACCCCCTTTGTCTTTCCCGATCCTGAAGGTAATACGCTGCGTATCGAGCCGCCCGAGCACTATCGGGTTAGGGGCAGGGTAGAATTACAAACCCTTATCGGAAACGCCCCAGGGGGCTTCCGCATTGAGGCGGGCCCGGTTCGGTATAACTGGCCCCCGCAGACTGGTTCGGCGCCATATCAGGAGCATCTTTTTATCCCCCATGGCGCTTTACCGGGGGATCCTTATCCCATTCTGGTAAGCGGCGGCAATGTCTTGTCGGTGAACCTGGGAATCGCGCCGGATCAGATGTTCCCGGAATCCGTAACGGCGGATCCGGGACTCATCCTGGGCTATTCCCGGGATGCCTGGCGGGATCCGCGGTTCGAACTTTTCTCCTGGGACAAATTTCCTTCGGTACTCATCATTGATACGGCGGATTATGCGGTTCAGGATAGGCTTTTAAAACGCCTTGCCTTCTTTACGGAAAAACAGGGGTTCCGCGGCCGCCTTGCCCCGGATGCGGAGATTGAGGGCCTCCACGGCTGGAATGCCCACGATTACCGGGCGGAGGATCTGGCCCGTTTTTTCGAAGCGGCCCGGGCGTCGAACTTCCCCCTGCTGCGGGAGGAGCGGGAACTGGAAGCCATCCTGTTGAACGCCGGTATCATCCGCCGGGAAAACGAAACTTCCGGAGGAAGCGCTTCCCCCTATGTAAGCGGGGAGGGGGCCATTATCTCTATCTCCCGGGAATCGCCGTCCTATCTTCGCAGCACCTTCATGGCCCACGAAGGGTTCCACGGAATTTTTTTTATTGATGAGGACTTCCGGGACTTTAGCCGCCGCCGTTGGGACAATCTAAGTCGGCCCGCTAAACGGTTTATCCGGAGCTATTTTGAATATCAGCGCTACGATGTAAATGATCAATACCTATTAGTGAACGAATTCATGGCCCATGTTCTCCAGCAGCCGGTTTCCATGGCGGCAAAGTACTTTGGAGAAACCCTGGCGGGCCGGATCAGCGAACACGAATGGCGCCACACGGCGCTGCCCCCCAAGGATGAGGCCACAAACACCTGGCCGGAACTTGCCGACACCTTTTCCGCCGAGGCCGCCGCCTTTTCGGCCTATGTAAACGGCCGCTGGGGTCTGGCTGCAGGGAGAACATGGTGTGTAAACGTCCGGCGGCCTTAAAAAACACCGAAATTTGCCGGTAATTACGACGCCCTCAATCCCCCCAGGTTTCCATAGTAAACGACCGGCGTTTGTTTTTTTGCTGATCAAACAGCTGTATTCCCGCATTGAAACGCCGTTCTGTTTCCAGTGTGGACGGCGGGCCGTGGCCGGGGAGCACGATATAATTTCCCGGCAGGGAGAGCAGCTTTGTCCGCAGGGCAGTGAGCTGTACCTCGGCGCCGTAGGAGCTGGCGGTGGTTCCCAGCAAACCCGCGTTAAGGGCATCCCCGGTAAAGAGCAGTTGATTTATCTTGTACACCGCGGAATCCGATGAATGGCCGGGTACGGAAATTACCTCAACCGGAAAAGATCCGATAGTAAAACTATCGCCGTCTTTTACTATGGTTGTTTTATGCTCCAGGATGATATGGTTAACCGCGTAGATTTCCACATCGTAGATACGCTTCAGGGTACGCAGTCCGTGGACATGGTTCAGGTGATCGTGGGTTACCAATACCCCCATGAGGCGGTAGTTATGCTGTTCGATAAGGTTAAGGATATCCTTGTCCATAATGCCCGGATCAACGATTATCGCTTCTCTGGGAAAAGCCGGCTTCCGGGTTTCCTCCATGTCATACTCGGTGCCCAGGACATAGCAATTACTGAAACCAAAATTACAATAGTGGAAAAAAAGTTTCACCGTTTCACCTACACTTCACCGTACTCAAAGATGGCTTCCGCCGTATTGGATGACTTAAAGGAGATCCCTTCCTGTTTTGCCTTAATAAAATAGGTTTTTTTTAGGTTGCAGTTAACAAAATCGGAACGATCCATGGTGGCATTGATGAACCGGCTGTTATACAGGTTTGAGTTGTTGAAACGGCATTCCGTAATACCCGCGCCGACAAAATTAACATGGGTCAGTTCTGAGCCTTCAAAGGTACAGTTCAGCAGGGAGGCGCCGCCGAAACTTAAAAACTGCAAATCGCTTTTTGAAAAATCACATTCATGGAAGCGGGCGAAATCAAAAAATCCCATCCGCATAAAGCTTTCAATAAAGGAACAGCGGGAGAAGAAGGCCCGGCTAAAGTTGCAGCCGAAAAATCGGCGGCGGGAAAAATCAATGTTTTCAAAGCTGAGGTCAGGAGCGTTGAGATCCTTGATTCGTTCCCGCCGGGTAATATGGTCCGCAATACGCCGGGCCTCTTTTTGCGGATCCGCCGCATGGATTGCGCAGACCGGGGAACCGGTGAGGGCAAAGCGGCCGCAGCCGGCGGCACAGGGGGTTAAGGTGAACATGGGACTAGTATAGCATAGGGGCGGGGGAAATTAATAGGGAGGGCGAAAGAAGTAGTTGTCAGGAATAGCGTGCGGGATTATGATTAGGGTATGTGTTGGTACTGTGGTTCCCCCATTAAAGACGCTGATCCCCTTGGCCGTTCCCTGCGGTGCCCCGAGTGCGGGAAGGATTTGCGGGTTTGCAGGCATTGCCGGTTTTATTTGGCGGGGGTGAAGGGGGATTGCGCGGAGTCCCACGCCGAGCCCCCTGCGGAGAAGGATAGGGGGAATTTTTGTGACTGGTTTTCCCTTGACAGCCGGTTCCGGAAGGCGTCGTCAGGGGCAAAGGGCGCGCGGGATGAGGCGGCCTCCGCAAAATCTGCCTTTGATAACCTTTTTAGTAGTTAAGCAGCATGGATAACCGGCCTGTTTTATTTCTGGACTCCGGTATTGGAGGGCTTCCCTACGGTGATCATTTTCACAAAAACAATCCCGGGGAACCCCTGGTGTATCTTGCGGATCGGGAATATTTCCCCTATGGATCCAGGGAACGCACCGCTCTGATCCATCGCCTGTCCGGTCTCCTAACCCGCCTTTGCCAACACTACAACCCTAAGCTTGGTGTCCTGGCCTGTAATACCGCCTCGGTTTCCGCCTTGCGGGCCCTGCGGGATAGTTTTCCCGGATTGCCCCTGGTGGGAACCGTACCGGCGGTAAAGCCCGCGGTGGAGACGAGCAGAAGGCGGCATGTGGGGGTACTGGGGACTGCTAGGACGATTGACGATCCCTATATCGCGGAGCTGGCCGCCCGGTATGGCCCGGACTGCAGGCTCACCGCCATCGCGGCGCCGGATCTGGTGGACTTTGTGGAGCGCCGGTTTGCGGCGGCCTCTGCGGAAGAACGGCAAAGAGCGGTGCTTCCTTATATAGAAGAGTTTCGCCGGGCCGGGGCGGATGCTATCGTGCTGGGC
>BNUR01000042.1 GCA_025997495.1 Spirochaetia bacterium | reverse complement strand
ATTCGGCCCATGCCGGTTGTCGGGTATCTTCTCCGCCGCTTTGTCTAGATTCCTCATTAGCCGCTCAAATGTTTCCCCACCCATACCCCCGATTTTATCATAAATCAGGCAAATTTAGAATTGCTGAGAGCATTGAGGCGGATATTGACAAGAAGCAGTGGAACCTTATTAAACAGGAGAACCCGGTGTTTATTGTTTTTTCCGGTGCGAAGATTTATTCAAAGGATGAGGTGTGGAGCGATTATAACATATAAGTTCATTTTGACAGATTTTCATTAATGGAGGTCTTGCCCACCTGCCGTGCCCCTAAGCACCACAATGGATACCTGCTTAAAGGCATTGAGAATTTTGCCGATTTTGATGAAAATATCGGTTTCAGAGGGACCTTTGGGTTGCTTTCCCGCCCCCATAAGGCCGAACAATATGCGTAAAATTCAGGCTCATCATAAAGTCAAAAACCGGGCCCTTACATCGCGGCTTTTAATTCTTTGCGTACCAGCTCGCCGATAATCTGGGCGGGGGTCCGGTGCTCCGCTTCGGCCCAGTCAGCAATCTTACCGGTGGTTTCCGGGTCGAGTTTTACGGTCATTCCGTATTTACGGGCAAAATAACCCGGTTTGCCCAAATCCGGCATAACGGTGTTCTCGGTGAAGTAATTGTCCCAGTATTCCGCCTCTTCGTCAGTCATATCTGCCATACGTTCCTCCTACAGATGGAAAAAATCACGATACGCCTTGCGGCACTTCATTGCGTGAAATACATTGATCATATTGCCCTCAAGAACATTATACAGAATTTCGAGCAGATTACCATTACGATCAATCCCGAGAAGCAGATTTTTGTCTTCCGCTCCCGGCAGGCCATGGTCATACAGGCGCTGCACAAAGGCATTGCGAATATCCGGTTCCTTTATACCGTGTTTGAAGGCGGATTCCTTAAAAACGAACTCTTCGTCCACATCCCCACTCTACCACAAACCCCCCGTTCCCGCCAGAGTCCGTTCTATGTTTTTACCAAGCAGCCTACCGGTTGTCCGATCCGCCAATACCGGCTTATCACCACCAATGCCCGTTTCGCCGGGCTGCGGCTTCTTAGGGCGCCGGCTGTATCCTGGACGCGTAGTCCTTCCCACCCCTATACCGAAGCGGGTAACACTATTGTTAAAAACAGGCGCCGCTGCACTCACCGCTTGCTCTGACCGTATACCGGTTCTTCAAAGTGATATGGTCAATCCTTAACTTGCAAAAAAGTATCGTAAAAACCCGACAACGAAGCCCGCCGCGCATGGACACGCGGCGGGCTTCTCGACAGCCGTTTATTTTCAGCATTACTGTAGAGAGCATGGCATTGGGTTACCATACCCCCCGCAGCTTGTTCTGCTATTAGTAATAAAGCTTGGCGTAGTAAATCAGCGGACTGCCGCTGATGGAGTAACCACCCACGTATTGGATACCAGGACTACCAGTTCCATTCCAATGGTAGTTGTAGTATTGTTCAACATTCTTCCGGGTACCATCCGCAAAGACCAGGTATGCCTGAACATAGGCATCGGAGCCGGTTCCGGTAACAGAAAGGGTTTTGGGTACTATAGTCGCCGCTTCGAGTTCAGCCTTGGAGAACTCGATATTGGCGTCAAGGTACGGCCCGTTCTGATAGCTGTTGGAATTGCCGTTCACCCAGTACAAGACCAATTTGTCACCGGTCTGCAAAGCGTCTGTATAGTCGAGGCTAGGGGTAACCTGGTATCCTGTCCCGCCTGTGATCGGAGAACCTGCGCCAACTGTTATATCGCCGTAAATAGAATCACGCGGATTAACCTCTAGTGTGGAGTTCTGTTCCTTGTACTGGGTTTGAGATTCCCTTACTGCCGTTAAGCGGTACTTGTATTCAGCAACATCCGTCGTAAGACCCCGGTCGTATACGGTTGAAGGTAAAATATTTCCTAAAACGTCCACCGTAAAAGTTACCGCGATATCATCGTAGCGATTGCTTGAGATCGTTACCGGGGCATACGTTCCGGCATTCCCCGCTGCGTCTACCGGGGCGCGGTCAATAGTGTAGGTAACCCCAGAAACTGCGCCGATGCTAGACAGGCTGATGTTTGCAGCGTAACCCACGAGTCTTGAGGCATCTGCGTCGCTTCCAAATAACGGCAGCGCAGAAGTGCTCAGAGACGCACTGCTCCCAAACAACGGCGCATAGGCTTGCGATGCGCTCACCGTAACATCACTCGATGAATAATAAGAGGAGGAGCCGTTTCCGACTGCCCGTACCGTGTAGCTACCTTCCTGCTGTTCATTAGGGTTCCAAGTAATCGAGCCTTTCGTTTTCGGATAGTAAATATAACCTGTATATCCCACCTGGCTAGTACCGCGATACAGCTTAATAGTATAGCTGTCTGGGAGTATCCCGGCGCTTGCCGGTGTTACTGTTACCGTAACTTCCTCGTTCGCAGCGTCAAATGTAAAATCAACCGTGCCGGGGGCGGCAAGCGGTGTCCCCTTTGCCGGGATAGTAGTGGTGGTAGCCTTCTCCGTTGTCTGGCTGCTGCCCAATGAACCCTTTTGGGAAACCGCATACACCGTGTAGGTATATTCGGTAGCGGCAGCTAAGGAGTTGGTATCGCTTACCAGATCATTGTAATAATGATCCCCGGTTGCGGTATCCAAAGAACTGGCTCCTAGGAACACATCAATCCCGGCGGCATTTTTGCGGTATACCGAATAGCTGCCCGCATCAAGTATCGAGGCCCAGGTTAAGCGAATGCCCCCGTCTGCCGGCGTTGCGGTAACTGTCGGGGCGGCAATAGTACCTAATGTTGCATCCTCATCCCCTGTCGGCGTTGTGCATCCGACAATCACTAATCCGAATGCCAGCGCAAGCGCGAACATTCCCAAAAAAACTTTTGAGTTCTTCATTGAGAGAACCTCCTTAAAACTGCAATCCGGTGAGGCCGGACTGTATTAAACCGGTAATGCCGGCTTATAAGTGGAACAACGTCCCACATGAGACACGGGGCAATAGGGAAGAAAATAAAAAGGCAGAATTTTCCAAAAAGAAAACCCTGGGTGATTGAAGTGGAATTCCGACTCTGCTTACGGTGACAGTATAGATTATTTGCTGGGGGGGGTAAAAGTAATTGCCGCGTCTGCGTTTCCGTACGGGCAGCAGCGTTAGTATTCATCAGCATATTCCCCCCCCCTTAAATTGGTCATGCACTATATCAGCAATATCCGTGCCAAGCGTTACTTTTTCTCCGGAGTAGAAATATATCCCCTACTAATCCTATGTAGTATAATGAATTAGCGTATGTTCCTCTTTTTTGTGACCTTCTCAAGAAGTTTTGAACTGTATATAAAAACACACTCCATGAATTCAATAAATACTACGGTGAAACAAAAATTTCGTAAAAAATGCGGCAACGCATTCCCCAAACGTATACTGTTTTTTGAAGAACCCAAGAAATTTGTCCACGGATGAACACGGATTTTCACGGAATAAGAAGGATAGGCGAGCCCCACTATCAGGACTTCATTTTCAACGCCATGGACTTCTTCCTCAAAATGCAGGACCATTCGGACCGGAATAGGTCCAATGATAAATCCTGATTTTTGCTGCCAACCTTGCGAATTCTCCCCATTCATGCTATAGTCATTAATGAGAGTTTTCAAAAACTCATGGTTTTCCCGCTTTGCCGCGAAAGAGGCCATCAGTGACGATGAGCTAAGGGACATTGTAGGCCAGCTTGAAGCCGGACAGGCGGACGCTGATCTTGGGGGCCATGTGTATAAACAACGTATCCCCAGACCGGGGGAAGGGAAAGCGGGAGGCTACCGGGTTATCGTGTTTTTCAGGAGTAGAGATAAAACCTTTTTTCCGTTTGGGTTTCCCAAATCAGAAATGGCCAATATCTCCGAAAAGGAACTGCGGTATTACAAGAAATTGGCAAAAAGATACCTTGTTATGTCGGAGGAACAGCTTAAAGTCGCGCTGAAAGCGGGTGAATTCATTGAAATCTAGGAGTGCTGTATGAAAAAGATTTATGAAAGCGAACAACTGATGGTTCTCCATCAATCGGCTCAAGCTCTATTCGATTTGGGAATAATTGATACCGCCGAAATGCGGGATTTTGACGAAGGCTGCCTGGTTCCCCAAGAAAAAACGTCAAAGAAAGTCCCTGAAGTTCTGGAAGCAGACCACCCCGCCACCGCATAAAACCGCTAACGACGGGGTATTCCCCCTTATAGCTTCCCTTCATCCTTTACCTCTATAGACGATACAAAACTGAAAAAACTGCTGGCCCTGTTTACCAACATGGATCCCCAATATCAGGACTTCATTTTCAACGCCATGGACTACTTTCTCAAAATGCAGGAACATGCGGACCAGAATAGGGTCCGTGAAAAGTCCTGATTTTTGCTGCCAATCCGTGTCCCTACCTTGGTCACACTGGCATATTGAGTTCAAATATGCTATATCAGAGATAGGGAGTGTCTAATGACCATAGAACAAACCGTTGAAGTACCGGCCAGCCGTATAGTGCAGTTTTCACCTGAACTGCCGGTGGGGCGTTTTCGGGTAGTATTCTTTCCGGAACCTGAACCCTCTGCCGAGCCGGTGTTGCCCAAAGTAACTCGGGCGGAAATTGCTGCGGCGAGGCAGGATCCCGTTATGCAGGAATTGGACAAGCTGCCGGTTAAACCTGACTGGAGTTGGCTCCCCGAGGGATTAACGCCCGAAAACCTCACTAATAAGGATATCCGCGACCTCCGTATCAAGGAAAGATATGAAAAATATTTGCGTCTTACTTGATACCAATGTTCTTCTTGACGAGATAACGAAGCGGGAGCCGTTTTATGATAATGCAGCAAATATTATCAGCTTGGCCAAGCTGGGTCGTTTTACTGCCTTGGTATCCGCTTCCGCCATAACAGATATGTATTACATTGCCTGCAAGGATCTCAAGGATAAAACGCTGGTAATGTCGCGGCTTAAGACATTGCTCAAAACGGTGGAAATAGCTGCCGTAACCGGCGCGGAAATCCATAGAGCGATTGATCGCGAACCTTTGGTTCGATGACTGGGCCGATTTTGAGGACTGTGTGCAGTACACCGCCGGGGAAAGTTTGGCGGTGAGCTACATTATAACCAGGGATCCCGATGGTTTTGCTGCATCGGGGATTCCGGTTGTCAGGCCTGAGAAGTTTCTTGATATGATTACCATTGACTAGCTGCTGCGAACCGGCGAAGGGGATATGTTTGTCCAAAAAGACGATACGAAACTGAAAAAACTGCTGGCCCTGTTTACCAACCTGGAACCCCACTATCAGGACTTCATTTTCAACGCCATGGACTTCTTCCTCAAAATGCAGGACCAGGCGGACCAGAATAGAGCCGTCTTGACAAAGTATAGTAAATGATATATGTTTTAGATATAGGAGCTATACAAATGGCGCAGGTTAATATCAGGATTGACGATACTATTAAGGAACAGGCGGAATCGCTTTTTAATACGGTGGGCTTAACCATGTCGGCTGCGATTACGCTTTTTCTTCATCAGGCAATCTTACAGAAGGGTATTCCGTTTAAAATAACCGCCCAGGAAGACCCCTTATACAATCCGGTAAACATTGCCCGGATCAAGGAATCAATTGAACAGTATAAACAGGGGATGTTTGCGGCAAAGACAATGGAGGAGTTGGAGAAAATGGCTGATGAGTAAGCCGCTTTTTTCTAACGATGCTTGGGAAGATTATCTCTATTGGCAATCTCAGGACAAAAAGACTGTGAAGCGAATAAATGCGCTTATAATAGAACGGAATGGGCACGAAGGAATAGGTAAGCCGGAACCCTTACGGGGTGATCTATCCGGTTATTGGAGTCGCCATATTGATGAGCAGAATCGTTTGGTGTATCGAATCCTGGAAGCTAATATCATAGAAATTCATACCTGCCGATCTCATAGAGCCAGTGAAAAATCCTGATTTCCTAGTACTTCGCTGGGTTTTCTCCTAATCCCCCTTGACCTAAATTTATCCATGAAATATCATTAATTATGGTTTATTTGCAGAATATCCTGGACAAAATCTGCGGCCCCATCGCCCTGGCCTTTAGCTACCAGACCGAGGATGTGGCGGCCCTGCATCTCCTGTTGCAGTGCGGCATACCCAATCCGGAAGTGTTCACCCTGGACACCCTTAAATTGTTTCCCGAAACCCTTGCGTACCATGATGAACTGGAAAAGTTTTTCCATATCACCATCAAAAAGTACACCCCCGATCCGGCGGAAGTTACCGGCCTGGAAACTAAGCTGGAGGATGAATGGGGGATGCGCGCCAGCCTGGAAAACCGCCATCTTTGCTGTCAGGTGCGGAAGGTTAATCCTCTGGGCAAAATCCTGGCGGGTAAAAGCGCCTGGGTTACCGGTCTGCGGGCCAGCCAGTCCGTAACTCGCACGGATCTAAAGGTTCTGGAGTGGGACGAAAAATTCGGCCTTATAAAAATAAACCCCCTCGCCGACTGGAGCGATGAAGTCCTTTCGGCGTATATCGCCAAGCACGGCCTTCCGCTGAATCCCCTCTACTCGCAAGGGTTTAAGAGCATCGGCTGCGCCCCCTGCACCCGTCCGGTGAATGAGGGGGAGGACATCCGGGCCGGCCGCTGGTGGTGGGAAAACCCGGAACATAAGGAATGCGGCCTGCACCTCCGCAAGAAAAGACTTTAGTCCGCAGTATAAGGAAAATTTGTGAGCGAAGTAATTGAACTAACCAAGTTAGACAAACTGGATAAACTGGAATCCCAGAGTATCTTTATTATCCGGGAGGCCTACAAATCATTCAAAAATATCGGTATGCTCTGGTCCATCGGCAAGGACAGCACCGTATTACTGTGGCTTGCCAAGAAAGCATTCTTCGGCCATGTCCCCTTTGAGCTTATCCACATCGATACTAACTACAAGATCCCCGAAATGATTACCTATCGTGACCGCTTGGCCAGGGAACTGAAACTGCGCCTGGTGGTGGGGCAGAACAGAAAAGCTCTGTCGGAAAAGCGCACCTTTGTTGACGGCCTGGATCGGATTTCCTGCTGCAAGGAACTCAAGACCATCCCCCTGCGGGACACCCTGGACGGCGCCGGATACCGCCGGGTCTACGATCCAAACCGGGATGTCTGGGAGGAGTTTGAATCCGCCGATCCCTACAACGCAGTAATTGTGGGGGTTCGCAGTGATGAGGAGGGGAGCCGTTCCAAGGAGCGGGTCTTTTCCAGCCGGGACGAAAAGAGCGAGTGGGACGCCAGCGCCCAGCCGCCGGAACTGTGGAACCTCTACAAAACTGAATTTGCCCCCAAGACCCATGTGCGGGTTCATCCCCTGCTGGACTGGACCGAACTCAACGTCTGGGAATATATAGAGCGGGAAAAAATCCCCACCATTTCTGTGTATTACAACCAGGGTGACGGCAAACGCTACCGTTCCCTGGGCTGCTACCCCTGTACTAACCCGGTGGACTCCGACGCCCGGAACCCCGCGGAAATTATAGAAGAACTGATCAGTGGAAAATTCCGTAACATCGCTGAACGTTCAGGCCGGGCCCAGGACATTGACGGCGGCGGCACCTTGGAAACCCTGCGCAAAGAGGGGTATATGTGATGGATAAAGCCCTGCGCGAGCGGATGAACATCGTTATCACCGGCCATGTGGATCACGGCAAGAGTACCCTGGTAGGCCGGCTTCTGGCGGATACCCACTCCCTGCCGGAGGGCAAACTCCAGGCCGTAAAGGATTCCTGTAAAAAAAACGGCCGGGTCTTTGAATACGCCTTTCTGCTGGACGCCCTGGACGATGAACAGAAACAGGGTATCACCATCGACAGCGCCCGCATATTTTTTAAGAGCAAGGTTCGGGAATACATCATTATTGACGCGCCGGGACACATAGAATTCTTGCGGAATATGTTAAGCGGCGCTTCCCGTGCGGTGGCCGCAGTATTGGTAATTGATGCCGCGGAAGGGGTGGCGGAAAACTCCAAACGCCACGGCCTGTTACTATCGCTGCTGGGAATCTCCCAGGTATTGGTGGCGGTGAACAAACTGGACGCGGTACACTACGACCGTCAGGTGTTTGAGGATATTAAGACCGAGTACACAGCATACCTTTCAACCCTCAGGGTAAAGCCCATTGCCTTTGTGCCGGTGAGCGCCCGGGAAGGCAAGAATATCACCGAGCTTGCGCCGGAAATGCCCTGGTATACCGGCAAAACGGTGCTGGAAATTCTCGACAGCTTCCACAATCTGGTTTCCAACGAGGACAGTTTCTTTGCCATGCCCGTCCAGGATGTGTACCGTTTCAGCAACGACAACGACGACCGCCGTATCTATGCCGGTACTATCGTGAGCGGGGAAATTGCTCTGGGCGATTCGGTAACATTCCTGCCGTCCCACAAAGAGGCCCACATCAAAAACATTGAGGTTTGGAACGCCTCTCCAAAAAAGCGGGCGGTAACCGGCGAGGCTTCGGGCTTTACCCTGGAAGAGGAAATCTACGTACGGCGCGGGGAAGTGATGGTCAAGTCTGCGGAACACGCCCCTGTGGAGATTGCCGACAAGATCCGGGCCAACATGATATGGCTGGGCGCGCGGCCCCTGGGTTTCAATAAGACCTACCTGTTAAAGCTGGGAAGCGTCCGGGTGGATGCCCGGCTGGAAAAAATAGAACGCTTTCTGGGAGAAGGGGATCAGCAGTACAACGAACTGCGCCGGCACGATTGCGGGAGTGTGGTACTGAGTTTGGCCCACCCGATTGCTGTGTCTACGTTTTACGATAATGCGTCACTGGGGCGCTTTGTTATCGTGGATGGGTATGACGCGGCGGGGGGCGGGATTGTTCTGACTAATAAGTCAGTGCCGACAGGTAAGTCGGTACCGGAGAAGGCGGCGGAGGCCAGGAACGCGGTAGGCGCGGCGGGGGATTTTGAGGAAGAATTGTTCGTGCTACTAAGAAAGCATTTTCCGCATAGGTTTGATTGATACCAAGGCTGATTTGGATCATTGTCATTAATTATCTGAAAATCAGGTAAAAAACGTTTTTTCAACTTTTTTTCAAAAAGCTATTGACAAAGTTTGACAAATTCATATTAATTATAGGTGTTTTATAAGATACTATATACTTAGGATTAATAAGGAGTATAGACAATGAGTATGATGAGCGATGCGAAAAAGACAAAATTACGGGATGAGATTTATCTCAAAAACCGGGGCAAACAACAGGAATTGAGAAAAATGGGAACCGTTGGTTCCCTTATATATATGGAAGATAAAAGGAGAAATGTATGATTACCAAATTCAAAATGCTGATTGTTCTGTTGTTTGCGGCGTCCCAGGTCTTTGCCGGGGGCTCGCAGGATAAAAACCGGCCCACGGTAAATGCCGATGGGACCGAAGCGCCGGTTAAAATCCGGCTTGCGGTTCAGCCGGATCATGTGCAGCCCTTTGTGGCGCAAAAGCTTGGGTACTTTGCGGAAGAAGGGCTGGATGTGGAGCTGAGTGTCTTCAGTTACGGGCCCCCAATCATTGAAGCCCTTACCAGCAAAAGTGTGGATATCGGATTGGTCGGGGATCAGCCTACCTACGCGGCAATTGCGAATAGCATACCTATAAAAATTATAGGGGCCTACACCACATCGGATACCTATAACGGGCTGATTGTCCGGAGTAATTCCAA
The DNA here is from genome assembly GCA_025997495.1 of Spirochaetia bacterium. Taxonomy (GTDB): domain Bacteria; phylum Spirochaetota; class Spirochaetia; order Treponematales; family Breznakiellaceae; genus Termitinema. The sequence continues at coordinate 8,630 of BNUR01000042.1, read as the reverse complement.
CATCAAGACCCTTGCGGATTTGAAGGGTAAAAAGGTTGCCGTTGCGTTTGGAAGCAATGTACAACCGCTGCTCTACCTTTACCTGGAGCGGGCGGGATTATCCGATACGGATGTGGAGATTATTAACCTTTCGCTTACGGATTCAACGGCGGCCCTTCTTGCCGGGAGAATTGATGCGGCGGCATCATCGGAGCCGTATATGGCCCAGGCGGTTTTGAGCGGGGGGGCCGTGCAGATTGCTACCTCCGAAGGGTTCAAACTTTTTGTCAGCGTAATAATTGGGCGGGATGATTTTTTAAAGGCCTATCCGCAGCAGACCGCAAAACTCCTGAAGGTAATACAGAAGGCGGGCTTGTGGTCCCAGGATCATCAGAATGAAGCGGCGAAGATACTTGCCGAGGCGACGGACGGAAATGTCGAAGCGCTGAAATTTAATATTTCCAAACGGCTTTGGGATACCGCCCTTCCCCAATCAAGAATAGATGCCTTGACCCAGGGTGCCGGGCAGTCATTTAAGTTCGGGCTTATCACGCAGCAGGTTGATGTTGCGGCAAATATCGACACATCCTATCTTAAAGCGGCGGGGATTCAGTAAGCTTTATAGGAAATGATCACGGGAGTACGGAATGGGTAATAAAAAATCAATATGGAAAAGCTGGGCCGGACAAATTTTCAAAATTGCGGTTTCGGCGGCGTTTCCCCTATTGCTGATCATGGTTTGGCAGATCCTAAGTGACAGAAACATGGTCAGCCAATCCGTATTTCCCGGTCCCCGCAGAATCGCCCAGGGTTTTGCGGGGCTGATAATAAAAGGGACCTATTCCCGGCATGTTTTAGCCAGCCTGTCACGGGTACTGCGGGGCTATGTTCTGGGCTGCATCGGCGGTTTGACCATCGGAACACTGGCGGCGCTGTCTCCGTGGATTAATCAATCTATCCTGGCGCTGGTTGGTATATTCCGCCCGATTCCGGCCATCGCTTATATTCCCTTACTGATACTGTGGCTGGGAATTGGGGAAGAGTCAAAGGTGGCGGTTATAACCATCGGTTCTTTTTGGCCCGTACTGCTGAATACCATCCACGGGATCAAAAGCACGGATCCAAAACTTATGGAAGTAGGAAAGGTGTTTGAAAAAAATTACGGGCAGATGCTCTGGAAAATTGTACTGCCTCAGGCGATGCCGTCTATTTTTACCGGACTCCGGCTGGGCATAAGCAGCGCCTGGACCTGTGTGGTTACCTCAGAAATGATCGCCGCATCACGGGGCATCGGGTTTTTAATATCCTATGGCCGGGAACTTGCGCAGCCGAATCTGATGTTTGTGGGAATCGCGTCAATCGGAATAATAGGGTTGATCATTGATACGGTGGTTTTGCATTTACAGCAGCGGGTAATTTACTGGACGGATAAATAAAGTGAGCATTGCTATCAGAAATTTAGGCCGTATTTTCTCTATCAACCAAACGGATTTGGAAGCCATTCGGGATATAAACCTTGATGTGGGGGATGCGGAGATCCTCAGCATTGTCGGGACCAGCGGGTGCGGAAAAAGTACGCTGCTTAAAATAATTTCGGGCCTGGACCGGGCGACCGGCGGGGACGTTTCTATTGACGGACATACCATTCAAGGGCCGTCGAAAAAAGAGGTGGGTATAATATTTCAGGAACCCAGGCTGTTTCCCTGGAGCAATGTGGAAAAGAATATTGAATTCGGGTTATCCGCCAAATTAACAAAGGCGGAACGGCGTAAGATGATTCAGGAACATGTGGAATTAGTCGGGTTAAAGGGGTTTGAAAAGGCATTGCCCAGCCAGCTTTCGGGGGGAATGAAGCAGCGGGTAAGTTTGGCCCGGTCCCTCATCAACCGTCCCCGGGCATTGCTCCTGGATGAGCCCTTCGGCGCCCTGGACGCCTTTACCAAAATCAGTATGCAGCGGGAAGTGCTGCGGATATGGGAAAAGGAAAAGATGACCATGATTTTAGTAACCCATGATATTGATGAGGCGCTGTATCTAGGCGACCGGGTTGTGGTGATGAACAGTAAGCCCGGGCGCATCAAGAACATTATTCCGATAAAGCTGCCAAGGCCAAGGGATCGGACCAGCACAGATTTCAGCTATCTGCGAAAGAAAGTGTATGAGGAATTTTTTGAAATCGAAGGTATTCCTGCGGATTATATCATTTGATAGAGAAGGAACATATGGACAAAGCAAAACTGCGGGACGAGATTTATTTAAAGAACCGGATTCTGGTGGAGGGGATCGCCTTTGATCCGGATATATTCAAGAATCTGGATCTGGGCGGAAAATATATTGAGCAGGTGAATATTCTTTTTGCCAGGGATAAACATCCCCATAGTTCAATTGAATTTCCCGCCTGTATCCTGACGCCGGAAGGAAATTACCGGACCCAGCTTCGTTGGGATCAGAGCAGCCCCCTGTCCCTTACGTATGAGGATGGGCAGTATAATCTCTACGACCGCGGTAAGGTCAGCATAGAAAAAGTGAAGTTTACACGGCGGCCGGATTATTACCGGCTGAAAACTTCCGATGGAACGGCCATGCGTACCGTGGCGGCGGATTATGGCTATGGAGCCATGTTTGTTTCCTACAGTAATGAATGTTCCTTGAAAGAAAAAAATCTGGACTGTCTTTTTTGTAATATCAATGCTACCAAAGCATTGTATGGTGAAGCCCAGGAAATCAAATGGAAGACCCCTCAGCAGGTAGGAGAAACCATAGCTGCCGGATATAAAGATGGTTTTGATCACATGACCGTGAGCGGTGGATTTATTTCTGAACGCCGTGAGGTGGAGTACTATATCGATGTGGCGGAAGCGGTGCAGGAGCATACGGGGCTGCAGGACTTCAACGGTACTGCCTGTATCGGCGCTCCCCTGGATTTTTCCGTCTTTACAAAATATAAGGAAGCGGGATTCCGGACCATCGCGACTAATCTGGAAATATGGAATCCAAAAATATTCGAGGTGATCTGTCCGGGGAAGGCGCAGTTATGCGGCGGCCGTCAAAATTGGCTGAACGCCCTTGATGAAGAGTTACAGGTCTTTGGCACACACCGGGTCCGTTCAACCCTGGTGTGTGGTATTGAACCCAAGGAATCCCTGTTTGAAGGGCTTGAATATCTGACCGAACGGGGGGTGGTTGTGGAGACCAGCCAGTGGAATGTGAATATTGGTTCCCCCCTGGAAGGACACCGGACGCCGACCCAGGATTGGCATTGGGATGTCTTTGAAAAGATGGCAACCCTTTATAGAAAGCATGAATTTACCTGGGAAGAAATCCGTACCGCCAATGCCGGCGCAGATTCCGTGGCCCACGATTTGTTCCGGTTAGACCAGGGAATAGAACCAACACTATAGCAATACTATTTATAGGAGTCTTTTTGGCATGAGTGAAAAAACAGGAAAGCACATCGCCATATACGGAAAGGGCGGGATCGGCAAGTCCACCACCACCTCCAATATCAGCGCGGCCCTGGCGGAAGCGGGCTATAAGGTGATACAGATAGGCTGTGACCCCAAGAGCGATTCCACCAATACCCTGCGAGGGAATAACTATCTTCCCACGGTTCTGGACAGTATGCGGGGCGGGACCAAGGTCCGGTTGGAGGACGTGGCGGTCGGCGGATTCAAGGGGGTACTGTGCATTGAGTCCGGCGGGCCGGTCCCCGGGGTGGGCTGCGCCGGGCGGGGGATCAACGCCGCAGTAACACTGTTGCAGGAATTGCATCTTTTTGAGGAATTTAAGCCCGACTTTGTCCTCTACGATGTGCTGGGGGATGTGGTCTGCGGCGGTTTTGCGGTACCCATCCGGGACGGCATCACCGACCGGGCCTATGTGGTAAGTTCCTCGGACTTTATGGCTATTTATGCCGCCAATAATCTGTTCAAGGCCATTAACAAATACGCTCCCTCCGGCGGCGCTAAACTGGGGGGCGTCATCGGGAACGGTCTTTCCGCCGGATATTCCAAGTCGATCATCGACGATTTTACCCGGAAAACCGGGACCCGGGTGGTGGGCTATATTCCCCGTTCCCTGGTGGTGTCCCAAAGCGAGCTATACGGCAAAACGGTTATTGAGGCTAACCCCACTGCGGAACATGCGGATCTGTACCGGGGTTTGGCAAAATTCATCGCCGAAAGTGAAGAATTGGTGGTTCCCAGCCCCCTGGGGATCACGGAACTGCGGGATTGGGCTCGGGAGTGGGGGGATAAGGTGTACAACCTTGAGGCCGGGGTTGTACCCGAAGGCGGAACGATCTAAGGGGGGCTTCAGGGTGGCTATATTCGCAGAAAGAAACATGATTTCCCGGGAGCGGCGTCTCTTTACCCTTTCGGCTTTTCAAGGGAACAATCAGGCCCTTTTGGAAGAACTTTCCCGGCAGGAACCGCGTCAGATGATCCGCACCCTTACCCAAGCAAATCCCGACGATATTCTGGAAGCGCTGGATCTCCTGAGCACCATAACGGATGTGGTGACGGTGATCCACGGCGTTTCAGGCTGCGCGGCGGCGGCTTTGGATTTTTACCGAAACAGCCGGGGCGTCTGGTATTCCACCGCGTTAAATGAACAGGATACGATCCTGGGGAGTGATGACAAACTCCGGGCGACCCTGGAACGGGCATACCGGGAACATCATCCCAGGGCGATCTTCATCCTGGGAACACCGGTGGTGGCTATCAATAACGATGATATCAATTCCGTCATTCTTGATTTGGAAGAGGAATACAATACGCGGATTATTTCCATCGTGACCGACGGGTTTAAATCCAAGGCCGGGGTAAACGGCATTGATATTACCCTCCATGGAATCGGCAAACACCTGGTGGGCGCTGCGGATGGGGAAGACCCGGATCCGGCATTTGAAGATTTTATCAACCTCATCGCGGTTTCCGAAAACCGGCGGGGAGTGGACGCACTTTCCGCCTTGATCAGATCCATCGGCGCCGGGGTCAATGTTATTCCCCGGTATGCCGCCGTGTCCCGGATTGCCCGGGCGGGTGAGGCGAAGGCTTCAATCGCCATCAACGATTCCCGTGCGGACATCTTCCTACAGGGGTTGCCGGAAAAAACAGGCGTAGTATCACTGCGGAGCAGAACTCCCATAGGCCCGGCGGCGGTTTCCGATTGGCTTTTAGCGGCGGGAAAATCGATACACTGCGGGGATGCGGCGGCGGCTATTATAGAGCGCGAGACGAAAGCCTGGGAGTCCCGGTTTGCGGAAAAGCCCCTTGCGGGAAAGGGGGTATTCCTGGCCCTGCCGGCGGGGGAAGCGGTGGAGGCTGCACTGTTCCTGAAGGATCTGGGCGCGGAAATTACCGGCATTTCAATTGATTCCGCCGACGGAACCATTGCCGGAGCATTGGAACGGCTTCCCTCCGATGTGTTTGTCCATGTAGGAAACGGTCAGCCCTTTGAACTGGCTGCTATTTTCAGCAAGAACCGTCCTGATTTTTTTGTTGCGGGAACGAGCGCCGCCTGGGCCGCCGGGTTCGGGGCACTGCCGGTATCGGTGGAGCATCAAACCCTTTACGGGTATGGGGGGGCGGAGGAACTGATCCGGGCCATAAAGGACGCAGAAAAGCTGCGGGGGTATGCGGATTACCTTTTTGCAAATGGACAGCATCCCTACAAAGAGGCTTGGCTGAAAAAGAGCGCCAATTGGCATGTGAAGCTGGAGGTAAAGTAGGATGGGCATCGAAAAATCCAGACTTGGCTGTAATCTCCACGGCGCTTTGCAGACCGTCACCCAGATCGGCGGGGTGGTTCCCATTGTTCATTCCACTTCAGGCTGCGCCATACAGCAATACTACGCCGCCCGGGCCGGGGGAACCCTCAGTCCCTACCGTTCCGGGTTTGAGGTACCCGCCTCCAATATCTACGAAAAACAGATCATCTTTGGCGGCGCTTCCCGGCTGCGGGAACAGATGAAAAACGCCGTCAAGGTTTTTGAGGGGGATCTGTATATCGTCCTTTCGGGCTGTGAATCCGAAATGGTGGGGGATGATGTGGTTGCTATGACCGAAGAATTGACCGACCAGGGTGTGCCTATTATTTGTTACGAAGCGGCCGGGTTCAAGGGCAGCGTATATAGCGGCTATGAGGGGCTTGTGGACGCAATCCTTACCCAACTGCCAAAGGTAACGGCTATTTCCGCCGGTACCGAAGAAGACCTGGTGAATATTCTGGGGATTATTCCCGGACAGGAACCCTGCTGGCAGGGAAACCTGGCGGAGATTCGCCGCATACTCCGGGGCCTGGGACTGCGGGTCAATACCCTGTTTGGTTCCGGGCAGCGCGTAGAAAACTGGAAGCAGGCCTGCCGGGCTAAACTGAATATCGTTTTATCCCAATGGGGCGTGAAGGCGGCTCAGCGGCTGAAGGACCAATACGGGATTCCCTGTGTGGAGGTCAATGGCGGTTTTCTGGGGGAAGCGGAATCTTCCCGGTGGATACAAAAAATCGCGGCGCTGATTCCGCTGAACAAAGAGAAACAGGAATCCTTTCTTGCGGAAGAGAAGGGGCGGTTTGTCCATGCCATTGGGCAGATAAAAGAGTATTACTACGCCTACCGGTTTCAGAAAAAATTTATCATTGTGGGGGACGAGGGAACCATACTTCGCTACGGTACATTTTTGACCGGCGTCTTGGGGCTTAGCCTCTTAGCGGCGGTGGTCACCGATGCCAGGGACAGCAAGGATCCTATCGTTCCTTCGGAGGCCCTGACAAACCTGGGCGGGAAGATTTACTTCTCCAGGGACAGCGGGGAAATTGCTTCCATAGTTTCGGCGCTAAAGCCTGATCTGCTGTTGGGCAGCGCCTTGGAACGGGAAACTGCGGAAAGGTTGGGTATTCCGGAATTGATCGTTTCATACCCATCGGATAGGGCGGTTATTTTGAACCGCTGTGACCTGGGATATACCGGAGCGCTTACGGTGCTGGAAGATATTAGTAATCTAATTATTGATGGGGAGCATGGGGATGCAAAAATTTAAATTTCCGTTTTTGGGATTAGTAGATAGACATGTACTAAATTGTGTATAATGGCGAAAGAATAATTAACCACGAGCCTCACGAACTGAGGATACTATATCAGTAATAAGTTCGTGGCGTTCGTGAGGTTCGTGGTTTACCTTCTTCATTAACATTGGTCAATGGAGTCTACCTACTAGGATTCCCTGTGGCCATAACTTAAAGGATATTGATAAGGATACTAATGATGAAAAAAAGCGCAATGTTACTGCTCTGGATGGGCGCAGCCATTTCAATTTCGGAAGTGCTGACCGGGGGACTTCTTTCGCCCCTGGGCCTTGGGTATGGCCTTGCGGCAATATTTATTGGGCATATCATCGGCGCGGTAATTTTGGGGATTGGCGGATATATCTCCTTTTCTCGCAAAGAAAACGCCATGGACAGCGTGATCTTTTCCCTGGGCAGAACAGGCGGCAAACTGGTTGCCCTCTGTAATGTGGCGCAGCTCCTGGGCTGGATAATTATTCTGGTTGTGGAAGCCTCCACCGCGATTACCCTGGCCATACCCGGCCTGCCCTTTTGGGCGGTAGCCCTTGTGCTGTCCCTGGCACAGATGATCTGGGCGCTGATTTTCGGCAGCCCCGGCGGCAGGATAAACGATATAGCGGTGGCGCTTCTTGCGATCCTCTGCACCCTGCTTTTTGCCGAGGCATCAAAGGGCATCGTCAGTATTGCCGGTTTTTCCGGCTCCTCCATGAACATAACCCTGGGCATTGAGCTGTCCATAGCAATGCCGGTCTCCTGGCTGCCCCTGGTGGGTGACTATTCCTGCAAGGCGGATAGCAAATTCACCGCGACGGGAATGCCCTTTATCGGCTACTTTACGGCGAGCTGCCTTATGTACATCATCGGACTGTTTATCGGCATATCCAACGGGGGCGACATCTTTGGCTTTATTGCGGCCAGCCAATTCCGCTATGCCGCCTGTGTGGTGCTGTTCCTGTCTACCATAACCACCAACTTTATCGCGATTTATTCCGCCGCCCTATCCTCCGGCAAACTGCTGAAAACCAAAAACCTCCGGACGCGGATTTTAACCATCGGCATCTTACTGCCCTTGCGGCCGCCTTTTTTCCGGTGGACAGGTTCAACGATTCCCTCACCGCCTTTCTTACCCTCATCGGCGCCGTTTTTATCCCGGTGTACACGGCGATATTCCTTGAGTATTTTTTGAAAAAACCCCGGTACGAAAAGCCTCTTAACCTGCCTGTTTTGGCAATCGCGCTTACCGGCATGATAGGCTACCGAATATTCAGCGTGTATGCAATTTTTGTACCAACATTGCTGTGTATAGTATTGGTTGGGGTGTTGATTGTTGGAAAAACTAAATTACGGTAACAATCCCGAGGAATAAATATATGATTGACTTCCTGTTTGAAGATGGTCCTGCGGTATTCGTACAGACCGGGATAAAATAGTTTGAATCACAATCCCTATTTGGCATTTTCATCGACACCGACTATAACCAGGAAAGTTTCTTTGTCCGCCACGCCTATTTCCTTGGCGCAGGCGATCCCTACGGCGCCCTTAAACGCAGCCTCAAAACCGAAATAAACGAAGACGCCTGGACCAGCCTC
>BNUR01000041.1 GCA_025997495.1 Spirochaetia bacterium | reverse complement strand
AGGTTTTAGCTATGATACGCCCGGTCTTGACCTTAGTCCGTTCCGCGGTCCGCCCCTCGGGATTATCCGGCGGGACGACCCACTCATCCACCTGGATGTAGGCCCCGCCGGGGAGGAAGTAGGAAGCCACTTCGTTCCCATCATCATCGGTGATGAAAATCCGCGGCTGCTTGCTTTCCAATTGGTATTCGGTAATCCGCTTTTCCGTATTCCCCGTTTCCTCGTCCAGTTCTTCCTTGAGGGTAGTACCGGGGAGAATATCCTCGTAGTTCACATACCCCGAAGCTTCGGCAATGATCGGGTCAGAGAAGGGGTCGAAGGTGGCAATAGCCTTTTCGGCAGCCACAACCTCCCCCGGTTTCACCACAAAATCGGAACCGTTCCTGATTTCGATCTTCTGATCCGGCCCGATGAGGTATAAACTTTTCCCCGCATCGCTTTCCCGGATCAGGGCAAAAGCGATTTCCGGAGACTTGATTTCCTCTTTCCCCCGTTTGATGATGACCTCATCCCGGTTGATCTTCTTCCCGTCTTCCACCTGGAGATGATCCTTGCCTTCCAGCTTATATTCCTTCATCACCTTATTGACAACCGCATGACCCCGCCGGGTAAAAAGCCAATGCCCGTCGGGAAGCTCCACATAGTTTCCCTTCACTTCCTTGACATACACCGCATACTTCAGGAAGGTCCGGTTTTCCTCGCTCGCCTTGGTGGCGGCCCCGCCGATATGGAAGGTCCGCATGGTAAGCTGGGTACCGGGCTGGCCGATTGACTGGGCGGCAATGGTTCCCACCGCCTCCCCAATGTCCACCGACCGGTTGGTAGCCAGGTTCCGCCCGTAACAGTGGCGGCAAACCCCGTGCTTGGCCTCGCAGGTAAACACCGTCCTGATAGACACGGCCTCAACCCCGGCCTTCTCAATTTCATCGGCAACCGCCTCGGTAACTTCCTGGTTCACATCAATTATCAGTTCCCCGGTGATGGGGTGCTTGACCGCCTCCTGGGTATAGCGCCCCACGATACGTTCGCTCAGGGGTTCCACGATATCCTCGCCGCTTTTAATAGCCGAATAGCTGATACCGTTTATGGTGCCGCAGTCATCCTCGTTGATCACCACGTCCTGGGCAATATCCACCAGCCGCCGGGTCAGATAACCGGCCTCGGCAGTTTTCAGGGCGGTATCCGCCAGACCCTTCCGTGCGCCGTTGGTAGAAATAAAGAACTCTATAACCGAAAGCCCCTCTTTAAAGTTTGACCGTATAGGCAGCTCAATAATATCGCCGGAGGGCTTAGCCATAAGGCCCCGCATCCCCGCAAGCTGGCGGATCTGGTTACGGCTTCCCCGCGCGCCGGAGTTCGCCATCATGTAAATCGAGTTGAACCCGTCCCGATCCGCCTCCAGGGTCTTCATCATGATATTGGTCAAATCCTCGTTTGTCTTAGACCAGACTTCCACGACCCGGTTGTACCGCTCTTCCTGGGTGATAGTCCCCTGCCGCCAGTGTCGCTGGATTTCCTCAACGTCCTTGTTGGCCTTGTCGATCATCGCGGGCTTTTCCTTGGGTACCACAATGTCGTCCACCCCGATGGTTGCCCCGAAAACCGTGGCGTACTTGTAACCCGTGGCCTTGATAACATCCAGCATCTTTACGGTTGTCCAGGAACCCTTATCGGCAAAGACGCTTTCAATAAGGCCGCGAAGCTCCTTATCCTTAAGTTCATAGTTGAGGAAGGGAATTTCCGGCGGCATTTCCTCGTTGAACACCAGCCGTCCCGCCGTGGTCTCGATAAGCCCATCAGCGCCGGGTTTGAATTCCCGGCCTGTCTTATCCCAGATGGGGAATTTGGGGGGCTTAACCTTGATGGCCGCCTCCCAGTCCAGCGCCTTTGCCTCCACCGCCATAAGAATCTCCTCGGTGGAAGAATAGCGGGGAACCTTATCTTTGGCATCCGGTTTATCGGAACCGGGACGTTTCGCGTTTGGTTTAATACGGGTAAGGAAGTTGATCCCCAGAACCATATCCTGTGAGGGAAACACAATAGTCTTACCGTTAGCAGGGTTCAGCAGGTTCCGGGCTGATAGCATTAGTGTCCAACATTCCATCTGGGCCGCCTGGGTCAGGGGCACATGAACCGCCATCTGGTCACCGTCAAAGTCGGCGTTAAAGGCGTGGCAGACCAGGGGGTGCAGCCGGATAGCCTTGCCCTCAACCAGAACCGGCTCGAAGGCCTGGATACCCAGCCGGTGCAGGGTGGGGGCGCGGTTCAGCAGCACCGGATGTTCCTTCACCACCTCATCCAGAATGGCAAAGACCTCGGGGGTCTCCGCCTCCACCAGCATCTTGGCCTTCTTGATATTGTAAACAACATCCTTATCGACCAGTTTCTTCATTATAAAAGGCTTGAACAGTTCCAGGGCCATCTTGGTAGGAAGCCCGCACTGCCACATCTTAAGATCCGGCCCAACGGTAATAACACTGCGGCCCGAATAGTCAACCCGCTTTCCCAGCAGGTTCTGCCGGAACCGTCCCTGCTTCCCCTTGAGCATATCGCTGATGGATTTAAGGGGCCGGTTAGACGCGCCCTTGACCACCCGCTTCTTCTTGGAATTGTCAAACAAGGCGTCCACCGCCTCCTGGAGCATCCGTTTTTCGTTACGGATGATGATATCCGGGGCGTTCAACACCTGAAGCCGCTTGAGCCGGTTGTTCCGATTGATCACCCGGCGGTAGAGATCGTTCAAGTCACTGGTAGCAAAGCGGCCGCCGTCAAGCTGCACCATGGGCCGCAGTTCCGGGGGAATCACGGGCACCACGTCCAGGATCATCCACTCAGGTTTGTTCGTGGAATTACGGAAGTTCTCCACAATTTCGATGCGTTTGAGGAGCCGCTTGTCGCTCTTGGCCCCCTTGTCGATCATCTTCGCACGAAGTTCGGCGGCCATCTGATCCAGGTCGAGATTTTCCAACAGGGTCCGGATCGCCTCCGCGCCCATACCGGCGGAAAAACCCTGGCCGTAGCGATCCTGCGCTTCGTAGTATTCCTCTTCACTGAGGAGCTGGCTCTTTTTGAGATCCGTATCACCCGAATCGATGACCACATATTTTTCGTAGTAGAGCACCGACCGCAGTGCCGCAAGGGGGAGATCCAGGAGGAGGCCCATACGGCTGGGCACAGAACGGTAGTACCAGATGTGGGACACCGGGGCGGCCAGTTCGATATGGCCCATCCGTTCCCGGCGCACCTTAAAGTGGGTCACTTCAACACCGCAACGGTCGCAGGTCACCCCCTTATAGCGGATGGACTTGAACTTCCCGCAGTAACACTCCCATTCTTTCGTCGTCCCGAAAATCCGCTCACAGAAGAGGCCGTCCTTCTCGGGCCGCAGAGTCCGGTAGTTGATGGTCTCCGGCTTCTTCACTTCCCCATAAGACCAGGAACGGATCATCTCCGGGCTGGCCAGCTTAATCATTATCGAATCGAAATCCTGTATGTCCCGCATCTTGTTCTCCTCATAAAAACAGTAAACAATCGTCCGCGAATTACGCGAATGAACGCGAATAATTCTAATTCTTCTCCTATTCGCGTTAATTCGCGTTCATTCGCGGACCTCTTCTTCTTAGAAATTAGACCCCGACTTCGCAATCAACTCTTCATCCCGCTCGGTAAGCGGTATCTGTTTGTTCTTGGCATCGTAAATGGTCATGTCCAGCGCCAGCCCCCGCAGTTCCTGTACCAGTACGTTGAAGGATTCGGGGATACCCGCCGTGGTGGAGGGTTCGCCCTTGACGATGGCTTCGTAAATCTTTGACCGGCCCGTCATGTCGTCGGACTTGATGGTTAACAGTTCCTGTAAGGTGTTGGCCGCGCCGTAGGCTTCCAGCGCCCACACTTCCATTTCCCCGAGCCGCTGGCCGCCGAACTGGGCCTTGCCGCCTAAGGGCTGCTGGGTTACCAGGGAGTAGGGGCCGGTGCTCCGGGCGTGCATCTTGTCGTCAACCAGGTGGTGAAGCTTGAGGAAGTAGATGACCCCGCAGAAAACGGGGTTCACAAAGGGTACGCCGGTCTTGCCGTCCCGAAGGATAGTTTTAGTGCGCAGCTTCGCGTCATCCTTATTCAAAAGGCCGGCCTCTTTCAGCTTATCCCCAATTTGTTCGGTGGAGGGGGATTGGAACACCGGCGCGGAATACCATTCGTTCAGTTTGATGCCCGCCCAGCCAAGCTCGGTTTCCAGAAGCTGGCCGATGTTCATACGGGAGGGAACCCCCAGGGGTGTCAGGCACAGATCCAGCGGCGTACCGTCTTCCATGTAGGGCATATCCTCTTCCGGCAGTATCCGTGCGACCACCCCCTTATTACCGTGGCGGCCCGCCATCTTATCGCCCTCCCGCAGTTTTCGTTTGGTGGCGATCAACACCTTTACTACTTCATCCACACCGGGGTTGAGGTCGTCACCTTCGGTGCGCTTTAAGCGCTGAATGTCGATGATAGTCCCTTCAATACCGTGGGGCACCCGGAGGCTGGAATCCCGCACTTCCTTCGCCTTCTCGCCGAATATGGAGTTGAGGAGCTTGAACTCCGGGGTGGTTTCGGTTTCGCTTTTCGGCGTTACCTTTCCTACCAGAATATCCCCGGAGCGCACCTTAGCGCCCACCCGGATGATCCCTTCGGCGTCCAGGTTGTCCAGGCTCTTTTCCGACGTGTTGGGGATGTCACGGGTTATCTTTTCCGGCCCCAGCTTGGTCTCCCGCACCTCGGTGATAAACTCCTTTATATGGATGGAAGTGAACATATCGTCCTTCACCACCCGCTCCGAAATGAGAATCGAGTCTTCGTAGTTGTACCCGTTCCAGGGCATGAAGCCCACCAGGACATTCCGCCCCAGGGCCAGTTCCCCGTCCTGGGTGGCCGGGCCGTCCGCAATCACCTGGCCGGCAACAACCTTTTCATCCACCTTGACCACCGGCCGCTGGTTATAGCAGGTATCCTGGTTGGTCCGCTGGTACTTCACCAGCCGGTATTCGTCCAGTCCCTCGGCGTTGGTCTCCGGTATCTTGCGGGCATTCTTTCCGCTTTCATCGGGCTTAATGATCACCACATGGGAAGTAACCCGCTTCACGGTTCCTGATCGCCGGGCCTTGATCAACACCCCGGAATCGTAGGCGCACTTGCTTTCCATACCGGTTCCCACCCGGGGTTTCTCGGGGAAAACCAGGGGCACCGCTTGACGCTGCATGTTAGAACCCATCAGAGCCCGGTTGGCGTCATCGTGTTCCAGGAAGGGGATCAGGGAGGCGGACACCGATATGATCTGCTTGGGGGATACGTCCATGTACTGAATATCCCCGGCGGCCCTGGTGGTATAGTCCCCCTGGCGGCGGCAGGAAATCTGCTCCTCCGTAAAGCGGCCGCCTGAAGTAAGCTTTGCCGATGCCTGGGCAATGTAATAACGGTCTTCATCCATGGCGGAAAGGTATTCGACATGTCCGGTGGCTACCCCGTCGGACACCTTCCGGTAGGGAGTTTCCAGGAAGCCGTATTCGTTGACACGGGTATAATTGGCCAGGGACACGATGAGGCCGATGTTCGGGCCTTCCGGTGTTTCGATGGGGCACATGCGGCCGTAGTGGGTGTAGTGAACATCCCGCACCTCGAAACCCGCCCTGTCACGGGAAAGGCCGCCGGGACCTAAGGCGTTGAGCCGCCGTTTGTGGGTCAGTTCCGCCAGGGGGTTTACCTGATCCATGAACTGGGAAAGCTGGCTGGAACCGTAGAATTCCTTGATAGCCGCCACCACGGGCTTTATAGAAATGAGATCCTGGGGCTTGATGGTGTCCGTCTCTTTCAGGCTCATCCGTTCCTTGGCGATCCGTTCCATGCGGCTAAAGGCGGTTTTCATGGCGTTTGCCATCAGTTCTCCGACAGAACGCACCCGCCGGTTGCCCAGATGGTCGATATCGTCGATGTTTTCATCCCCCACATAGACCTTGATCAGGAACTTCATGGTTTCAATGATGTCCGACTTTGTCAGGACAAATTCATCAATCGGAACCGGGGGATCCCGGAGAAATTTCTTGTTCAGCTTGTAGCGGCCCACCTTACCCAGGTCGTAGCGCCTGCTGGTAAAAAACATCCCCTGGAGATCCTTTTCGGCGGCATCCACGGTAATGGATTCCCCGGGCATCAGCACGGAGTAGACATTGGAAAGGGCGTCATCCTTGGAAGGCTCGTCACGGGTGGGATCCTCCTTCACAAACTTGATCTCCTCACGCTCAAAGCAGTTGATCAGCATGGGGGAGTTCAGGGAGTCCGGAGCCTCAAAGTTTATGACCTCCACCGTACCCACGCCGCTGCTGAGCAGTTCGTCAATGTTGTGGGGGTGCAGTTTCTCCCCCGTCCGGTAAAGTTTCCGCGGCTCCTCCCCTTCCCCGCCGTCAACAATGACCGGTTTGGCGAGGATCCTGCCCGAAAAGGCTTCCCTGGTTTCCCGGTCATCCTTCACCTCCAGGGTTTCGGTCTTGTAGAAGGCCCGGATAATGTCCTCCCGGGTCTCATAGCCCAGAGCCCGGAGAAAAACGGTGCCCAGGATACGCTTTTTCCGGTCGATCTTGGCGAAAATCAGTTCCCGCTTCTGGTCGATCTCAAATTCCAGCCAGGAACCCCGGTAGGGGATGATCCGGGAGGAATAAATGCCCTTTTCATGGCTGAAAATGACACCGGGGGAACGGTGGATCTGGGAAACCACCACCCGTTCCGCGCCGTTTATGATAAAGGTGCCCCGCTCGGTCATGATCGGGATATCACCCATATAGATGTCTTTCTGACGGATTTCACCGGTCTGCTGGAAGATCAAGTTGATCCGGGCTTTTAAGGGCACCGCGTAGGTCAGGCCCTTTTCCTTGCAGGCCAGCTCGGAAAATTTGATGCCATCCCCATCCAGGGTATAGTACTCGTATTCCAGGATCATATCACCGTTGGGACTTTCGATGGGAAAGGTAGTTTTGAACACTTCCTGGAGCCCCTGTTCTTCCGGCGCTTCCTTCGCCCGGAGCCGCTCCCGTTGGAGAAACCGTTCATAGGAACAGGTCTGGATGTCAATAAGATCCGGAAGATCCATCACATCCTGTATATCCTTACCGATGTATGTACGTTTTGTGATTGTCTTTGCCTTTACCATGCGTTTACCCCCTGAGAACAAAACAAGGCCCCGGCAAAAAAGCCGGAAGCCTCACCGAGAAAAAAAGTGCTTTTTCCAAATACCTTACTGAACTTCAACCGTACCGCCGGCGGCAGTGACCTGTTCCTTAATCTTAGCAGCCTCATCCTTGGAAACATTCTCCTTAAGGGGCTTGGGAGCGCCCTCAACAAGATCCTTTGCTTCCTTAAGGCCAAGACCGGTCACCGCCCGGACCTCCTTGATAACCGCAATTTTCTTGTCATCAGCATAGGCCTTAAGAATAACATTGAATTCCGTCTGCTCTTCTGCGGCTTCGGCAGGAGCAGCGGCGCCGCCGGCCACCGCGACCGCAACGGGAGCGGCGGCGGAAACACCGAATTTTTCCTCCATGGCCTTAACCAGTTCGGACACTTGTAGAACGGTCATTTCACTAATCGCGTTCAAAATCTCATCTGTAGAAAGCGCCATATTATCTTCTCCTCAAAAAAACGAACTAACACACCCATACGAATGTGTTTCCGGTATCACCCGGTAAATCCCGACAGGAACGGCAAACTACTATCGAAGCCTGACGGGTTAATCTCCAATTTCCCCCAATCTCTTTATACGTTCACTTCGTAATTCTAAAAGCTTAGAGGCAAAATATCCAGCCTCCTCTTCCCGCTCTTTTTTCAAATCACATGAGCCCTGTAGAGAACCTGTTTTCAAAAGCTCATCCGTATGCAAAACAGCATGACCGATCTCATGAGCAGTAACATATCGTAACTTTTTTACGCTGCTTTTATTGTATGTGCCGTCTTTGTTTCGCGAATTAGTTGAAAGCTTGTCCGACAGCGAAATAATCAACTGATTCCCGGCCTTTATCACCCTGCCGCCATCGGTACCCATGACTACATATTCTATAAAAAGAGGGAACCGTGCCTGTTCAATAGTCTTTTGTTCGACCAACAGGTCTCTTACGATCGCATTCTCTCCCCTCCGATACGCTGACTTTAACTCCTTGCTTATTTGCTGTTTCCGGTCCTCCTTATATGCCGCATATTTTTTCTGAAGCATCATACCGCAGGCAAAAATAGCGTTACCCATGTGAAAATTCAAAGAATCATCATGTACGCTCTCGGCAACACTTTCCACCTCTTTTCTTGTCATTCGTTTTACCTACAACCATAATGAATGATCGCTGAGAGCACACAGACATAATCGTCATGAAGCTTGTTTTCATCATCAGTGCCAAAAGAATCCACAATGCCGACATCAAAGTTACTAAACAAAAATTGAAGCTTCGTTTCATAACTATGAAGGTCTGCGAATTCTTCGATAACCCTATCCGCTTCATCAACGGTACTTGACAATTCAATCATTGCCTTGATGACTTCGTTTTTGCTTGTCATCTTTCTACACTCCCCCGGCGCCTGCATTGTACAATACTATCAATTACCATACAAGCTGCCTTACGCAGCGCCGCTTTCGGCCTTCTTTTCTCCCACCGCCTTGATGGTCCGTACCAGCCGGGCGTTGACATCGTTCAATGCCGCCGCAAGATTCCGGGCAGGGCCGTTCATTACCGACATAAGCATGGAGATAAGTTCCAGCCGTCCGGGCAGTTTGGAGAAAGCCGCGATCTGCTTGGCATCGTAGACCGTGCCGCCCACCAGGCCGCCCTTAACGTTCAGCGTCGGGGCTTCTTTGACAAAATCCAGGAGGATCTTCGCAATCTCGTTGGCATCCTTGGGGGCAATGGCTACCGCCGTGGGGCCGGTGAGATAAGAAGCCACTTCGCCGGGAGCGGAAAGCTGTTCAAATGCTATCCGGGCAAAATTATTTTTTACAACCTTGAAGGAGGCTTCCTTGGCCCGGAGGTTCTTCCGTAAATTGGTGATCTGCTCCACCGTAAGTCCCCGATAATCGGTAAAGATAAAATCCGGGGCGGCGGAGAAATCCGTCTTTAGTGCGGCAATGGCCGTGGTCTTGGTATCCTGTATTTTCTTAGCAACAATAGCCATTTTTTACTCCTCGTCCTTGATAGCAATCCATACGCCGGGGCCCATGGTGGAGGACACCGATACGGTGACCACAAATTCGCCCTTGGCATCCGAGGGGCGTTTCCGTTTAACTTCGGTAACCACCGACCGGATGTTTTCGGCGAGCTTTTCGGCATCCATGGAAACCTTGCCCACCGCCAGATGTACGACTCCGGTCTTGTCGGCGCGGAATTCCACCCGGCCTTTTTTCAGTTCCGAAAGGGCGCTTTTGAGGTCAAAGGTCACGGTGCCTGTCTTAGGGTTTGGCATAAGGCCCCTGCGGCCCAGAACCATACCGAGCTTGCCCACGTCCTTCATCATATCCGGAGTGGCTACCGCAACGTCAAAGTCCAGCCAGCCCCCCTTGATTTTATCGATTAAGTCCTCGGCGCCCACATAGGTGGCCCCCGCTTCCTGGGCTTCCTTCTCTTTTTCCGCCTTGCAGAATACCAGTACCCGCTTTTCGGCGCGGAACTGATGGGGAAGCACCACCGTATCCCGGACGGACTGGCTCTTTTTCAGGTTGAGCTTAACCGAAAGGTCTATGGTTTCATCAAATTTGGCGAAGGCCAGGGTTTTTACCTTCTCTACCGCCTCTTTTAAGGGGTAGGAGGCCACGGCATCGTACTTTTTCAAGGCTTCGGCGTATTTTTTCCCCCGGCTCATTTTTCCACCTCCACACCCATGGACCGGGCGGTCCCGGCGATGATCCGCATGGCCCCTGCCACATCATTGGCGGACAGATCCGGCATTTTGAGCTTGGCGATTTCCTCGCACTTGGCTTTGGGCAGCTTCCCAACCTTGACCTTGTGGGATTCCGCGGAACCCTTTTCCAGGCCTATGGCCTTCTTGATCAAAACCGACGCAGGGGGGGTCTTGAGGATAAAGGTGAAGGACTTGTCCGTATACACGGTGATGACCACCGGTATGATAAGCCCTGCCTCCATGGTTTTCGTCTTGTCGTTAAACTGCTGGACGAACTGAGGCGCGCTGACCCCGTGGGGTCCCAAGGCAGGGCCTACGGGCGGGGCCGGTGTGGCCTTTCCCGCCGGGCACTGGAGCTTGATAAGGGTGGCAATTTTTTTCTTTGCCATGAAAACTCCTTTGTGGTTTTAACGTTTCCATTTAAGAAAACTCCCACTATTTAGATCGGACTAAAGTCCGCTACATCTTCTCCACTTGCAAAAGATCCACCTCAACCGGGGTGTTACGGCCAAAAATACCGACCATAACCTTAAGCTTGCTCTTTTCTACATTGACCTCTTCGATGGTTCCCGTAAAGGACTCGAAGGGGCCGTCGATGATCTTAACCTGTTCGCCCGCCGCAAAACTCTGCCGGGCGCGAACCGGGCGTTCACCCTTGAGTTCCCCGGACTTCTGCAAAAGGCCGCGGGCTTCATCCCCGCTCAGGGGCTGGGGTTTTTTGTCCGCCGGGGTGCCCACAAAGCCGGTTACCCCGTTGATCCGCCGGATCTTTGAACAGGGTTCCTTCCAGCCCAGGCCGTCGGGGAGATCCATCTCTACCAGGATATAGCCGGGCAGAAACTTCCGGTTCATGGTACGCTTCTTTCCGTCCTTGACTTCCACCACATCTTCGGAGGGCACCTTTACGTCCCGAACGACCTCTTTATCGAGTTCCCCGGCGGCGGTCATCATGCGGATGGTTTTTTCTATCTTATTTTCATATCCGGAATAGACATGAAGCACGTACCAGCCCGTAGCCATAATGTACCTTTTTGCCCTCTTTGTTAAAAGATCGCCTGCACGCCAAGGAGCAGCAATACATCCACCAACCCAAGGACGGCGGCGAATATAATGGTAGAAACAATTACCACCTTTACGGAGCTGATAACATCATCCCGGCCCGGCCATACGACCTTGCGGAGTTCTGCGTAACATTCCTTGACAAACTGAACTATCTTTCGCATGTCACCTCTCCTATTCAATACCCAGAATTTCAGGCCAGGTAGGAATCGAACCCACGACCTGCGGTTTTGGAGACCGCCGCTCTACCAATTGAGCTACTGGCCTATTTTTACTTAACCTTTGTTTCCTTGTGCAGGGTATGCTTCCGGTCAAAGGGGCAATACTTACTGAACTCCAGCTTTTCCTGAATGTTCCGCCGGTTTTTCTTTGTGGTGTAATTTTTCCGCTTACATTCGGTACATTGTAAGGCGATAAGCTCCACCGCTGTTTTTTTGCTCGCCATGTCTTCCTCCTATTGCCAGCCCTCGAACAGAATCGAACTGTTGACCTTATCCTTACCATGGATATGCTCTGCCAACTGAGCTACAAGGGCAATTCGCCGCTTTTTACCGCGTCTTGCGAAGATACCAAGAAACCCCCATCCATGTCAATACGGTAAGGGGGAAATCGAGGAAAAAAGAAGGCCCCGATCCTTGCGGATCGGGGGCCAAATAACCCGGCCCAACACCCGGGTTACACAGGGTCAATGGTCCCGGAGAACCTTGCCCTACAGGGTAGATATAGGCTACAAGTTCATTTAATAGAACATTTTGGGGGGAAGGTCAAGAGGGCTGATTACGATCCTTATTCCCCTTACCCTTCCGGATAATAGTCTGTGGTTTTTGGTATTGCGCCAAAGAAATAATCAATTAACCTGCCGTCTGATTTGCTAAAATTCGATACCCCGCTATCGTCCGGGGACGGCAGTTTCGGAGCATCGGCCCCGGGAGGGTCATATTGAACAAAGGCCTCCATAACCTCCAGGGTATCCTCGTAGAACGCCAACTCCCGCTCCTCCAGGTTTTCCCGTACAAACTCTATCGTATCCGTGATAAGGGACTGAAAATTTATATACTCGGCCTTCCGCTCAGCATAGGAACCATGCTCCGGCGGATCCCGATCCATCATGTAGAACCGTTCGATAATCACCCGGGAATCGTCATAATCATTCGCGATTTTCCAGTCGCCTTTGGGGTTTTTTGTCCACACCTTAAAGTCTTTTTCCCCCGTCTCCGCATCCACCAGGTAGTAGGGCCGCGGTTCAATGGCATCTTTAAAGGCCTCCCAAGCCAGAGCGAACGCAGCCCCTGATTCTTCAAGCTGATCCTCCGTGTAGCTTCCGTTATTATTAGGATCCACCACCCCGGGCAAATGCTGCCACACAACCTTAAAAGTGGGCATATCTTTAAAGACCTGCCCTTTCTCCCCCTCCGCCGAATCCCCTGGCATGAAGATGGCCTTTGGAAGCACCGGCGGCAGGTTGATATGCTCGACATACTCCATCTGGCAGGATTGGACAAACGCAGCCCCAACCACCACATGGGCCAGAAGCGAGGTGATTAATAAGTACCGGGTAATATAATCACTCTTCCGCCTGCCGAATTTCCTTCTTTCCCTGGTAACCATTTTTACCTCCTTGATAGGCCATTACAGTATCGGCCGCCTTGGCTGGATAATCTATAACCTTTACTGACATAATACCTCATACGCAAAAAAAAATCAAGGTTTTAAGATTTCTTTTTACAAATTTTTCCGCCTTCTTCACCTCCAAGGGTAACCACCATATGCGTTAAGTACAAAACAGGAAGAATTTAACCACGAACCACACGGATCTCACGAACTTTTACTTTGAAATTTCATTCTTTGTTCGTGTTCGAACCGAAGGTTCGCTTCGTGAGGTTCGTAGTTTATTTTCTTCGGTTTTCCGCTAACGCATATGTTGGGAAGCACTATTGTACAAGCAAAGCTACTGTCTCCACGAGGAGGATAATAAACGATGCCATCAATAAATAGCGGATAATATAATCACTCTTCCTTTTGCCAAATTTCCTTTTGATTTTCTTTTTTTGTTCCATATGCCCCTCCTTTTTTCAGTATCGGCATGGATTTTCTTTTACCCAAGTAGATTTTTTCGCAGCGGTTTACTATAGTTAATTACGAAATTTCGTTTCGATTAAACGATGTACTAATGAGAGGTTATATGTCCATTCATATAGCAGCCGGAAACGGGGAAATTGCCGATACGATACTGCTCCCCGGTGACCCCCTGCGAGCAAAGTTTATCGCCGAAAACTTCCTGGATGCGCCCTGCCAATATACGGCGGTGCGGAACATGTTAGGCTACACCGGTATGTACAAGGGCAAACGGGTATCCATACAGGGCACGGGTATGGGAATTCCTTCCATTTCCATTTATTTAAACGAGTTGTTCCGGGATTATAACGTGCGCCGGGCTATACGCATTGGAACCGCCGGAGCCATCCGGCCCGAGGCGAAGCTCCGGGATCTGGTAATCGCCCTTTCAGCCTCCACCGATTCGGGGGCAAACGCTATCCGCTTCGGGGGCAGAAACTTCGCCCCAACCGCCACATGGCGCCTCCTAAAGACGGCATGGGATACGGCGCTAAAGGCGGGTTGGCAGCCATTGGTGGGCCCCATTGTTTCATCGGATATGTTCTATACCGAGGATCCCGAAGAATGGAAGCTCTGGGCAAAATGGGGTGTACTGGCGGTGGAAATGGAAACCGCGGAACTTTACACCCTGGCGGCAAAATACGGCCGGGAGGCCCTGGCCCTGCTGACCATCTCCGACAGTATGGTTACCGGTGAAACAACGAGCGCCGAGGAACGGCAAACTACCTTTACCCGGATGATGGAGGTGGCCTTAGACACCGCCGTATCTACTACTTAATCAGGGCCCGTGGATTAGTCGTACGACCGTTCTTGTAAACCGTAAAGTGCAGATGGGGCCCCGTGCTTAACCCGGAGGTACCAACCTCGCCGATAATTTCCCCCGCCCGGACATAGGCGCCGGTCTGGGTTCGGTGCCGGCTCAAGTGGCCGTACAGGGTACGGTAGCCGGAATGATGGGTAATCACCACGTAATTACCGGTAACGCCGTCATACCCCACGGCGGAAACCCTGCCCGCCATGGCTGCCTTTATGGGGGTTCCATAGGGTACGCCGATGTCAAGGCCGGTGTGAAACTGCCGGACTCCGGTAAAGGGGCTGGGCCGGGAGCCGTAGGGAGAGGTAATGTAGCCCCGTACCGGCCAGAGGAAAAGATCCCCGTTAATTTCCTGGAGATCCGTCCGGGAGAGACGGGCGCCGGGAATAAACAGGCTGGTGTTGGGATTTACGGTTTCCGAGAAAAGT
The DNA here is from genome assembly GCA_025997495.1 of Spirochaetia bacterium. Classification (GTDB taxonomy): domain Bacteria; phylum Spirochaetota; class Spirochaetia; order Treponematales; family Breznakiellaceae; genus Termitinema. The sequence goes on along the minus strand of BNUR01000041.1, from coordinate 4,170 downwards.
TCATTGGCCGTGAGGATGGTTTCAGGGCCGGTTTCATATTTTTCAGCGATAGCGGCAAGGGTATCCCCCGTTTTTACCGTATAAAGGATACCATCCTGGTTGGGAATCCGGAGTACCTGGTTTATTTGCAAGAGCCGGGAATTCTTAATGCCGTTCAGGGACAACAGGGTATCCTGGTTAAGGCCGAAGGTTTCCGCCAAGACCCCGATGGTATCCCCCGGCTCTACCTTATAGGAAAAGGTAAGCAGCATCCGGGGTTTAGAATAAAATTCCGGTTCCGCTATACCGGCTTCAAGGGACAGGCTCCCGGATTCGGGCACGGCCAGGGCTGCATTTTCAACATAGGCCATACCCATACCGTTTTCAGCACTGGGGATCTTCGGCGAATGCACCTTTTCGATGAACCCCGCCCCTCCGGGCAAAAACCGGGGGAAGGGGAAAAAATAGATAAGCGCAAAAACCATAATCAATCTGATTACTTTTTTCATAGTGGCATTCTATATACTTTTTTTAGTATTGACAATCACGTTTATAAAAAAACCGAAGCTATGATTGCCCATTTTTTCGCTCCTGTATTTCCGCGGCCTGATCCCATTCCATCTGAAACACCTCCCGCCCAACGCGCTTTACGTTTCCTCCTAGGAGTTTGTCGCACTTCGTGCATTTCAATCGATAAAAACGGCCTTCAAGGCGTTTTTTATCCTGCAAACTCCGTAAGGATGCCCCTTTATCGGGATTTTTTGCGGCATCAAGCGCAAAAATCCACAAGTGCAACAGGCTCCTATAGCATCGGCAGAATTTGCGCCAACATTACTAATGGCGTCAAGAAAAAAATCCACCGGCAGTCCCGCCTGATCCATCACCCTTTGGGCAACAAAAACCGGGCGCTTGCCCCGAAACGCCCTAACTGATCGAATCAATTAACCCCGCAAGCAGATCCCCGGAAAAGGCCTCCCTGGCTTCGCCAATGAGCGCATGTCCCCGTTTTCCGGCCTCCGTTAATGCCCCGGAAGCATCCAGGCAGGCGATAAGCTCCTCTACCTCCGGCACGCCAACCCCCGAAACCCGGGCAGCCTGAAAACAGCGGCGTACCACTTCCCCGGCATTTTTCTGTCCGTGGAGGTAGAGCAGCACCGGAAGGCTCTTCTTCCCCTCGACGATGTCGTCACCCCGTTTTTTACCGGGGTTGCCGGTGGTCAGGTTTTTCACATCGTCCAGGATCTGGAACCCCACCCCCAGTTTCTCCGCAGCAGCCCCAAAGGTTCCGGCCCATTGGTCAATTTCACCGGTCCCTATGCCCCCGGCGGCTGCGGCCCCATAAACCCCCAGTATCGCCGCAAACCGAGCCAGACAACCGGTTTTAAGGCGGCACATCAGGTCGTAGTCCTCCAGTCCCGGCAGGGCAGTCGGACCAGAGGTCCGCTGATCCCGGTGCCAACTGATGTCCATGGCCTGCCCCAGGTGGAGCCGCCGCATATGCTCCCCCCACAGCCGGTACACCCCGTTTTTCAGTTCCGGCGGCGCATCCCAGGCTTCAATACAGGTTAGGGACAGGAAATACAGGAAACTGCCGGCATTGATCGCCGTATCGGTTCCGTAAAGGATATGTGCGGCAGGCGCCCCCCGGCGTTCATCGGAGTTATCTTCTATATCATCATGGATCAGGCTGGCGTTGTGGGGTAGTTCCACCAGGGGAACCAGGGCCAGCGCCCCGTCGCCGCCCCCAAGGCTTTCGCAAACCAGGGCAGCCAACAGAGGCCGCCACCGCTTGCCCCCACGGGAAAGCAGATCCCAGCCGGGCAGGGTGAGGGACTTTACCAGGTCAGGGGGAACCCTGCGGGGCAGGCCGGGGAAATTAGCGCTTACCCAGGGGAGAGCCGGGGTTTCAGGCAGGCGGGCGTTCAAAACGGCCTCTATTTTTTCCAGGCGATGGGTGTAAGGTGAATCCATGGGGTAAGTTTATACGATAGATGTAGCGGGGGAAAGGGCCCGCGACCTGGGAAACCCACGGGAGGATATGTACGAAATTGGCCTCTGGGAAGGAGTAATTCCAAATTCAAAAAGGATAAAAACCACGAACCTCACGAAGCGAACCTTCGGTTCGAACACGAACAAAATACAAAAAACATCTAAATGTTCGTGTTTGCGAACCAAAGGTTCGACGTGAGGTTCGTGGTTAAATTTCTTGTTTTTCTTTCAAAATTGGAATTCCTGCTGGGAAGACATCATAGTTGAAAGCAGGGACAATACCATGTATGCTATCAATATTCCCCAGGAATCGGTAACCATTCCGGAAACCATGGACGGGATCCGGGCCGCGATGAAGCTACAGCCCGATTCGGCGCCGCAACGGCTGCGACCAACAAATACCTTGGCTTAGGAAAGTGGAAGAAATGAAAATAGATCCCGCACTAAAGAACCTGGACGGCCTGTTTCCCGCGGGCTTTACGGAGGATCAGAAGGCCCGGGCAAAAACACTGTTTCTGAAAAACCTGTCCCTGGGGGCGCACCGTTTCTACGGCGGGAAGATGCAGACCGTTCCCAAGTGCGGCATCCCCAGCCTGGGCTGGTTCAACGCCTGGTACACCCCCGGTGTATCAAAAATATCCACCACCATCAGAGAGGACAACGACGCATCCTTCTCCCTTTCCAACCGGGGAAACCTCGTGGCGGTGGTATCCGACTCCACCCGTGTCCTGGGTGACGGCGACTGCACTCCCCCCGGCGGCCTGGGGGTTATGGAAGGCAAGGCCATGATCATGAAGTACCTGGGCGGGGTGGACGCCACTGTGCTCTGCGTGGATTCCCGGGGCTCCGATGGGAAACATGATCCGGATAAGCTCATCAGCTTTGTAAAGATGGTGCAGCATTCCTTTGGGGCCATCAACCTGGAAGACATCAGCCAGCCGAACTGTTTCAAAGTCCTGGACGAACTGCGGGACGCCTGTGACATTCCGATCTGGCACGATGACGCCCAGGGAACCGCCTGCATCACCCTGGCGGGGCTGCTCAACGCACTAAAACTGGCGGGGAAAAAATTGCCGGACGCAAAAATAGTATTACTGGGCGCGGGGGCGGCGAATACCACCATTGCCCGGCTCATCATGGCCGACGGGGGCGACCCTGCCAGGATGATCGTCTTTGATTCAACAGGATCACTGCATCCGGGGCGGGAGGATATTAAAAATGATACCTTGAACTACCGGAAATGGGATATCTGCGGAAAAACCAACCCCGGCAGGGCGGCAAACGAAGCGGAGGCGCTAAGAGGGGCGGACGTGCTCATCGCCCTGTCCAAGCCGGGGCCGGACAGGGTGAAGCGGGAATGGATTGCGTCCATGGCCGCTAAATCCATCGTGTTCACCTGCGCCAACCCGGTGCCGGAGATCTGGCCCTACGCGGCAAAGGAAGCGGGGGCGTATATCGTAGCTACCGGCCGGGGGGATTTCCCCAACCAGGTGAACAACTCGGTCTGTTTCCCCGGCATCCTCAAGGGCGCACTATTAGTGCGGGCGAAGAAGATTACCGACGGCATGGCGATCCGATGTGCCCACTCCATTGCGGACTTTTCGGAGAAGCGGGGGATTGCCCCGGACAACATCATCGCTACGATGGAAGAAACCGAAGTGTTTGCGGTGGAAGCGGCGGATGTGGCTCAAGAGGCCATTAAGGAAGGGGTTGCACGGGTAAAGCTGTCCTGGGAGGAAGTCTACAACCAGGCAAAGGCGGATATTGCCGCCGCACGATCCCTGGTGGATGACATGAGGAAGCTGGGGCACATCAAGGATCCCCCGGCGGAAATGCTCTTAGCGGCCCTGACTAAGGCCATTGACGCGGTAAAATAAGCGCGTTAACCACGAAACACACCAATCATACGAACAATGTTCATATCCTTCGTTGTGTTCGTGTTAAATAAATTTTAGTGGAGGATGATAATGAACAAGCTGCCTGAAAATTGCCTGTGTAAAAAATGTAAACATGGACTTGGATGCATGCTTCTCGGCCAGAAACATGTAAAAAAATTACTTGAAGCGAATAAATGTAACCTGAATCCGTACACTAATTCAGCTAACTCCATATAAGACAAGGAATTATGTTAAAACTACAACCACCCAATGGGTGAAAAAAAAGACATATCCGTTCTCTTATGATATACTGTTCTAACCACCA
>BNUR01000040.1 GCA_025997495.1 Spirochaetia bacterium | reverse complement strand
CAAGGGACCAGTGCAGTTGATTTTCGATTGACCAGTGTTGGCGGACAAGATATCCAAAGCGCTCTGCGCTTGCCGTAAGGCTGCTCAGGTAATAACGGTCATATTCTGTCGTTTTCCAACCAGATTCAGCGGTTTTATCCACTGTTTGGCGGGTACAATGGTATCTGATAAAGGTTTCCAGGCCAGGCCAAAGATCCCTGTCTTCATACCAATTTGCACTGGTTATGGTTATTTTTCGCTGTTCGATCCTGCCATGGTCTTTCTCAGAATCGCTTTCCCACTCGGTGCACTGTTCATTTTTATGCGGGTCAACGTCAAGACCTGTAAAACAGTCCGCAATTTCCTGATACAGTCCCGGATGATTTTCCTTTACCATTAAGACGTAATCGGCGCCCTTCTGCTGTATTTTTCGGGCAATTTCCCGCTGACACCCCATAGCATCAATCGTGACCGTGTCGCCTTGTATGTCTATCGTGTCCAGTAATTGCGGAATGGCGGTAATTTCATTGCTCTTTTTCTCGGTCGCCATCTGCCCCAAGACCAGGTTTTCCGCTCCAACCCACGCCGAAACCACATGAACGGCATGATTTTCGCCATCTGCGCTCCCGCATATTGCTTTTCCGTCTATGTTGATGTTCCGGTCTCCGCATTGACTGACCAGATTCAGCCATCCGTACATGCCTTTCATCAATTCTTTTGGATTTACCCGCCGGAAAACACGCTCAAACGTGCATTCATCGGGTATCCCGTGCGGTAATTCCAGGAATGTTTTGAACCAGCTCTCTCGGGCCAGGCCCAATTCCTCCATTACTTCAAATTCATCTTGTCCGCTTATTACGGTGCATAGTCCAATTACCAGGATATCAATCAATTTATGCCGAAAATTGCCTTGCTGCCGTCTTGGATCGTGAATCTCCCCCAAAAAATCGGTCATTTTTGTTATGTCGGCTTGCGTTACTTCCATTCTTTCTTCCCCTCCCAGTGAAGATTATAGAAGTATATCATGGAATTCTAAATGCTTTTGCCCTGTGTGTAAGGATACCCCCTGTTGACCAATAATGAAGAATTTACCATAAACAACACGAACTGCACAAACATTTTAAGAGAGATCCCTATCGTCCGCTCCACCAGGACATCCTGGACAAACTACCGCCTGACATAGTGAAAGAGCTGGCACGGCGGCGTTTGGATGAACGAAAAAAAATGTCTCAGACTGCAAGTCCCCTGAAACGGTGATTCTCTTTTAGCGCCCGGTTTAGATCCGAGAGTGAAGATGCAAACACAAGATACCCCATGCGATCCGGCAGAACAGCATATGCCTCATAACTTTTCCAGTTCTTCCCGGAAAGCCTCATCCGCAACCGCCGCGTTAATAGTCCGTATCACCTCGCCGTGCCGGAACAGTAACACCTTGTTTCCCGCCCCGGTGATCCCCAAATCCGCATGACGGGACTCCCCCGGCCCATTCACCACACAGCCCATAATGGCGATGGTTATGTCCTTGTCCATGGCATAGAGGGTATCCAACCAGCGGCTGGTGAAGCCGTGGGTATCAAAGCCGTTCCTGCCGCAGCGTGGGCAGGAAACAATGGTTACCCCCCGCTTAAGCGCCCCCTGCCGCTTCCTGGCCCATTCCGAAGTCTCCGCCGCTGTATGCAGTATCTCCCTGCCGGCGATCACCTCGTTTTCCATGGTATCCGACAGGGAAACCCGGATGGTATCCCCGACCCCTTCACCAAGCAGGGTAAGGAGCGCCGCCGTATTCCGCACCACCCCGGCGATAAGCGGCCCCGCCTCGGTAACCCCAAGGTGGAGGGGCGCATCGGTACGTTCCGCAAGAAGCCGATTCGCCCGGATGGTATCCGCAACCGAAGAGGCTTTCATGGATACTAGGCAATCGTGAAAATCAAACTCCCTAAATATCGCCAGTTCCCGTTCCGCTGCTTCAACCAAGGCTTCCGCCCGGGTCAGTTCTCCCGCGTCAATGCGGGCGGCAAGGTCCCGGGGCAAACTCCCGGCATTGACCCCAATCCTGATGGGTATCCCCTTGGCGGTGGAAGCGGACAGGACCTTCTCCACCTGAGTCCGACTGCCGATATTGCCGGGGTTTATGCGTATCTTTGCTATGGGGTAATCGAGACAACGGAGGGCTATTTTGTAATCAAAGTGGATGTCCGCAACCAGGGGCATGGAAACCATGGCGGCAAGCCTGCCGAGAACCTCGGCGGCCCCCAGGTCCGGGACGGCAAAACGGAGCAGCCCGCAGCCCATGGCCTGCAAGCGCCCTATCCGTTCCCGGATCTTTTCCCCGGCAAGGCCCGCAAGATCGTCAAAGGAGAGGCGATCCTTCCACATGGTCTGGATAACCACGGGATGGCTCCCCCCCACAAAGACGGGCCTGACATGATCAAACCCGCCAATCCTGACGATCTTCACCGTAACGGGGGTTTTAGACGGCGCTTGCTATCAGGATAGCGAACACCATCACGAACAGGGCGACGGTTTCGCAGAGACCCACGACCAGCATGTAGTTACCAAAGCCCTGGCCGGTTTCACCGAAGGCGTCGCAGGCGGCGGCGGAACATTTGCCCTGGGCAATCGCGGAACCGCCAATCGCTATCCCGGCGAACACGCCGATACCCAAAATCAGCCAGCCCTCAAGGCCGGTTGCGCCCCTAAGGACGTTCATCAGAATAAACCCGTAAATAGTCTGGGTCAGGGGGGCGCCCGCAAAGGCTACCAGGGTCATAGGAGCGGGCTTGTTCTGCACAAAGCACTTTTTCCAGGCTCCGATGGCCGCCAGCCCCGCAATACCGGCTCCAAAGACGGACCCCAGGGCAGCGAACCCCAAACACGCGCTAATTCCAACCAACGTAAACGTACCAATCATACCAGGCTCCTTAAAAAATTATTTCTTGTCTTGTTCTTTTGTTTTACGCGCAAAGGGCGCATATGAATAACCGGACCATTCCAATCCCAGGTGGCCGGCATATTCCAATAAGTTAAGGCGGACTCCGTGAACTACCACCGAAAGTACGTTCATCATCATGTTGAGTCCGTGGCCGAAGATCAGGATCAGGACCCCCGCCGTAAAGCGCAGGGCCAATCCCGGTATTCCCAGGCCCATGTTGTTAAAGCTTTCCGCGATGGCCGCCCCGGCAAGCCCCACCGCAAAGAGCCGGATATAACTGATGATATCCGCAAAGCTCGAAACGGCGCTCAGGAAGGTGGACAGGAAGTCGGCGAGACCCTTGCCGATGTTGGCAAAGAAATTGCCCCCCGTCTGCTTGACAAAGATAAAGTACAGCCCCAGCCCGCCGCCAATGAGGGGCACCACAAATGGGGGCAGGGGAACAACCTTCCCGATAAAGGGAAGCGTAACCGCATCACCCAGGAGCATGAAAAGCACCAGGAAGTAGAGCCCCGCCATCATGCAGAGCCAACCGAACTGAGCCACCGCAGTGAGGGACGGCAGGGCCTTCTTGATGTTCTTCAAATGGGCATAGGCAAGGTGGATGATCCCTATGGAGAAACAGAGGAACTGTATATTAGCCTGCACCTGCTTGGAACTGTTCAGGGCCGAGTCAAAGGGCGGGATGACCAGCGCCCGGAGGAATCCCGGCAGCTTATCCTGGGGCATGGCGAACCAGGACCCGTTGATGGTGCCCCAGGCGATAGTACAGCCGGAAAGAAGGGTTAAAAGCCAAACCGCGTCGGGCACCTTGCCGCTTTTCTTCTTAGAACTAATCCCCAGGATAATCGCGATGACCAGCAATAGGGACCCATAGGCGGCATCCCCGAATATCATGGCAAAGAACAGGGCAAAGAACAGCAGGTAGGAAAAGCTGATATCGTATTCACGGTAGCCCGGCAGGGTCCCCAGGAAATCGAACAGGGGCTTGATGATCCGGGCAAAGGGGTTGTTCTTTAACAGGGTCGGGGGGTTATCGGTGTCCTCCGGCTCGTCGATTAAGAGGGCCCAGCCGTTTTCCACGGCCCCCCGCTTAACCACCCCCGCAAGGTCCGCAGGAACAAAGCCGGTAAGATAGGTGATGGCCAAGGCGCCCGGTACTTCTTCGTCATCTATGCCCTGCATATTAACCCGGGCGCTCTCGAATTCAATCGCCTCAAGGGTTTCCGTCTGCTTCTTCTTAATGGCGCCGGTCTGTGTAACCAGCGCGGTAAGCTGCTTTTCAATATTCCCCAGGGTCCACTGCTTTTCCTTAATCCCCCGCTTGATATCCGAAACAGACCTGGTAGGCAGGGCAAAGGGGATTTCACTGGGGAGGGCCCCGCCAAAGGCAAGGCAGTACACCAGAGTTTTCCCCTTAGACAGGACCAATACCGGGGAGGATGTTGTCAGGCTTTCGTAGCTTTTCCGGGTAAGTTCATAGGGGATAAGGGTCACCCCCGCCTCTTTCAGGGCTTCAAAATCCGCAGGGTTAAAGTCCCCCCATTTTTCGACGCGGTTCAGTTCCTTTATATCCTGGGCAAGCTGTTCCTGGATACCTTTTCGGTCATCCACCAGGGCCAGCGCCCGATCCGCCGGGTCCTGGGGAAACCCATCGGTCACCACCGCCTCGGCGTTATAGGAATCATCCCCATCGGCTATATCAGTTTTGCGCCGCTTAGGTGTTGCGGATGCTGGGGCAACAGGGGCGGCGGCTATCGCTTCATAGTTCCGCAAAATGCCTAGGGCGGCCTCAATACGGCCTTTCTGTTCCAGCAGTTTGGAGAGGGTTTCCGAAGCGCCGTTATGGCTTTCCAGGTGCACCACCCCCAGTTCCCGGAGCCTTTCCAGGGATGCTTCCCGGTACTTTTCCATAACCACCAGGGATACTTTTTTCATCGGTACGATCATTGCGCGGCCCTCTCCATTCCCCGTTTAGCTATCTTGCCTCGGACCACCGCAGCGGTCTGCTGGTCCCCAAGGTACACTCCAATTTTCTTAATGTTTCCCTTGGTCTCGGGGATCTTTATCTTCTCAAACAGGTTCACCCGCTGAGTGGTAACCCTCAATTCATGATCCAGGAGCTTGCGCTGCTCCTCCAAGACCAGGGCTTCCAAATCCAGAAGTATCACCTGCTTCATCTTCTCCGCCGCCAAGTCAAGCCAGAGGGGCTTCCGAACCAGATCGTAGGGGGCGAGTACAAAGTCCGCGCCCTCGAAAATGGGTATGTTCACCCCGGCGATGTTTCCCTGGGAGGTTCTGACACCGGTAACCTTCAAAATATCCGGGGTAAAGACGCCGGTTTCACTAAAAACGCCGACCCAGGTCTTGAAGGTCTCATCCAGGATATTCTTTTGCTCCATCAGTTCCTTGATCCGTAACTCGGTGGTGCGGATTTCCATTTGAAGCTGCTGCTTCTTCAGCATCAGGGTCGGCAAATACCGCTTGTACATCTTCAAAGAGTCTTTTTGTTTTTTAAGCTCGTTTTTCGTTAGCTTTATTTTTGCCATGCTTTACTCACCATCCAAGGAAGAGAAACCGCAAAGGGCGCAAAGGGAAGAACGCAAAGTTCGCAAAGAAGAAATAGAGGATTTAACTTTGCGTACTTTGCGAAAACTTTGCGTACTTTGCGGTAAATTCTTATTCACTTTATCAGTCCTTCTTAGGCCAGAACTTGGTGATAAGCTCCGTCCGCAGTCCCGTTTCTTCGGGGCTGAAACAATCCGCCAGGATCTCCCAGCCCAGGTCCAGCGCCCCTTCCAGGGGGATATTGACCGTAAGGTCCATCATCTTCTTCTCAAAGAGTTCGCCGTACTTGAGGAGCTTGTCATCCCAGGCGGTCATGATGAATCCCATGGCCTTCTTTTCCAGGGTATCCTTGAAATTGGAATAGAGCTTGATCATGCCGTCCATCAGAGCCCGGTGGTCCGGCCTGGTCTTGCCGTTGACCTGCTGTTTGAGCCGGGAGAGGGAGCCGAAGGGTTCGATACGGCCGTTTTTCAGGTAGTACTGGCCTTCGGTGATGTACCCCGTATTATCCGGCACCGGGTGGGTAACGTCGTCGCCGGGCATGGTGGTGACCCCCAGGATGGTGATGGAACCGGCGTCCGAAAAGTCAACCGCCTTTTCGTAGCGGCTGGCAAGCTGGCTGTATAAGTCGCCGGGGTAACCGCGGTTGGACGGAACCTGCTCCTGGATGATGGAGATTTCCTTCATGGCGTCCGCGAAGTTGGTCATGTCCGTGAGGAGGACCAGCACGTCCTTGCCCTGGAGGGCGAACTGTTCCGCCACCGCCAGGGACATATCGGGGATCATCAGACACTCTACGGTGGGGTCCGACGCAGTGTGGACAAACATCACCGTCCGGGAAATGGCGCCCCCCTCTTCCAGGGTGTCCTTGAAGAAGAGGTAGTCGTCGTATTTCAGGCCCATGCCCCCCAGGATGATGACGTCAACTTCGGCCTGCATGGCGATGCGCGCCAGGAGGTCGTTGTAGGGTTCGCCGGAGACCGAGAAGATGGGCAGCTTCTGGGACACCACCAGGGTATTGAAAAGGTCGATCATGGGGATACCGGTACGGATCATGTTCCGGGGGATGATACGGTTGGCGGGGTTAACCGAGGGCCCGCCGATGGGGATGGGGTTATCGTGGAGGGCGGGGCCGTTGTCACGGGGGTTTCCGGAGCCGTTGAAGACCCGGCCCATGAGGTTTTCCGAAAAGGATACCTGCATCTGCCGGCCCAGGAAGCGGACCGTGTCGCCGGTGGAAATACCCCGGCCCCCGGCAAATACCTGGAGGGAAACCAGGTCCCCGTTCAGGCGGTTGACTTCGGCAAGGGAAGTACCGAATACGGTGTCCACCTCGGCAAGGTCCCCGTAACGGATACCCTCGGCCTTCACCGTGATAACGCTTCCGGTAATGGATTCTATCTTACTGTATACCTTGTTCATGGCTCCGTCCTATTCCGCAAGTATTTTGTCGGCCGCTTTATCCAGGCCCTTGGATTGCTCGGCTAAGGTGGTTTCAATGTCCTTCTCAAAGCCCTTGAACCGCTCGCTCTGCCATTCCGATCCATTGTAATCCAGGAACTTCTGCCTGAGCCGGTTGAACCAGCTCCGGGCTTCGTTCTTATCCGGAAACGCAAACCGGGTCGCCATAATCTTTAAGAGCAGATTAAAGCTGTATTTCTGCCGTTCCGGGCTGACCGACGCATCCACCGCGTCAAAGGAGTTCTGCTGGAAGTACACCGAGTCGATGAGTTCCCCCTTGAGATAGACGACATAGTCCTCTGTACTGGTCCCTTCCTCGCCGACGACCTTCATCATCTGCTCAACCTCGCTGCCCCGGCGCATAAAACCGTGGGCGTACTGCACCTTTTCGGCGTCGATGATGCCCTTGTACTTGGACCAGGAATCCAGGGGGTGGATGGCGGGGAACTTACGGGCGTCGGAGCGCTCACGGGAAAGGCCGTGGAAAGCGCCGACCACCTTCAGGGTTGCCTGGGTAACAGGCTCTTCAAAGTTACCGCCAGCGGGGCTGACCGTACCGCCGATGGTGACGGAGCCGATGGTCCCATCCCGGAGCCGCACCGTACCGGCCCGTTCGTAGAAGCTGGCGATGGTGGATTCCAGGTAGGCGGGGAAGGCTTCTTCGCCGGGGATTTCCTCCAGGCGGCCGGACATTTCCCGCATGGCCTGGGCCCAACGGCTGGTGGAGTCCGCCAGCAAGAGGACGTTCAGCCCCATCTGCCGGTAGTATTCCGCCAGGGTCACTGCGGTGTACACCGACGCTTCACGGGCGGCAACCGGCATGGAAGAGGTGTTGCAAATGATAATGGTCCGCTCCATAAGGGAGAGGCCTGTTTTGGGGTCCTTTAACTCGGGGAATTCCTTGAGGGTTTCCACGACTTCACCGGCCCGCTCACCGCAGGCGGCAAGGATGACGATGTCTACATCGGCGTGCTGGCTGGTGATCTGCTGGAGGACGGTCTTTCCCGCGCCGAAGGGTCCGGGGATACAGTAGGTGCCGCCGCGAGCCACGGGGAAGAAGGTGTCGATGAGCCGGACACGGGTAACCATGGGTTCCGTGGGCTTGTAGCGCTCCACAAAGCAGTCGATAGGCCGCTTGACGGGCCAGCGGAAGGAGAGGGTCACCTGATGGATGTTGCCCTTTTCGTCCTTGAGCTCGGCGATGGTGTCTTTTAGCTTGTAGGAACCGGCCTCTTTAATAGAGGAAACCGTGTAGCTTCCGTAGAGGGTGAAGGGAACCATGATCCGGTGGGTAAAGGCCCCTTCCGGCACGGTGCCCAGGGTATCCGCCCGCTCCACCGTGTCACCAACCTTGGCCGCCGGGGTAAATGCCCAGGCTTTGTCCGCAACCAGGGGGTCCAGGTAGACACCCCGTTCCAGGAACTTGCCCGCCACCTCCGCCAACTGGGGCAGGGGGTTTTGGAGGCCGTCGTAGACCTGGCCCAAAAGGCCGGGACCCACTTCTACCGAAAGCATGTCCCCGGTGTACTCCACCGTATCACCCACGGTAATGCCCTTGGTAACCTCAAAAACCTGGAGCTGGGAAATATCACCCCGGATGCGGATGACCTCGCTTTTAAGCTGCTTATCCGCAACTTTGACAAAGCCCACTTCGTTCATGGATACCGCGCCGTCGAAGCGGACGCTTACCATATTGCCGTTAACGGCTGTTACCGTACCTTTTGTTCCGATCATTTAGGTTCCCCCACTAAAGGACCTACCGGTCCCCGTACGCCCTCCGCGCCTTGCAATATGGCGGCGTAGAGCGCTTTATATTCCTTGAAGCCTTCTTCCGTTTTAAAAGACAGGCGCCGCTCCAGGATGAGCAGCTTGAGCAGATAGGCAAAGACCGTATTTTCACTGAATAAGGTCAATCCCTGGAGCGCCTCGATGGCATCCCACCGGAACTTGTCCAGGGCGATTTCCGCCTCCAGGGGCGAATCCATGACCACCGCAGCCTTGGCCGCCGTAGCGGCATCGGGCGGAGCGTCCGGCGCGTCTGGAATAGCCCCTTCCCGTTTCAAAGCCTGGAAGCGATTCCGGGCCAGGTTCAGCCGCAGACTGCGTTCCCATTCCCGCCACTTATCGATGAAGTCACTACCCGAAGCGGGGGGCTTCTCGTTTTGTTCCGACAGTTGGGGGTCCAGGCTGACCATATCCAGCAAAGCGCTGTCACCGGCGGTCAAATAGGTCTTGGCAAGGGTCCGGAAATAGGCGGCGGACATGGTTGCCTGCTGGCCGTAAACGAGGTTGGGAAGCTGGGCTACCAGATAATAATACGAACCCACCGTTTAGTTTCCTTTTGCCGCTGTTTTGAGTATCGCCTGCAGCCGGGGATTAAGGTAGGCCGAGAGCAGGGCGGCCACGGATTCGGCGGAAAAGTCGTAGTAGGCGGCTCCGTCCTTGCCGGCAATGCGGAAGCCCTCCCCCAGGTTCCGGTCGGACTTGAGTTCCACGCCCTTGCTTATTTCGGCGGCAAGTTCCTGGTTGAAATAACCCCGGAGTGTGCCCAGCTTATCCTCGCTGAGGATGAGGTCCACGGAATCGGCGCCCTTGAGGGCCCAGTTTTTTACTAAATCGGGAATAATGGCCTTGAGGGTGTCCTCGCCATAGGAGCTTTCCACCTTGGCGGCGATAATTTTCCCCAGAAGGACCTCAATTTCACCCTTAAAGGCAAGGATCAGGTTACGGGAAGCCTGTTCCACTGCGGCGATACCGGCTTTTTCAAAGCGTTCCGCGTCGGTCTTGGCCTTGGCGATGATATCCTGGGCCTCCCTTTGGGCGGCGTCGGTGATCCGCCCGGCATCGGACTCAGCCTGGGACTTTACCCGGGAAGCTTCCTCCGACGCGGAGGCAATTCCGTCTTTCTTTATCTTATTAATCAGTTCCTGCAGTTGGATTTCCATAGGCTCCTCTATAATTATGTGGCAACAAAATTAGTCTAAATGATGGGAATAAAAAAAGCAAGTAATAATGGAGAAATTTTAGGCACAAAGGGGAGAAAAAACACGGAATGTAATTAGATTTCTTCTCTTCCCTATTACCAGTCAAAGGAAAAGACAGCCCGTTCGTGGTAATCCCGGCCCGGCCCGAAAATACAGGAAGGGAATTCCGGCCGGTTCGGGGAATCAGGCAAGTGCTGGGTTTCAAGGCAGAAGCCGGAGTGCCGGTTGTACACCGAGCCTTCCTTCCCAATTACCCCGGAAAGGAAATTGCCCGTATAGAACTGAACTCCCGGCTGGGTGGTAAAAACCCGCATAGAACGGCCTCCCCGGGGCTCGAATACCTCAGCGCAGGGGCGGAGCTTACCGGGGTCGCTCGGATCAGTAGGACCGTTCGGACCAGTAGGACCGTTCGGACCAGTAGGTCCGCCATCCAGCACGAAGCAGTGGTCGTAGCCGGGGCCATCTTTTCCATCGGGCAGTTTGGAGCCGTTGGTTCCAATGGTACCCGCAAAATCACGGCCTATGGGCTTGGGTGTGGTAAAATCAAAGGGGCCTCCCGCCACGGGGAGCAGCTTGCCCGTGGGAATGAGGCCGCCGTCCACACCCACGTAGGAGGAGCCGTGGATTTTCAGTTCATGGCTGAGGATGTCCCCCCTCCCATCCCCGGCAAGGTTAAAATAGGCATGGTTGGTAAGGTTTACCGGACATTCGGCGTCCACCTGAACCTGGTAATCGGCAATGAGATCCCGGGATTTGGTCAGGCCGTAGCTCACCACCGCCTTGAGATTGCCGGGATAGCCCTCATCCCCATCGGGGCTCTCCAATTCAAACCGGACAAAGACGCCGTCCTGTTCCTCGTAGGGCTCGGCCTTCCAGAGAAGCTTGTCGAAGCCCCGGTGGCCGCCGTGGAGGCTGTGTTCACCGTCATTTTTGTAAAGGTTGTAGGTTTGGCCGCCCAGGGTGAACTTTGCCCCGCCGATGCGGTTGCCGAAACGACCGATGGTGGCGCCGAAGAATACATCGTTATGGGTATAGCCATCCAGGGTGGAATAGCCCAGAAGTATATCGTCGATCATTCCGGTTTTATGAGAAGGAACCAGCAGGGAAGTCCATGCGGCCCCCAGGGTGGAGATGGAAAGGGACAAATTCCCCGCAGAGAGGGTGTAGAGCCGGACTTTTTTACCCGAAGCAAGGACGCCGAAGGTTTTTTTGCGAATGTTCATGGCGTTAGTTTAGCGCGGAAGCCGGGCCTCGGCAAGCTTTACAATAAAGGCGAAAGAGGGCGTTCTGCTACCGCTCTCGATTTGCCGGATATAGGTATGGGCCGCCTTGCACCGTTCCGTCAGCGTTTTTTGGGAAATTCCCCGTTTTTTCGCCATTTTTTCATATTGAGAACAAATAGATCGTTCAAATCCATATTTTGTATTCTAGGAGTTTCTATTTTTTATCTATAGGGAAGCTTGACGTTTACATTATGGTGTGATAAGATCGCATAATGTTTATATAATTTCGGAAAATTGGAAAAAATTGCGAAAATCATCGACTTAAAAACAGTAGACGTTCCCCATTGGATGGATAGCGTCGAGATCATACGAGGCGTATAAATAGGGGGTATTCACTATGGAAAATACGGGGACAAGAAGCGCATTTGGCTTTCTTATGATAACTGCCCTTGTTTTTCTCCAGCCGCTAAGAGCGCAGGAATCAGACCAGGGGTCTGCAATACCGAACACACAATTACAGATTGCTATCTCAAGCCCTTCATACCCTGTTACCTCCGGGGATGTGTATTCTCTAACGTATATGGCCAGTGGAGTACCAGTCAACTATCTTATCACCGTAGATGCGTCCTACCGGATCAGGATTTCCAACCTGGCGGTTATTGATGTTGCCGGTAAAACCTACCCCGCATTAAAAAAGGAAGCAGAAACTATTGTTTCCAATAACTATCCATTGAGTGGGGTACAACTAACCATGATCAAGCCTAGTTCTTTTACCGTATATATAAAGGGTGAAGTGAACAGCGCCGGAGAATGGACAACTTGGGCAATGGGGCGCCTTTCGTCCGTGCTTAACGGCGCCCTTTACGCTTATTCTTCCACCCGAAATATCACGGTTACCGCTGCCAATGGGCGGGTCAAAACCTATGATCTCTTCAAGGCGCAGCGTTTTGGAGATCTGAGCCAGGACCCCTATTTAAGGCCCGGGGACGTCATTACCGTTAAACTTATTGACCGGAAAGTTTCTGTTTACGGCGAAGTTAAACGGCCGGGCTCTTACGAATTGCTGCCCGGGGAGCATATCCAGGAATTGATCCGCAATTACGCCAATGGTTATACATCCGGGGCTGATACCAGCGGGATAGAATTAACGCGGTATGGAGAGAACAAACGGGAAACGATCTACCTGACCCAGGAGGAAATAAACGCCAACTACCCCCTATGGGATGCTGATGCGATATATGTTCTGGCACAGTAGTGCTGAGTGCGAAACTTCGCGTCCTTGCGGTAAATTCTTCTTCTATTTATATGGTATTGTAGTAAACCGCAAATAAAGCCAACAAATTCGCACGATTTATACCGGTTCGGTGACGTTTTATGTAATATAATCATAAAAATCCAGGATAACTACCTTTCTGCTATCCTCTTGCGGCAGGTTTCCGGGCCCGCTATAGTGTGACCATGGGAGTTTTTGATCGCCTGGGTGATGTTATACGGAGTTACCTCAACGATACCGGCCCCGGCCCTGCCGCCGGCCCTTTTCCGGGGCGGCGATATGCGGATCCTGACCTGAATGCAGCATACGAAGAACTGGACGATTTTCTGGCGGGGAAACCGCGTTCCGGGAGAACGGAGCGTTCAGGGAGAACAGAGCCCCGCTCTGCCCCGCCGGAAAGCCTGCGGCGGGACTTTGACGAACTGGGGGTACCCTTCGGTGCCCCGGCGGATGAGTGCAAGGCCGCCTACAAAAAGCTGCTCAAGATACACCACCCCGATCGGCACACTGCGGAAGGACCGGGGCATGAGGGGAACATGAAAAAAGCTACCGATAAGTCGGCCCGGATCAATACGGCCTATGATCGGATTGAAAAATGGCGGGAGACGACAAACTCCTAGAACTTAGCCCTGGGCTGCTGGATGACCTTCTTTATATCGTTATTCTGGCCTTCCCACAAAATCCTGTTGGTTTCAACATTGGTCAGGGTCGCCTTTACAAAGTAGGAGCGGACGGTGGTATTGCCCGCACGGTCGACGATGGAACTCACTTCACCCTGGAGCATAAAGTTTGCGCCGGCTTCATTGGCCAGAGCAGCAGCGGTAGCTTCGCTGGCGTTACCCTGCTGGTCGTTCCGTTCCGCCCGCAGTTCCTCCCGGGCATCCCCGCCTTCGACAAATTCCAGCTTGCCGCTGTTGATGATGGCGGCCCGCATGAGGCTGGAAATAATGCCCGTATCAATGTGTTCACTTGAGGTGTTCTTGAATCTGCCGACGATAACCGTGGGAAGCTCGCCCCCGTGGCTGCCGGCGAAATCCCTGATATAGGAGTCGATCCGGGGGGCTTCCAGGGCCTCTTTAATCAGGGTATCGCAGACCTTCCGTACATCGGTGTCATTCCAATTACCGCTTAAATCGACCTGGGTATCGGCACTCACCCGGGAAACCTTGGGGGCCGAACTACAGCCAATCAGGGAACCGGCGGTTCCAAGAGTAATAACCATGATTCCCAAGGCTAAAACAGAGCTATGTTTTTTCATTACGTGCATCCTCCTGCATTTAAAAACCTATAAGAAGATACTATAGCCTTATTCCATCCATGTCAATTTCCCCTGTAGATACACACGGCTATATATAAAATTATATGATGTTTTATATAGTTGAAGAAAAGCAAATAAATCTCATCTTGTTTTTCCCCCCTGCCCGGTGTATAGTTTGGTCATGAACCGTCACCTGTGGCCACTTTTTTTTGTTCTTTCCCTGTTTTCAGCCCTGTCCTGTTCCCGGGCGGCGCCGAGTATCGCCTTTGGGACCCTCCGGCTGGTCTATTTCCAGGGATCAGGCGGGGATCCCCGGGGAGGGGTTGAGGAACGGTTTTCCTTTTTTATCATTCCCGAGGATGAAGACGGTGTCGAGGATTTGGCGGATCTCTACCTGTACCATGACCGGGAGGGGCTTTGCTGGCATTTGACTTCCGAAGATTGGGTG
Source organism: Spirochaetia bacterium (assembly GCA_025997495.1). GTDB lineage: Bacteria > Spirochaetota > Spirochaetia > Treponematales > Breznakiellaceae > Termitinema. The sequence continues at coordinate 4,818 of BNUR01000040.1, read as the reverse complement.
GTTTTCGAGAGCGAGGGGCAAACCTGGATAGGCAGCCGGAACATTGTTATGATTGACGATGGTTCCCTTCCCCGGGGCCAGTTCCGGGCGGTTCTCATTGACAAGGGGGGGGAGCAGTCCGAGCGGCTGTTTTCTTTTGACGCGCCCCGGGAAGCCCCGCATCCCTTTCCGTTTCTGCGTGTCAGCGAGGGCAGGTACATCATTGAGTCGGAATATCCCGAGCATTACCTTATCTGCTATGACAATGCGGGGGCCTTCCTGAAAAATGTGAGTGTGGAAATGCTTGAGGGGGATCTTGCGATCCTGGGGCTCCCCAGGGAAACCCGGGCCATCGCCCTGTGGTCCGAAGAAAGTGATTATTTTACCTCGGCCCTGACCGATGTAGTTTCCATACGGTAGGGAAGGGTATGGGATACGGGCAGTCGCACATCAAAAGCTATGTTCTGCGCGCCGGGCGGATGAGCGATGCCCAGCGGCGTTCCTACAAAACCCTGTTCCCGGATTTTTGCGTCCCCTTTACCCCGGAACCGGCGGAAGCAGGGAGTTTCCGCCTGGATTTTAAGCACATCTTTGGCAATGAAAACCCCGTTACCCTTGAGATTGGTTTCGGCATGGGTATAGCCACCGCCATGATTGCCCAGGATAATCCGCAGAAAAACTATCTTGGGGTCGAGGTACACCGTCCCGGTATTGGCCGGCTGCTCTGGGAAATCGATGCGCGCAGTATTTCTAACATCCGCATAATCGAACATGACGCGGTGGAGGTGTTGGAAAAGATGATCCCCCCATCATCGATTGCGGCCTTCCACATCTTTTTCCCCGACCCCTGGCCGAAAAAGCGGCACCACAAGCGGCGCCTCTTAACCCGGCCCTTTACGGGTCTGCTCGCAGAAAAACTGTGCCCCGGCGGCTATGTCTACATGGTTACCGACTGGGCGGATTACGGGGACTGGGCTTTGGCGGAACTGTCCGCCACGAATGGGCTGCGGAACCGTTATGCTGGTTTTGCGGAACACCAAAGCTGGCGGCCGGAAACCAAGTTTGAGCGGAAGGGGATTGAGAAACAGCATGAGGTGCGGGAATTGTTTTTTTTAAAGGGATGAATGATGAAGAAAGAAGAGGGGCGGGTTACTGCCCTTACGCAGCTTGAGCAGCTTACGCGGCTTATACAAAAATATCAAAAATCCTATTACGATGGGGAGGCGGAAATTGGCGATGCCGAATTCGATCTCCTTTGGGATGAACTAAAGGCGCTTGATCCCGCTAACCCTATTCTGAAAAAAGTAGGGGCGGATGGTGTTAGTAATACTGCCGGTACCGACGGCTTTCCCAAGGCTAAACACCGTATCCCCATGGGGAGCCAGGAGAAGGCAGCCAACCCGGAGGAATTCCGGGCCTGGGCTGCGGGGGAGGGGCGGCGTTTTATTGTCCAGTACAAACTGGATGGAGCAAGCCTGGAACTGCAATATGAAAAGGGGGGACTTGTCCGGGCCATCACCCGGGGGGACGGGATCACCGGGGATGAGATCACCGCAAACGCCCTGCGCATGGGCGGGGTACTGCCGGCGCTGGCGGCTCCTTTTTCAGGCGGGGTCCGGGGGGAGGTGGTGATGACCCATGCCGTGTGGCAGGAAAAGTACACGGACAAGGCTAACTGCCGGAACGCCGCCAACGGGATTATGCGCCGTAAGGATGGGGCGGGCTGTGAGGACCTTAAACTTATCGCCTACGATGCCGCCGCGGACGGTGATGACGGGTTTTTTAAGGACGAAAAACAAAAGATAGCATGGCTCGAAAAACAGGGCTTTGAAGTTACGGTTACGAAAGAATTTTCCGATCCCTCTGAGGTGATTGCGTACCGGGCGGAAGTGGCGGCCATGCGGGAGTATCTTCCCGTGGATATTGACGGCCTGGTAATAAAGGACCCGGCAACGGATATGTCGGACCTGCGAAAAGCCCGGCCGGAAAAGCAAATCGCCTTCAAATTTGATCTGGAAACCGCCTTCAGCATACTCCGTGCGGTGGAGTGGAGCGAATCAGGCGCCACCTATACCCCCATCGGCGTTGTAGACCCGGTGCGGATTGCGGGAACAACCGTACAAAGGGCCAACCTCAACAACCCAGACATGATCCGGTCCCTGGGCCTTATGATCGGTTCAGCAGTATCGGTGGTGAAGCGGGGGGAGATTATCCCCAAAATTGAAGGGCTGGCCCCCGAAGGCGCATTGCCTGCCGGTTCCTTACCCGCCGAAAAAACAGCAATACTGTTTCCTGAACGCTGTACCTCCTGTGATACGGAACTGGTGGACGGCGGTACCCGGCTGTACTGTCCTAACCCCGGTTGCCCCAAGCGGCTCCTTCACCGACTGGAGAAGTGGGTGTCCGTTCTTGATATACGGGAACTGGGGGAAAAGCTTATCCGCCAGCTCTTTGACAAGGAACGGGTGCGGCAAATCGCCGATCTCTATACCCTGGAGCCGGAGGAACTGGCCGAATATGAGCGCATGGGGGAGCTGTCCGCCGCTAAGGTAATCCGCCACATCCGCACGCTCCGAACGCTGTCCCTTGCGGCCTTTGTCGCGGGGTTTGACTTTGAGGGGGTGGGGGAGACCATCATGGACAAGGTGGCCGCCGCCGGTTTTGATACCCTGGATAAACTTCGGGCCGCCCCGGTGGAGGAACTGGCCGCCGTCTACGGTCTGGGAGAGATCACCGCCGGAACTATTGCTCTGAGCCTTACGGAAACCCATGATGAGATGGATCGGGTTCTTGCCGGGGGTATCATCAGTATCGCTGCGCCTCCTGCCGCGGACACCCAGCCATTGCGGGGGAAGTCCTTCTGTTTTACGGGGGAACTTGTTTCGATGAAGCGCGGTGAGGCGGAGGAAAAGATAAAGGCCCTGGGGGCGCAGGCGAAATCTTCGGTGGTAAAGGATCTGTCGTTTCTGGTGACCAACGATCCTGAATCGGGATCCGCTAAGAACCTTAAGGCGCGGAAGCTGGGGGTGGCTATTATTGATGAGGGGCAGTTTCTGGAGTTGTTGAAAAATCCTGGTGGTGGTAGTGATAGTGTTAAAAAGGGTGAACAGGGGGAGCTTTTTTAAAATACCCCTACCGACACAGCCGGGAGGAGCGGGACATGCCGGGCGCTCATGCTGCCGCCGGGTCAGACCGAAGGTCTGCGTCTGCTACCGGAGCCCAGCCCCAGGGAGCTTTTCCTGTGTTGCCTTGAAGGACTGGTAAAAACACAATGGATCTTTTACAGAGGTTGCATATATTGATGTCGGTACATTTTGACGATATGCCACAAAATGCTCGTTCATTGCAGTCATTTTTTCGGTTAAGGATAAAAGAGTATGAACAAAAAAAACATCATTACAGAATCGTATTTCCTGAAATGTTATGCCGGCATCATCAATAAATGACTTTCTAAAAAAATTATCCCAGGCAACTGACGAACAACACTGATAAAAACGATCCGTACGGCAATACACAGCCCAGCATTTCGTGCCGCCCCGGCGCCTTTATTGTCCTGTGATAAAATGATTATCCGTTCATCATGGGACGCATATTCCTGAAGAACGGTAAAACTATCATCCGCTGATCCGTCGTTTACACAGATAATTTCAATCTCGCGCACTGTCTGGTTAATAATGCTGTTTAAGCATTGCCGTAAATACAGTGCAGCATTATAAACCGGGATAATGACGGAAACTTTTACAGTATCGGTCATTTGCTGATCTCCAAAATCCTGATCACGGCTGAAAAAGTACAAAATGACAGATATTCATATCTGACATTATAATTTCTGACAAACTCCTGGAAAGCCTTGAATTCATGTTGCTGCCAATTGTTATACCCAAAATATTCATCAAAGATTATCAAGGTCCCTCTCTCAATTCTATTGGCCAAACAACCCAGAACAGTTTTTGCTGAATCATATATATCAGAATCAACATGCACTAACGCGACCGGGCCGTTATGGTCATCCAAAAATTTTGGCAGAGTATTTTCAAACCACCCTTTTATGAGTACTACATTTGAATTGACCGTTGGCATTTTTCCCTGCAAATCAAATGTTCCCTTTTGACAAGTAGATTCACGTCCATGCCAATCATCAGGCAGGCCCTCAAATGAATCGAACCCATAAAACGTCTTCTCTGCCAATATGTTCGACATATGATTTAGAGAACTCCCCTGAAATACTCCGAACTCAAGAAATAAACCATCTTTGATGGAACTTTCTTCTTGATATTTTCTAACCGCAAAGGATAGATGCCCAAACCAATCATTCCCAAACTGCATGGCCGCCGGAGCATTTATCTTTACATAATCCGCAGATTCCTCAACTGCCCGTTTCTGCAATAATGTTTGAACATTGATATTCCATGCCCCTTCACTCATTACAAGAGTGCTCAAATGATGATCGATCGAACAAAGTATATTTTCCAATCGCTCAATATTTTTTTGGTGTGACACAAGGTATGCGTCAAACTTTTCAGTATCCGGGCGCAGGAATTTACCACGCAGTTTCCCCAAAATCTTTCTAATCATTTTCCTTCCTCCATATAAATGTTGGGGGAAGGAAAATGATTAGTATGATTCTATAACAATAGTCAGATACCTCTGGTAAAACCAGGGGCTTGAATTCGTGAACCGCTCAAAGCGGTTATTTTTGTTTGAATTTCTTGTTTTATTAGGCGAAGCCGATATGGTTTAATACCCCGAGGCTTGCCTCGGCTGAAAATAAGATTAAACTAGAAGGATGAGCGAGATCATCCGTAAAGAACATAATGTGAGTACGCTTATGTATCATAT
>BNUR01000039.1 GCA_025997495.1 Spirochaetia bacterium | reverse complement strand
TCCGTGTTTGAAATAGCGTCTTCCGTATTCGTGGCCTCAACCATAAGCGCCGCTGCGGATGCGGGGATTCCCCTGGGTTATACTGCTTTGGGGATGAAATTATAAGAATTCATCCGCGAATAAACGCTAATTAACGCGAATAATACGCTCCGGGTATTTGATTTATTCGCGAACATTCGCGAACCCTATTCTTTATTGATATTTTCGTTCCTAAAGGAGTATATTATCCTCACACTGAAGGTATTCGTGCGTCAACCTATTTCAACTACAATGAATATGATTGGGGCTACCAGTTGGGTATTGAAGCTTCAAAATGGATAAAAACACGGCTTGGCGGTAAAGCAACGATTGTCAACATGGAATCCTCTCTTGAACCTTCTGCTATTGAACGGGCCAGCGGCTGGCGGGACGCTATCAACAAGGAAGTCGGCGCCGCAAATATTAAATGGGTTATGGTTGAGGCCACGAATACGGAAGACGCTATTTCAAACACGGAATCCGCATTACAGGCAAACCCTGATACGCAAATGGTGCTGGTGTTCAATGATCTTTTGGGAGCCGGAGCGTATCAGGCGGTGGTGCAGTCTGGTTTGAACCTGACGAACTTTTTCGTCGGTTCCTGTGACGGAACCAACAGCGTGATTGATCTGGTCGAGCTGCCTAACTCTGTGTTCAGGTGCACCATTGGTAATGACCGGTTTGTTCCGGAAATTGGTTTTTACTGGCTTCAAACCATTGTACGGGCCGCCCTGGGCATGAGTTTTGATAATCCCTTCCCCATTACCACGGTTGCTATTACGGCGGATAATGTGAAGGAATACCGGGCCCGGCAGCCAAAATATGTGTTGGACCCTGAGATTGTTGAATATATGCGGACGCATTAAAAAAGGTGGCTGCGGCGCCGGACAGAAGATATGTCCGGCGCCGCTTTATTCAAAGGAGCGGAGATTTTCCTATGCAGAATGACATATTTTTATCCGTCCGGGGCCTGACAAAAAAATACGGGCCTATCACAGTGTTGAAGGACATCAACATTGAATTTCGCAAGGGGGAAGTTCATGCCCTTATCGGCGAGAACGGCGCCGGTAAGTCTACGTTATGTAAAATAATTTCCGGCGCTATTGCGCCAAGTGACGGAAAAATAGCGGTTAATGATACTGTGTATGAAGGGTTTTCTCCGCAAGCCGCCCGAACCCGGGGAATCAGTATGGTATATCAGGAGTTTAACCTGATCCCCGAGATGACCGTGTATGAAAATCTTTTTGTGGGGAAAGAACTCCGGAAGGGCGTTTTTTCCGATACCAGGTCAATGATGAGAAAAAGTGCCGAACTATTTAATGAAATGGGAGTCGCCATTGATCCATCGTCAAAAATAAAATATCTTTCGGTGGCCTATTGCCAATTGGTGGAAATAGCCAAGGCCCTTCTTGATAACAGCAGACTGTTGATCCTGGATGAACCGACGGCCACCCTGACTAATACCGAGGTTGATATTTTATTCCGTGTATTAGCAAAGCTTAAGGCCGATGGTATCTCCCTGATTTACATATCCCACCGGATGGAGGAAGTATTCCGGCTCTGTGATAAAATAACGGTGCTGCGGGACGGTACTTTTATCAAGACCATGCGGGTGGAAGATACCACCATGGAGGAATTGATCCATTTAATGATTGGACGGGAACTCTCCCAGGAATTTCCCCCGCGGATTGCCGCCGTACCGGTTCCGGCGGATTCACAAAAGGTTCCGCCGGTATTACGGGTAGAAGGTTTGTGCAATAAAAAAATAAAAAATATTTCGTTTGAACTAAAGCAGGGTGAAATTTTAGGACTCGCCGGGCTTGTCGGTTCAGGAAGATCCGAAGTTGTCAGGGCGATCTTTGGGGCGGATAAGATTGAAAAGGGTGAAGTTTATGTAAAGAACAAGAGGATTTCCATAAAGAATCCCGCCGCCGCCATTAACAACGGCATTGCCCTGATCCCCGAGGACCGGAAACGGGAAGGGCTAATGCTGATCCTTCCCATCGCGTTAAATATTTCGATTATTGTTATCAAGAATTTATCCAAGCGGTTATTTGTTTCCCGGCGTATGGAAAAGGCTTTGCTTGAGGACAGTGTAAAGCTCATGTCCATAAAAGCGTCTTCTCTGGAAAATCCTGCGGGCAGTCTTTCCGGCGGAAACCAGCAGAAGATTGTTTTGGCTAAATGGCTGGCCACTAAATCGGATATTTTAATTTTTGATGAACCGACCCGGGGGATCGATGTGGGCGCTAAAAAAGAGATCTACGATTTTCTGTTCCGGTTGAAAGTGGAAGGGAAGAGCATCATCATGATTTCATCGGAAATGCAAGAAATTCTTGGCCTCTGCGATCGTATCCTGGTAATGTACGAGGGCGCCATAAAGGGCGAATTGAATTATCAGGAGGCCACTCAGGAAAAGATATTATCCTTGGCTTCCGGGCTGGTATAAAGGAGACTGTTATGAGTACAACAATTAGCATGAGAAAAGTGATCTCATTGTATGAGAAATTCGGCATTATTTTGATTCTTCTGCTTGAGGTCCTTATTTTTTCTTTGGCAAGCGGTAAATTTTTAACCCCCACGAATTTGTTTCTTGTGGGCAGGCAGGTTTCCTTTTATGGAATTTCCGCCGTGGGGATGACCATGGTTCTGCTGGTTGGGGAAATTGATATTTCTGTGGGAACCATATTAGGTTTCTCCGGCTGTTTTTCCGCCTTTTTGATGGTAAAGCAGGCCTTCCCGATTCCTGCGGCCTTTGTAGTAACCCTGTTGGTTTGCTGCATTTTTGGTCTTACATCGGGTTCCCTTACCACCTATTTGAAAATACCATCGCTGATCGGTACCCTTGCCATGCAGATAATAATCAAGGGGATTACCTATCTTATGACGAATGCCAGGCCGATCAACGGGCTTTCCAATGAATATAAATTTTTGGGACAAGGCTTTGTGTTAGGGAAAATCCCCACACCTATTATAGCCATGGCCCTGATTTTCATATTGGGTTTTATCATTTTGAATAAGATGTATATCGGCAGAAGGATCTATGCGGTGGGGGGGAATAAGGAAGCCTCCCGTTTGTCGGGTATTAAAACGAACCGGATCGTGATTGGGACATTTATGGTGTCGGCGGTAACAGCCGCCATTGCCGGAATGTTGATGTCCGCCCGCCTGGGTACGGGGCAGCCATCAATCGGTTCTGATTTCGCCATGGATGTGCTGACCGCAACGGTGCTTGGCGGAGTTACCCTCCAGGGCGGCAAGGGTTCAGTCCTGAATGTTTTAGTCGGCGCGTTCATCATCGGGATTTTGTCAAACGGTCTTGTCCTCTGCGGGGTGCTGGAATACTGGCAATGGATCATCAAGGGACTTGTTTTCCTGTTTGCGGTTGCCATGAGCAACCTGGATTATTTTACCAGCGGACGGTAATTATGGAATATGAGCAAATCTATCAGGGTAATATGGTTGAGATTTTCCGCATTGCGGACTACTTCTATTTTCGCAGGGCAAACCTGCCGGTCCGGGAACAGTGTAACGGCGCTTTTATTGTAAGCGATACGGAGGTCTTCATTGTTGATGCTCCTCCGGGAGGTATTGAGATGGCCTGCGAGGTGGAAAATCTTTTCCATAAACCTCTTGCCGGTCTTTTCCTTACCCATGGGCACACGGATCATGTGAATGGGCTTGCGCCGTTTCTGGAGCGGGAGCTTACGGTTTTTTGTAATTACCGTTTGTTAAGTTACCTCGCACCGGAGGACAAAAAATACAGGGCACATTTTATCGGGGTTGACGGAACACTAAAACTGCACCTTGCAGGCGATGTGGATGTGGAACTTCGTACCCTTAACGATGTGGCACATTCCAAGGGGGATATGTTTGTCCGTATCCCCAAGCTCGGAATTATTTGTACCGGGGATTGTGTTGTGGAACCTCAAACCGCCTACTTCCATGGCGCCGATATTCGTTCCTGGATATACTCGCTGCGTAAATTGGCCGATGAGAAGGGCAAATATGTTCTGGCGGGTCATGGGCCGTCACTTTTTCCGTATTCGTATATCGGGGAATTTGCGGACTATCTTTCGGTAATAGAAAAATGCGCCCGTATTTGTTTTATGCGTTTCCATCCGGAACTCCTTGACAGGATTAATGAAGAACGGTTCGCCAATGTCACCACCGATGAGGTTAAGGTTCTGATTGAGGATTTTTTCTCCGAAGGGAGTCAGGATGTTCTGTTTCTGGAAGGGAAGGCGGGAAAAGAAGATGCCCGGCGCACGGTTCGTATGGTGTTGTGGGAATTGATCCGGGAGTGGATCCGGTAATTAATAGAGGAGAAGTGTATGAGTAATTATCCAAAGACAATGAAGGCCCTTGTGGCGTACAGTAAAACCGATTATCGCTTTGAGGGCGCGTATCCATCGCCGGAATGCGGTGATGATGATATTGTCATTAAAGTTGAAGGTTGTTGTATTTGTGCGGGGGATCTGAAATGCCGGCACGGCGCCGCAATGTTCTGGGGTGATGATGTTCGGCGCCCCTACCAGCGTGGACTGGTCAATTATCGGGGATCGGAAGGAGCTGGATATTCTTGGTTCCCATTTGAGTCCCTATTGCTTCCCCTATGTTATTGAAAACATTGCCAATGGTACGCTGAAAACAAACGGGGTGATACTCAATACGTTCAAACTTGAGGAGTGGGAAAAAGCGTTTGACCATGCGACCGGAAAATACGGCGATTTAAAAGTGGCGTTTATCCCGTGACGTGATAGACACATTTTTGAATCGGCTTATTTGTTCAGTTCCCCCAAATCCCGGTGTACTAATGCTGCCAGTTCTTCCGCCGCCTTGCTAAGCTCCACCAGGCGGTTGTCCTTTTCGCTGCGTCCCTTAATTTCCACCTTTGGGTTCTCCCCGGCGAGGTTCTTGTCTCCAATCACCACCCGGTAGGGGATGCCGGTAAGGTCGGCGTCGTTGAACTTGACCCCGGGCCGTTCGTTCCGGTCATCCAGCAGTACTTCTACGCCGTGTTTTTCCAAGTCTGCGGTAATACTGTCCGCAGCGGTTTTAACAGCGCCGTCGTATTTGATGGGGACGATGATCACATGGAAGGGCGCTATGGTGATAGGCCAGATGATGCCCGCCTCGTCGTGGTGTTCCTCAATGGCCGATGCCAGGGTACGGTCCAGGCCGATGCCGTAACAACCCATGGTGGGGGTGTGGCTTTTGCCGTTCTCGTCCAGGTAGCTGACCTTCATAGTTTTGGTGTACTTGTAACCCAGCTTGAAGATATGACCCAGTTCGTTACCCTTTTTTTCGTAGAGTTCCCCACCGCAGACCGGGCAGAAGTCCCCCGCAACAACGGTGCGGACATCCGTGACCAGCCAGGGGCTAAAATCCCTGCCATAAGCGACATGGGCGTAGTGAAGATCCTTCGCTAAGGCGCCGGCCACCGCATCGTTCATGGCGGTTACGGTTTCATCGGCAATGACCGGCACACCGGTGAGGCCAACCGGGCCGGCGAATCCCACAGGCGCACCGGTGATTCGCTCAACATCGGTGTCGGCGGCGAGCACTACTTCCGCAGCCTTGAGTATGGCGGCGAGTTTAACTTCGTTGACATCCAGGTCTCCGCGGATGGCCACAGCGAAAAAGGCTTCGGGGTATACCGGGGGAGCATCGGGAGCGGGTTTGCGCTGAATAAGTTTGGTGCAGCCCGGCGCGGCGGATAAGTCCAGTTCCACGTTGATCGCTTTGTAGATCAATGTCTTGATAAATTGTTTGGCATCGGTTTTTAGGAAGGCGCAGAGTTCCTCAATGGTTTTGACATGGGGGGTGTCGATTTTTTCCAGCGTTGGAGTTGCGGCGGCAGCGGCCTTGGCGGCATCAATGGAAGCAGGGGCGGTGTAGTCCGGTTTGCAGCCGGCCTTTTCTACGTTGGCAGCATAATCGCAGGCTTTGCAGAGGAGGAGGGTGTTGTCCCCAATCTCACTTTCTACCATAAATTCTTCGGAACCCGTGCCGCCCATTGCGCCGGAGTCGGCCCGGACAGGGATTACCGTGAGGCCGCAGCGTTTGAAGATTCGCCGGTAGGCACGGCCCATTTTCTGGTAGGTCTCGTCCAGGCTGGCGTCATCGGTATGGAAAGAGTAGGCGTCCTTCATCACAAATTCCCGGCCCCGCATGACCCCGTAGCGGGGCCGCACTTCGTCCCGGTACTTGGTATTGATCTGGTAGAGGGTGAGGGGGAGCTGGCGGTAACTGGAAAGTTCGTCACGAATCAGCGCAGTAAAGGCTTCCTCCGCTGTGGGGGATACCACAAAGTCCGAGCCCAGCCGGTTTTTTACCCGCAAAAGGGCATCCCCCATGGAGTCCCAGCGGCCGGATTCCTTCCAGAGTTCGCCGGGGACTACCACGGTGGGCTTTATCTCCAGGGCGCCTGCGGCATCCATCTCTTCACGGATTATGCGCTCAACCTTTCTGAAAGAGCGCAGGCCCAGGGGGAGGTAGGCAAAGAGGCCGTTGGAGAGCTTGCGGATCAGGGCGGCCCGGAGCATCAGGCGGTGGCTTACGATGACCGCATCGCCGGGAACTTCCCGGAGGGTGGGGATAAATGTTTCTGAAACCTTCATGGTGTATTCCTTTGTATTTTGTTAGTATACCAGTATTAGAGCCACAGGTACACCCGATGGAGTTGGACGCAGATGATCCAGGTGCCGGCTGCCAGGAGCACCATACCGGGTAGCGGGGTAATCCAGGTATCCGCGGAGAGGAGTGTCAAACGTCCCAGGAAGGCCAGGAGGGAACCTATGCCGATAAAAATATATTCATTGGAACCGCGGGAATAGGCGGAGATAAAAAAACTGACTGCGGCGATCAGGGCAATTCCGGCCTCCACAATTTTCAGCATTGAGGTATAGCCGGAAACCATCATCAGGCTGCTGTCCCATGCAAGGCTGTCTACGGGAACCCCCAGGGCGACGATCATGGCGGCTATGACGATGATGAAAATGATGTTGCCCTGCTTTTGTTCACCCAGCCCTGCCGCATAGATGCTGGCGGCAAGGAGGGAAAAGAGACCGAAGTAACGGGCAATGAGCAATACCCGGGTGGACATCACCAGGTAGACGCTGGGCAGGTTGTATACCAACACCAAGGGTACCATGACCCTTAGGGCTTCAAAGGCAAAGGATGTCACAAAGAGGGCAAAAAAAAGGATTTCCGGGGACTGGGTTTTTTCAAAAAAATAATAGATGAGGATCATGGTGATAAACGCGTACAGAACTGAACCCAGCATGGTAACAAAGGGTACATAGGGGTGGGCCGTGAAAAAACGGGAAATTAAGGGCTGAAAAAGGCCCGCAGACCGGGTGGCGGCGGCCCCAGCCGGGGGATAGGCCGAAAAAATGATAAAGGACAGCGACAGGATAGTCACCAGGGCCAGCAGGGAAAGGACTATACCGGATCGGAAATAGTTATTTCGCACGGTGAGTGTCATGGGATCAGCATAAAGCATCCCGGGATAGGTCTCAAGAGGGGCTAAGCAGCGCCCCTTTTTTACGGTTTTCTCTGCAAAATAATAGAAAATAGTGATAGAAAATTTACCGTTTTGCATATATAATAAAATACTTAGTGGTGTAATCACCGTGATGTCTGAGAGAATGTATTTTTGTTTGACTTTTTTATGGGGATAGAGTACCCTCGATAGGATATACAAGGAGCAGTTGGTTGACAAGACGTGATTTTCCGAAGATCCATTTTTATGATCAGGATTTTGTGGATATATATGATAAAACCTGGGCCTGGCTCCAGGATTGTTGGCAGGGTGAGGGGGAGAAGGGAGCCATAGAGGGAAAATTCTTTTCCTATCCCGGCAGCCCCGTGGTTCAGCAGATGGACGCCATCTTTTCTTCCTTTTTTCTGGTCTACTCCAACCGGATTTACCAGGCCTTCCCGACCCTGGATGTCTTTTACGAGCGCCAGGAACTAAATGGGGCCATCCGCTGCTCCTACAGCATCGAAACCGGGGAGCCCGTGGTGGAAGAGGATAACCCCGAAGGCCTGGGGCTGCCCCTTTTTGCCTGGGCCGAGTTTAACCTCTATCACAAGTCGGGGAACAAGAAGCGGGTCAAGGATGTGCTTCCCATCCTTGACCAGTATACCAACTGGATCGACTCGGTGTTTAAGCGGTCCAACGGCCTGTACGAGGTTCCCCTGGCGGCCACGGGGATGATCAACGCCCCACGGGAAAATGCGGCGTACCCCGTTGATTTTAACGCCATGATGGCGGTCAATGCGCTCTATCTGTCTGCCCTGGCGGATATTTTGAACGACAGGGAGGCCAGTTTTCAGTATAAGCGGCAGTACTTTTCCTTGAAAACCCGGCTTAATACCCTGATGTGGGACAGCGACGACGGTTTCTATTATGATATTGATATACACGAAAACCGGCTTAAGGTAAAAACTATTGCCGGATACTGGCCCCTGCTGGCGGAGATCTCCAACGACGATAAGGCAGAGCAGATCATCGACAAACTTTCCAATCCGGAATATTTTGGGGCGGTTCATCCCTTTCCCACGGTTTCGGTTTCGGAACCCAGTTTTGATGAGACCGGTAACGGGTTCCGGGGTTCCGTGTATCCCCACCTGACCTTTATGGTGATCAAGGGCCTGGAGCGGTACCAGCGATGGGACCTGGCCCGGGAATGTGCCATCCGCCACCTCTACTTTGTGCTGGACTCCATGAACCCCGAGGGAAACCATCACAAGGGGAACCTTTGGGAAGCCTACCTTCCCTTAAAAGAAGGCCCCGCCCAATGGCCGGACAAACCGGGATTTCCCCGGTCTCAATACCTCACCTACGATGCCCTGTCCACCATCTGCCTTACCATCGAAAATATCGTGGGCCTCTTTATTTCCCTGCCCCGTAAAACGGTGGACTGGATCATTCCCAATCTGGAAATCATGGGGATTGAAAACCTGTCCCTGAAAAAAAACATGATCACCATACTCTCCAACAAGAGCGGCCGGGGCTGGGAAATCCACATGGAAAGTGAAAAGCTATACTATTTTACGATTAACATTTTAGGAAAGAAGAAAAAGACCCTGCCCATTCCTTCGGGGAAGTGTTCAATGCTGATAGACAAGCTCTGATGCCGTATGTCTGGTGTGCTTCGTTATCAGCGTGGTTGACACAAAAACCTCCGCTCCTGTTTTTAAGTTTATCGGGAACTTAAAAGGTTATCGTAACAACTGTTCCTTGATCACATGAGCTTTTCAGCGCCATTTTCCCTTTGTGGAGCAGGACAATATGCTTTACAATAGCAAGGCCAAGTCCGGTTCCTCCTGTTTTTTTGGAACGGGATTTATCCACCCGGTAGAACCGCTCAAACACACGGCTTTGAGCATCCTCGGGGATACCAATTCCGGTATCGGCAATAGTGAGTTCAATCGTATCCTTCATTTGGGAAATATCAACTTTCACCTGTCCGCCGGGTTTGTTGTATTTTATGGCGTTATCAATCAAGTTATAAAACATCTCATATATCATAGAGCGCCCGGCCGACATCGAGGCGTCGCCTGAGATACTCACCGCAACCCTGTGTTCAGAGGCTTTTAACGAAAGGGCTTCCGCCGCTTCGGTTGCAATGGCAGAGAGGCTCACTTCTTCAAAGGTTTCGCCTCCTGTGTTCTCGTCCAGTTCGGAGATTAGGATAATATCCTCGATGAGCGCTATCAAACGGGCGGCTTCATCTTTAATCTTTCCGAAAAACCCATGATGATCGCTTTCCTTAACGATACCGTTATACAGCATTTCCGCATGGCCATAGATACTCGTAAGCGGCGTTTTTAACTCATGCGACACATTGGCTGAAAACTCCCGCCGCATTTGTTCAGCCGCCATTTTTTCGGTTATATCGAGAAACAGTATAAGAGCGCCCCTGTCTGTTACGGGGCTAAAAAACACACGATAGGATTTGCCGGAACGCCGGATGCTGAGTTCGCTCCGCTTGCCGGACAGCGCAGCCCTCACTTGTTCCAGCATCTCAAGGTCCCTTATCAGCTCCAAAATATTTTTGCCGTCCATAGCGGTACCCGTTTCAAAAAGAGACGCCGCGCTTTTGTTGACAGAAAGGATAAGTCCCTGCCTGTTGATCAGTATAATGCCCTCACTCATATTGTCCATAATTGCGCTAATCGTATCTGTGCGGCTCTGCAAATCCGAAAATTGCGCGGCAATACGCTCACGCTGCTGCTCAATAGTCCGAATGAACGGGACAAGCTCATCATAGGGCGGGGTAGATTCCGTGTTTAGATCGAGGTTATTTATGGGCGCGACAATTCGTTTTGTAAGATTTCCCGCCAATAAATAGCCTGCGGCGAGGATGAAAAAAATAATGCAGATAACCGCAGGCAACACGCCACTGAACATTCCCCAAATACTGCTTGTTGTCTTTGCTACACGCAATAGAGAGCCATCCGCCAATCTAACGGCATAATAATAAGTTTCCAGGCCCATAGTATCCGACAATCGACGGCTCTCACCCCAGCCTGTTTCAACCGCTTCCACAATTTCTTCCCGATCCAAATGGTTTGCTAAACCCTCTGTACTAACCGCGTTATCAAACGCGACTATTCCATCCGGGTGAATCAAGGTGATACGCATATCATTGGGTTTGAAAATAATAAGCCTCTGCATAGCAGTTTGTGTATCGGCGTTTCTGAACAGGTCTGCCCGCTCCCTAAGTTCGCTTTTTACGATCCCCGAAAACTGATTGTAAAACACAAAACAGAGTGCCGCCGCTACAAGCACAAGGCTGATTACCGTCAGCAGTATCATATCGACAAAAATACGCTTTTTCAAAAATTACCCCTCTATCTTGTAACCGACATTCCGCACCGTTTTGATGATACCACCTGCGCTCCCCATCTTTTTCCGCAGGGATTTGATGTGCATATCAACGGTACGAGTCTCGCCTGAGTACTCAAAGCCCCAAACCTGATTGAGCAATGTATCACGGGTTGAAACAATCCCCTTATTGTGCATCAAGTAGTAAAGTAGTTCAAACTCTTTATAGGTAAGGGCAATTTCGTCATCGCCCACAAATATTACGCGCCTGTCGCTATGAAGTGTGACGCTGCCGACTTTGACTTCACCGGGTTTATCCGCATCGCTTTCACATCTACGAAGTACAGCCTTTACTCTTGATATAGCTTCCATTACGGAAAATGGCTTTGTAATGTAGTCATCCGCTCCTAAATCAAGCCCCTTGATACGGTCAAGCTCCGCGCCTTTTGCGGTGAGCATGATAACAGGGAAGAGCTTCGTCTTTTCAGCCTGTTTCAACTTTTTTAATATGGATATGCCATCTTCTCCGGGCAGCATGATGTCCAGCAGAACAAGTGAGGGCGCCTCTTTTAGCAAACGAGCGTAAAACGCCTCGCCGCAGGTAAAGCCCTCCGCTTCAAATCCGGCGGAGGACAACGCATACAGTACCATTTCACGGATATTGTCGTCATCCTCAACAATAAATACTTTTTGTGCCATATAAGCACCTCCTATAATTGTCCGCTAATGAACGCGAATGTTCGCGAATAATAGAAAATCTTTGTTCTCCTATTCGCGTTAATTCGCGTAATTCGCGGACTTTTCCTTCTCCTATATTTTGTCCGCTAATGAACGCGAATGTTCGCGAATAATACAGAATGTTTTTCATCTCTTATTCGCGTTAATTCGCGTAATTCGCGGACATTTCTTTCCCTTACCCCTCAAAAATCCATGAAACAATTTGACCTACGCATTCCCCTTGGCTCTATTATGGCTCTTGCAAAGCATCTGGCAATTTGCAATAGCGGTGACGCCGCCTTTGCTCCAGGCGGTTACATGGTCTGCGTCCATATCAGTAAGTTTATACGCCTTGCCTTTTGATTTGGGGTCAAGCTCGCAGAGCGGGCATAAGCCGTTTTGCTGCTTATACACTGCTTGTTTTGTCACTTCGTCAAAGATGCGGATTTCCAGCAGCTTGGTGTCGGTTTCTCCGCCGAGCACGTACTCAAAAATACCCCGCCGGTTTTTTACATAGGGGTCGGCATAGAGTTTTTGCACCGCTGCGCTGATTTTGTAATGGTCATAGGATTGTCCGTGATAGGTTTCGTAGAGCCGCCCCCATTCCAGCCCGCACATTTCTTTTTCCCCGTCGTCGAAAGTGCCGGAAGCCCAGTTGATGACGGTGTCGAAATAGGTTTTCATCTCTGTGATATTGTTATCCGTGCGATGCGCCGACATATAGCCGGCCACATTACCCTTGCTCACCCAGTCAAGGGCGGTGGCCAAAAAGTCTTGCCGCAATGCCGTGCCCTTGACATAAAAACCCCATGTCCTGATATTTGCATTTTGACTGTTGGAAAATTCCGCTTTTGCAGCGGTGACGAAGGGTCCTGAGTAAATGGCGTTCAAGAGTTCCTGCCCGTTAAGCGGCACACCGGCAATGTTTATGGTTTTGAACCAGTCCTTTATTTCGCTTTCTTCCCCTTCGCAGTGGTACACAAGCAGTTTGCTGTCCATTATTTTTGTTTGCATATCGGCAGGCAAACTGGTAAACACTTGCTCCCTTCCATTTCGATCTTTGCAGGCGAATTTTCTCGTAGTAAAACGCCCGATAGACGTAATACGCTGTTGTCCGTCGAGTACTTCAAAATGGGTCGCGTCCACATTGTTAAAGTAAAGCAAGCCCAATGGGTAACCTTTAAGAATTGACTCTATCACCGCCGCATCCCGTCTGCCGTCGGCGTAGATATAGTTGCGCTGGTATTCCGGTTGAATGAGTAGCTTGCCGGATAGTCCAAACAGCCCCTTGCCTTCCAACTCATTGTAAATAAAGCCGTCTACAATCTCGCGGATAGTATAGGTTTTCAGTGTTGTGTTCATTGCGCGGCTCCTTTCTTGCGAATAAAGATTCTTTTGTAGACTCTTTCCTTGTCAACGAGTGGTTGCGAAACCTTGCTTTTGTCGTTCCATAAACCGTTTGAAAATCCTTTGCCCTCGCTTTCCGTTGCCCCTAATATTTCAAACTGCTCAGGGCAGTATTTATCGAGAAAACTGATTGGAACGCCCATCACGTCGTTGTAATCGGAGGGGATGGCGTCGGTGTAGGGAACTTCGATGGCATCGTAGTTGTCGTATTTGTCGTAGGCCTTTTTCCCTTTAAGCTCTGCGTGTCTGCAAAATCTCAGATTATCGGCGGTATTCCTCAAAATAAGCGGTTGATGGCGTCGTCCGTGGTCAAGGTTGGTAAACCAGCATGAGTTGCCCAGCCGTGTGTAATCGCCAACATATCCCAGGCGGGCTGCCTTTTGTCTGTCTTTTTCGTCAACCTCGGTTCCTTTGGGCACACCGAAAACCATATCGTTGCCGTTTCCTGTTGCGCCAAGCCACACCCGGTTATCCTTAATAAGCGGGAACACTTCTTTGTAGGTGATGGCATTCATGTTGCCGATGATGAGAAACTGCTTGTCTGCGTCCATAATCCACTTGATAAACTCGCGGAACAGGGAAAAGGGCGGGTTAGTGATGATGATGTCCGCTTCGTCCCGGAGCTTTATGACCTCACGGCTGCGGAAGTCCCCGTCATTCTGTAGGTAATCCCATTGTAAGTCATCAATGTTGACGCGTTTGACATCGGCGTCATTTTCCAGCACAAATAGTTTGCCGTGGCTCGATGTCTTACTCTCATCGTAATGAGGGTTATTCATCTCGAATAGCGTAGGTTCGTAGTGGGAAGGATAGTAGGAGCGGTAGAGTTTCGCGTCATCGGCGTAACTCGTAGAAATGAACTTTTTGATGCCGAACTCACTAAAATGCAGGGCGAAAAACTTGGTAAAATTGCTCCATTCCGGGTCGTCGCAGGGGCACAAGACCACCTTGTCGCGAAACACATCGGGGTTGAAGTCCATGTACGCGTTCACTTCTTTCTCAATGTCCGCCCACTGGGTGTAGAACTCATCGTTTTTCGCGTTTTTCGCAGATGTCAGATTACGATTTGCCATTATCCCCCTCCAATAGTCGCTTAACACCCCCAAAAGTGACAATTTTTAGAGGTTTGACTCAAAGAGACTATACTATAGAATAGTCTCTTTTTCAAGAGGGCGATGAGTTTTTCACCCGCCTATAAAACTTGCGAAGGCACCTCCGTTCCTGCCTGTTACGCCGCTTGCTTTATACAGCCGTCACTCAGTTCTATGGTTATGTCCCCAATCTTGGCAAAGTCAGGATTGTGCGTAACCAAAATAATCGTTATGCCCTTAGTCTTGTTCAAGTGAACAATGAGGTCTTTGATCTCGCCGGAACGCTTGCTGTCAAGGTTGCCGGTAGGCTCATCGGCGATAAGGATTTTCGGGTTGTTGATAAGCGCCCGCGCTATTGCGACACGCTGCATCTCACCGCCGGATAATTGGGCAGGCAAGTGGTCTTTGCGTTTGGCAATGCCGAGCATGTCCATAATCCCGTCAAGGTTTTTTTCGTTTGCTTTAAGCGATGATTGAAACACACCGGGAAGCAGAATATTTTCCTTTACCGTAAGAGTCGGAATAAGAAAAAACTTTTGAAATACATAGCCAAAAAACTTACGCCGTATTACGGTAAGTTTGGTTTCCGAAAGTTCCAGCCCTGCCTGGAAAATCCCGGCGCCGTCTATTTTCAGTTCCCCCGAGGTCGGGTTGTCAAGACAGCCCAGCACATTGACCAGTGTCGTTTTGCCGGAACCTGATTGTCCGATAACCGAAACAATGCTTCCTTCCGGCACATTAAAACTAACATCGTTCAAGGCGGCAATTTTTTCTGCACCCCGGGTATAGATTCTGGTAAGCCCTTTGGCTTCGATAAGATGTGCCATACTACTCACTCCTTATGCTGTCTAAGGGGCGCACACGCGCCGCGCGTCCTGCGGGATACACGCCGCCTACAATGCCGACGAGGGTAATAGAAACAAAGGCGAAAACTACTATTTTCCAGTCGATGGCGATAAGGCTGCCGTCCGGCACAAAGGGCAGGAAATATCTGATAGCCATAGCGCTCACCCCTGAGAAACCGAAGGAAAGGGCTATCCCTAAAATACCGCCAATGGAACAAAGCAATGTTGTTTCAATAAGGATCATTTTGAAAATGTCCTTAGGCAGCGCCCCCATACTTTTGAAAATGCCGATTTCCTGATACCGCTCAAAGACCGACATAAGCACCGTGTTTAACACGCCGAACATGGCGATTAAAAAAGCGATCATCGCTACTGCCATAACAATAACTTTTGCACTGCCTACCAAGTCCATGATGGTATTTTTAACCTGCGCCATAGACACAACCTGAATATCGGGAAGTGTATAGAGTGTTTCCTCAAAAGCGGTTTGGTCAACACCGCTCTCCAGCCTGATCCCAAGCATCGTCAGCAAGCCTTCTTTTTGGAATACGGTTTGCGCTGTCCGCAAGGGTAAAAATACCATACCGTCATCCTGTGTGCCGCTTCGGCCAAGTACGCCCACCACGGTGAATTCTTCATCGCTTCCGGGCAATAGCATAAAGTCACCCACTTCGCGTTGTTCCAATTCCGCCGCTTCGTAGCCGATAACTATTTCGCGAGCGTCCATATTTGTAAACCAGCCGCCCTGTTTAAATTCAAGGTAGGACTTCATGCCGGGAAATGTTGCGGGGTCAACGCCGAGATATACCGTGGTGCCGCCGTTGTCGCCTTTGTCCGGGTCAAACTCGGCGTGCATAA
Source organism: Spirochaetia bacterium (assembly GCA_025997495.1). Lineage (GTDB taxonomy): Bacteria > Spirochaetota > Spirochaetia > Treponematales > Breznakiellaceae > Termitinema. The sequence goes on along the minus strand of BNUR01000039.1, from coordinate 3,181 downwards.
GCTGTGCAGTAGAAGCGGCAACTTCAACAGATGAGGCAACGCTGTCAACGATGTCCTGCGGCATATAGCGCAGACCCGTTCCGCCCTGCAGCATTAACGTAGCCGCTTCGTAGGGGCAGCCCTTGGCGGTAAGGACTATTTGGAAGCCCATACCTTCAATGCTGTTATTGAGCGATTGTTCATAGCCCTTGTTAAACCCTAACAAGGTTACTAACACCCATGTCGAAAGCATAATGCCTACAAGCGTAAACACGGTGCGCAGTTTTCGGCGCAGCAAGTTCTTGTAAGAAACTTGAAAAACATTCAAACTCATTTTTACTCCTATAAAAAGGCGGCTATGCCGCACGTCAATCGGAAGCGTTGCAAAGTAACGCAACACTCCTTAGCGTTTGTTGAAAACAAAAATGTCCGTCAAAATTAAGTTCTTTTTAACTGCCCGCAATGTGGCGTTAAAGTCCGTTGCATCATCGGGGAAAGGATTTCTGATGGCGGCAACTTTGGCGCTTCCGCCGCTTGCCGTTTGCGGGTTATAGCTCTGAAAATCCGCAAGCGTTAATCCTACAAATTGCCTGGCGAAGTCATCAGAGCGCAACCCTGCCGCTCTACGGTTGGTCATTTTTTGATAGTAAAATCCCCGTATGCTCCCCTGCGCATCGTAAGACAGAAAGACCTGTAATCCGCCGTATTGCCCTTTTTGATTGATGCCGTGGATATACCCGATAACGGCGTCCCCTTTGTAGATAGTGTAAACCGTGTAGGGCACATCAACCGTTTCATACAGTCCCGTAAACTTGTCGCCAAGGCGTGTTTCAATTTCCTGCAACAGCGTTTGTCCGCCCAATTTATCAACCGATAAATATGCAGTCCGGTAACTGGTGCTTTCGGGAAACAGACGCTTAACATCACGGTCGGGGTCGTTTAGGTCGCAGCCAACCGCCGCAAATGCCCTTGCCCCAAATCCTAAAATAAGAATAAGCGGCAGTAAAAGTTTTCGCATAAATTCTTCTCCTCTATAATCCAAAGTATGCATAGAGTTGAACGGCAACCCTATGTTCATCTGAAACGCTGCTCCATTCATACATGGTTCGCAATGTCAAATCCTGCGTTAAACGGAATGTTACGCCGCTGCCCGGCGTATGATTACTTATGCCGTCCTTGTCTGTATAGGCGTATTGCGCTTCAAGTTTCAGGCGGTTCTCGTCGAAAAAATTAACGCCTATCCGGTAAAATGCCGCAAGCGCCTGTTTATCGCCCCTTACACCATAATTGACCTCGGCTTTTTGTTCGATGTTATTATAGTTAAAGGCAATATCCACACCGCCTATCAACACCGTTTCGTCCGGCATGGTGTCGTGGATTGTATAGCCCATAGTATAGGGAATCTTTCCGCCCATAAATGAAAGCCCTATGTTGTAATTATCATAACTAAGCACACCGAATGAGCCGCGCGCACTTCCCAAAAAATTTTCGTCCAACAAAAAGCCCATGCCGGTGCCGGTGGTGAGCGCAAGCTTCAAGTCACCTTTTGAAAAATCTTTTGAAAAGCCGCCGCCCCAATCGCGGTCAAAACCAAAACCGTACATCGGAAGGGGCTGTAATAAATCACCATGAGTGTCCCAATAGGAAGCAAGACCAAAGGCAATACGGTCATGCCCTATCCACAAATCGCCGATAGGCGTTTTGCCTTTCAGGTACGCATTGAACAACTGGGGTTCTACCTTCTCCATGTCCGCATCATACGCCAGGCGGAATTGAAAACCAACACTTGCCACGTCTCCTGCCGCGCCGGAAAACTTCTTGATAAGGTCAAAACCGATAGAGTTTTTTTGCATCACATCGTCCTTTCCGCCGGAACGATAGATTGCGCCGTTTTCTTCCGATGAGTAACCGGCGACCCCTTGCGCCTCAACGTAAAACAGACTATCAGCGGCGGACACCGTTTGCGCGGCGAACATACTGTTCGCCGCCAGCGCAATGACCACAACAAGTGCGCGTTTCATCTTAGATACCTACTTGTATTGTCGCCGTATACAGTTCCGTAGATGGGGCATTGTCTGTTGTTTTCGTTTTGAAAACAAGATCAACCTGCCATTTGCCTCTCATGGCAAAATTGACCGGAAACAGATAAAACCCTTTTTGGCTGGTGAGAACAGTCTTTGGCGCCATAGAATGCTGCCCCGCCATAGAAGCCATATCATAGCTGCCGACAACTTCCAAATCGGTAACCTGCTTCCCGTCTTTGTCCCAGAGCGTTATGCGTAAAACACTCTCACCCATTTTTGGTTTTTGGGCAAATTCCGCTTTGAACGAATACGAACCATTGATGACCGTCTTCGTTCCGACTTTCACCGTTTCGGCAGAAACATTTGCCGGGATGCCGAGCGCTACAACAAGCGCTGTTAAACAAAATACTTTTCTCATGTTTTACTCCTATAAAAAAGTGTTATACTGCTACTTTACACAATAATTGTGGAGAAATTATGAACAGGGGAGAACTTTTAAGAACTTTATTTTGAGAAGATTCTCTTGGGATTGCAATAAATGAATTACGATACCGATATCAAACGCTCAACCACAATATGGGAAACATACTCATTTACCGATTGCGCACTTTTACCCGCATTATATCTGATTGTATTTACAATCTCCTCCGGTAGTTGTAGTGTTTTCAATAACAATTCACCGCGTGCCGCATCGACAACGTATTTTGCCTTATCCGGCATTACATCGTCGCCCTTTTTCCAAATCACGTTTACATCACTACTCATTTCAATACCTCCTCAAGAAGCTTCTCGTTATTTGCTGTTATCAAATCCGCATGTATAACGAAGACCTGTCCATTTGTTCCCGTATCTGTAATCACTTCCAGGGCTCTCGCCTTAGAGTCAAAGCCTAAAAACAACAATTTCTCCGGCGCTTCTCTCAGTTCAGAAATCACATACGGTTCGGCGATAACGGTCAATATATCATCATCCGATATTCCATGTTTTCGCGCAGAATTGAGAATAATCATTGCTGTTTTCTCCAATACCTCGGCGTTAGTCTAGCCTATTTTACGGAAAGGGGAAAGCCACGTCTGTTCAATAGTCATAAGGTAAGTATAGCATGAAAAAGGCTTTCCAAAACCGGCTCATTTCCCCCTTGCATGTATCGAAAAAGTGGTGTATCTTATGATTTCATG
>BNUR01000038.1 GCA_025997495.1 Spirochaetia bacterium | reverse complement strand
CCGGAGTGTAGCAGAACGCGGGAATCTGGATGCCGACCTTTTTCGCGTGCTCAAGGACGTTCAGCCCCCTCTCCATTTCAACGGCCACGCCGTCAATAGTTATAAATTGTTTGTCAGCCATGATTATGCTTCCTCCTTAACCGCGTCGAACTTACATTTCTCTGTACAGGCAAAGCACTTGATACACTTTGTCTCGTCCAGAACATAGTAAGCCTTCTTTTTATCAGCCAGAACCTTATCCTGCTGGGTGATAGCGCCCGCGGGACAAGCCTTAGCACAGGAACCGCATCCCGAACAGTTTTCCGGGACAATGTAAAGCTTCTTCAGCTTCTTACACTCACCGGCGGTACATTTGTGCTTGTAGATGTGGTCTTCGTACTCATTGCGGAACCGCTTGATGGTACTGAGGATCGGGTTCGGGGCCGTCTTTCCCAAGCCGCAGAGGGCCGCCTTGGAAATGGTAGTGGCCAGTTCGTCCAGGGTTTCGATGTCCCCGTCCTTACCCGCGCCATTGACGATCCGTTCCAGGATTTCCAGCATACGCAGGGTCCCTTCCCGGCAGGGTACGCACTTTCCGCAGGACTCTTTCTTGGTGAAGTCCATGAAGAACCGGGCGATTTCGATCATACAGTTGGTTTCGTCCATGACAACCAGACCGCCGGAACCGATGATGGCCCCCGCCTTGGGTACATTGTCGAAATCCAGGGGCAGTTCGAGGTCCGCCTCGGTAAGACAGCCGCCGGAGGGGCCGCCAATCTGAACCGCCTTGAACTTGTGGCCGCCGCGGATGCCGCCGCCGATGTCGTAGATGATTTCCTTGAGCTTCATGCCCATGGGCACTTCGATAAGCCCGGTGTTCTCGATCTTCCCGGTGAGGGCGAAGGTCTTGGTTCCCGGCGAAGAGTCGGGGCCGACTCCCCGGTACCACTTCGCGCCCTTGTTGATGATGATGGGCACATTGGCGAAGGTTTCAACGTTGTTGAGGACGGTGGGTTTTTCATACAAACCGCGTTCGGTGGAGCGGTAGCGCTTAACCCGGGGCATACCCCGGCGGCCTTCGATAGAGCCCATAAGTGCGGAACCTTCACCGCAGACAAACGCGCCTGCGCCCCGGTAGATGGTCAGGTGGAAGCTAAAGTCCGACCCGAGGATCTTGTCGCCGAGCAGCCCGCACTCTTCGGCCTGTTGAATGGCGAGGCGGAGCCGTGCTACTGCGTTGGGATATTCCGCCCGGACGTAGATGTAGCCCTGTTCCGCGCCGATGGCCTTAGCCGCAATCAGCATCCCTTCGATCATCTGATGGGGGATACCTTCCATAACCGACTGGTCCATGAACGCACCCGGATCGCCTTCGTCGCCGTTACATACGACATACTTGGGAGCGCCCTGAGCCTTGAGGGTGTCCCCCCATTTCTGGCCCGCCGGGAAACCCGCGCCGCCGCGGCCCCGGAGGTTTGAGTCGGCAACTTCCTGACAGACCGCTTCGGGGGTCATGTCAAAGAGCACCTTCTCGAAGGCGCTGTAGCCGCCCACCGCCAGGTATTCCTTGATGGATTCGGCGTTGATCTTCCCGCTCTGTTCAAGCACGATTCTCTGCTGCTTTTTATAGAAGGGAATATCATCTTTCTTGATAATCGGCTTGCCGTCCGGCCCCTTATAGGCCAAGCGGTCCACGGGCTTGCCCTGCTTGATCGTCAGTTCAACGATGTCTTCGGCATCTTCGGGCTTCACATGGGTATAGAGCCAGCCCTGGGGTTCAACCACCACCAGAACACTCTGGTTACAGAAGCCGGGACACCCGCCCTTCTTCACCCCTGCAGGGTGTCCGGGTTCTTCTTTGAGTTCCACGCTACAGGCAACCTTTTTCGCCTGGATGATCTCAACGATCTTGTCATAGACCTTGAGAGACCCGGAAGCGATACATCCATTGCCCGCACAGACAAGAATCTTAGTCTTCTCGTGGTCATAGGCCTTTTTGTAGGCCTCACGCGCCTTTTTCAAGGCATCTCTGTTTGCTAATTTAGACATTTCCTACCCCCTTTAGAGTTTTGCCTTGAGTTCATCGAGGATAACCGGAACCTGGTCGGGAGTAACGTTGGCATAGACCTTGTCGTCAATGCCCTTACTCTGAACCATGAACGCCGGCGCCAAAGAACACGCCCCCAGGCACGCCACCGTCTGAACCGTAAAGCTCAGGTCGTCGGTGGTGACCTTCTTCTCAGTCAGCCCCAGTATGGAGCGGAATTTCTCCAGATTGGGGATGGACTTCCGGACGTGGCAGGCAGTCCCGTCACAGACCTTGATGATGAACTTGCCCTTGGGTTGCAGGGAGAAGTTCTCGTAAAAAGTGGCGACCCCGTAGATCCGGGCCTCGCTGACCCCCAGCTTCTTGGCCACGCAGGGGAAGGTTTCGGGCGGCAGGTAGTTATATTTCTCCTGTATGCCCTGTAAGATAGGAATAATGGAGCCCGGTTTGGCTCCCCATACCTTAATTACGTCGTCAACGACGGCAGCGTCAAATGTTGCAATACTCAAATTGCACCTCCTGGTTTCGATTTTGGCCATAGAATATGGCTCGGAATACATCCCGCTAGTGTATTCAAGTTATTGTAGTATGGGTTTGGTGGAAAGTCAAGAAAAAAAGGATGAGTTGATGAAGGGTTGTTTATATCAATAGTATTCCTATTAAAATAATAGGAATAGATGGTATCCTGCAGACCAAAGGTCTGATATTTCTGCTGAATCTTGATAGCAGATTTTACGATTTTCTGATACCCTTTTGTACAAGAAGTTCCCTTAATCCGGACATAGTATCCCGGTAGGATTTTAATTCGCCTTTTATTTCTGATACATCTTCTTTAACCTGTTTAACCTCGCCCTTAAGTTCGTGGAACTCGCCCTTAAGTTCTTTAACATCGCTCTTAAGTTCTTTAACCTCGCCCTTAAGTCCTTTAAACTCATCCTTAAATTCTTTAAACTCGCCCTTAAGTTCGTGGAACTCTTGAATTTCCTGGTCAAGTTTCTTCTCTATACCTGATACATTTTCTTTAACCTGTTTAAACTCACCCCTAAGTTCGTGGAACTCTTGAAATTCCCGGTCAAATTCCTTCTTTTCAAGAGCCTCAATCTTAGTTGCCAAAACAGAATGTTCTGAATGGTTATGGAAAAAGGAATAAAAAGCGCTCTTTCCTGCTGATACTGCTACGTCATTCATAATTTTATCCCCTATTCCACTTGTCCTAAAGATAACCCATGGGGAATCGTTTGTCAAGGCGCCAAATTTAACAACATGGGTCAAAATGATCCATGTCAAAAAAGTCTTTCAGCGAAATAATAGATTGTTTTTTACTCAGGTGGGGAAGCCGGAGGAGGTCTTCTGGAACTTCGATGCCCTGGAACAGACCCGGCTAACCCAGCCCTATGTCAGGAAGCGCTTTCCATCCCCTTATGAACTTTACATGACCGGTTTTACCCCCTACAATAAAACAATGAATACGACACCTTCCGATACAAACGCCTTGCTGCGGTCCATCCCGGCAATGGATGATTTGCTGAACACGCCCTGGGCCGCTCCGTTTTCCGGCCATCTGGGAAGGGAAACGGTAAAAAAAATAATAGCGGAGACGCTTGACGAAATCAGGCGCGAAATAAGCGGCGGTGTAAGGGCCTGCCTGCCGGAGGACTGTTGTCCGGTAGATGAACTCGTGGCAAGCCGTGCGGCAACCCGGCTCCGGTTAAAATCGTCGAGCACCCTGAAACCCGTGGTCAATGCCACCGGTGTGGTCATCCATACAAACCTCGGGCGTGCCCCCCTTGCCGGTGAGGCGATTCATGCGGTCAATGAAATAGCGGGAACCTACAGCACCCTGGAATATGATCCCGAAAAAGGCGGGCGGGGGGGGCGCAATGCCCATGTTGAGTGGAGCCTCTGCCGTATGACCGGCGCCGAAGCCGCGCTGGCGGTCAACAACAATGCCGCGGCGGTTCTTCTGGCGCTGTCGGCAACCGCGAAAGGCCGGGAGGTCATCGTTTCCGCCGGGGAACTGGTGGAGATTGGTGACTCCTTTAGGATTCCGGAGATACTCTGTTTTTCGGGCGCGAAAATGACGGCGGTGGGCTGCACCAATTCGACCCGCATAAAGGACTACCGGGATGCAATCACGGAGGACACCGCAGTTTTACTGAAGGTGCATCCTTCAAATTACCGCATAGAAGGCTTTGTCAAATCGACATCCCGTGAAGAACTGGCGGAACTTGCCGCTGAGCGGGGACTCGTCTTTATGGAGGATCTTGGCAGCGGGCTCCTCGGCCCCCTTGGCGTGCCCGGAAATTTTAAAAAATTTCATGCAAGCAGGAAACATTCCGTCCGGGAATGTCTCTTAGCCGGGTCGGGTATCGTGACGTTTTCCGGGGACAAATTGCTCGGCGGCCCGCAGATTGGGGTGATTGCCGGTTCAAAAAAACTTATCGACAAGATGCGGTCCCACCAGCTTCTCCGGGCACTGAGGGTAGATAAAATGACCCTTGCGGCCTTCGATGCCACCCTGCGGCTTTACCTTTCCGGCAGACAGAACACAATACCGGTAATCAGGATGATCGAACTGGATAAAGGTGTGCTTTTGGAACGGGCACGGAAACTGTGCCGCATGTTGAAGCGTACCGCAGTAAACCTGAACGCTTGCGATGTAGACATTTCGGTGGTGGAGACCGAAGACGCCATAGGGGGCGGCTCTTTCCCCACGGATATGCTTCCCGGTTTTGGTGTGGCGTTACGCTCTGCTTCCGTCACCGCAGAAACACTGGCGGCGGGCCTGCGTACCGCTCCCGTCCCGGTGATCCCGGCCATACACGAGGGGCGTGTTATATTGCATGTCCGCACGCTTTTGTCTGGGGATGAGAAATTAATTGCGGCGGCGTTAGAGGCGGCGATTAGCGGGAGGCCGGTTCAGTAAGTATTGAACGAAAAATGGCACACGAAGGGGGTAATCCCCTTTCTGCGTTAGCGTAGTTTACAAAAAAGAGTCTTATATGCTAAACTATAGTCAGGTTTGGGAGGATAGTTTTAGTGGATTACGTTGAGTTTATCAAAAAATTAAACTTCACACCAAAAGAAAATGCGCAAGGACTGTATGAAAAAGAATACAGTTCCGGGTACCGTATAGAATTTGATATTCTCAATCGTAAAATTATGTACCCAACCCCAATAAAACAGATGAGCAAAACGACCGGCAATTTTTCACAGGCTGAAAATTTTGTTGTACTGGAATGTGTTGACAGGCTTTTGAAAAAAGGTTACCCGCCGCAAAATATTATTCTTGAAAAAACATGGCCGGCAGGTCATGGTACATCAGGCAGATTGGACATCTGTGTAACCCGTGATGATGGTTCAGAATACCTTTTAATTGAGTGTAAAACTCCAGGCAAGGAATTTGATGAGGCGAAGAAGAAACTGCAAAAAGATGGGGGGCAGTTATTCACTTATTTTAAATTCAGCAACAAGGCCGATGTAATAATGCTTTACGCATCAGAATTGCAAGGCGATACAATAGTGTATCAAAACGAAATCATACCTATAGAAGATGATTACCGCATTGGGGACGTAAAAGATTTTTATGAAAAATGGAATAAGCTCACAAAAGATAACGGCATTTTTGACAACTGGGTTAAACTTTATTGTTTTGAAAGTAAAGCGTTAACGATAAAAGATCTTGTTGATATAAAACTTATAGACAGCAGTTTTATATTTAATCGGTTCCTTGAAATACTGCGGCACAATGTTGTCTCCGATAAGCCAAATGCTTTTAATAAAATATTTACCCTTTTTCTTTGCAAAATATACGATGAAAAAATGAATGAAGATAATCCTGAGAGTGAACTTGGTTTTCAATGGTTTAATGCTCCGTATACGTACAATGGTAAACAGTACGACAGAGATACCGATGTTAGTTTTCAGTTACGATTAACAGACCTTTATAAAGAAGGCATGGAAGAATTTTTGGAAAAAAAAGTAACCGATATATCAGAATCTGAATTTGATAAGAAATTCGCCGATTTAGCTCTATATAATGAGGACTTATCAAAAAAAATCAAATACGAAATAAATCGTCTCCGTCTTGAAAAAAACAATGAATTTGCAATAAAAGAAGTTTATGACGAAAAGTCATTTAAAGAAAACGCAAAGGTTGTTAAAGAAATTGTAGAATTGCTGCAAAAATATAAAATTCGATATACGCAAAAGCAGCAGTATTTGTCTGATTTTTTTGAGCTTTTATTAACGACAGGACTTAAACAGGAGTCGGGGCAATTTTTTACGCCAGTTCCAATTGCACAATTTATTATTAGAAGCCTGCCTATAGACAAAATAATCAACGTAAAACTCGTGGAGAACAAAAAAGGTGATATGTTGCCTTACATTATTGATTATGCCGCAGGCAGCGGTCATTTCATTACCGAAAGCATGAGTGAAATACAGAAAATTATGAATGATATTGATAGCAAGACGCTTAAGGGTGATGCGAAAAAACTTGTTGATAAAAGCCGGATTGAACAATTTGATTGGGCGTTAAGCTATATTTATGGGATTGAAAAGGATTACCGGCTTGTAAAAGTTGGCAAGGTAGGCTGCTATCTGCATGGCGACGGCCTTGCCAATGTTATACACTCAGATGGATTAGCAAAATTCGGACATTCAGATTATAAAGAAAAATTACAGATGCACGATGCTGATTTCCATAAAGAAAACAAACAGTTTGATATAGTTGTTTCTAACCCGCCATATTCAGTTTCGGCATTTAAGAATGCCGCAAAGGATTATTATAGCAAAGACGATTTTGAGCTTTACGATAATCTTACTGATAACAGTTCTGAGATTGAATGTTTGTTTGTGGAACGAACGAAGCAACTCTTAAAAAACGGCGGTCTTGCTGGTATAATTTTACCGAGCTCTATTCTGAGCAATTCCGGTATTTATACCAAAACCCGTGAAATCATTTTGCAATTTTTTGAAATAATTGCCATTTCCGAATTAGGTTCAAATACCTTTATGGCTACGGGCACCAACACAATTATTTTATTTCTTAGGCGCCGGGATAATTACGATAGCATAAATCTTGATACAAAGATAGAAAGGATCTTTAAAACTTTGCAAGACGGCGCCGTAAATGGAATTGAAAATCCTGCTACTCAATATGCCCGTCATGTGTGGGACTTATCGTTTTCTGACTATATAACGTTATTGCAAAAAACACCCAATAAAAAGGTAGCGGGTAATGAAATTTACAAAGAATATCGAAAACATCTCTTTTTTCAAATTGATCCAATTACACCGGAAATGCCGGCCGCGGAAATAGCGGTACATAATAAACTTGCGGAACAAAACGAAAAACGCTTTTGGGAAAATGTTATAAAACTCGAAAAAGAAAAGCTTCGTTATTTTATTCTCTGCAGGCCGCAAAAGGTTGTGCTTATAAAAACCGGCGGAAAAGATGCGGAAAAACGCTTTTTAGGTTATGAATTCTCAAACCGGCGTGGGAGTGAGGGAATTCACCCTATACAACGGGATAAAACCATAGATGAATGTACGCAGCTTTTTGATGCGAATGATTTTAATAATCTTGATAAAGCAAGCGCATATATCTATCGGGCATTTAGTAATGATTTCCCCGCAAAAATCAATGAAGGCATGAAAAATAATATTTCGCGTGTTGATTTAATTGATATGCTCACTTTTGATAGAACAGATTTTGAAAAAACTATAGCATTAAATTCTAAAAAAAAATTAAAGGTTAAAAGCAAATGGGATATTGTAAAACTTGATCAGATTGTTGATATTGTTCGCGGTGCATCGCCAAGGCCAATAAAAAAATTTATCACCGATGATCCGGCTGGTATCAACTGGATAAAAATAGGTGATGTTACCCCGGAATCGAAATATATTTCTGGAACAAAAGAGAGAATTACATCGGCGGGTGCTGAGAAATCACGTTTTGTTAAAAGCGGCGATTTTATTTTGTCAAATTCAATGAGCTTTGGCAGACCATATATAATGAAAATAAGCGGGTGTATCCATGATGGATGGCTCTTAATGACCGATTTCGATACGCAGTTGGACAAAGACTATTTTTATTATATTTTGTCACATGAAATGGTACAGGAGCAGTTTATGGCTTCCGCAAGCGGAGGAACATCTGTTGATAATCTGAACATAGAAAAAGTATCTAATGTCAAAATCCCTCTCCCCCCCATTGATATACAACAAAAAATTGTTGCGGAAATTGAGGCAATAGAAAAAACGATTTCCAGGGTAAAAACAAAAATAGAAACATTGCAAAACAAAATCTATGAAATGATAAAAAATATTGATGGTACTGTTTATAAAGTAAGTGATGTTATCAGCCTTGAGTATGGAGCATCGTTGCCGGCAAACAAACGAATCAACGGAAAATTTCCCGTAATGGGATCAAATGGCATTGATGGTTATCATAATGCTTATTTGATTGAGGGGCCCTCAATAATTGTTGGCAGGAAAGGATCTGCCGGGAAAGTAACATGGGTTGATAAAAACAACTATCCAATTGACACAACTTTCTATGTAAAACAGAAGGACAATAAAAATAGTTTAAAATTGCTATACTATATTTTGTCGAACCTTAATTTAGAGCAGTTAAGCAGCGGCGTCGGTGTGCCCGGACTAAATAGAAATGATGCATATAATTTGACCGTAAAACTACCGGCGCTTATCGAGCAAAAAAAGATTGTTGGGGAGATAGTAACCTTGGAAAATCAGATTGCAGAAGCACAACTGGTTATTAACAGTACTATAGAGCAGAAAGATGCTGTTTTGAAAAAGTATTTATAGGCTGGTTAAGATGGAATACCCTTTTATATTCGGCACAGCCGGTCATATCGACCATGGTAAAACAGCGTTAGTGCGCGCCATGACCGGCATTGACTGCGACCGCCTTGAGGAAGAAAAGCGCCGGGGCATAACCATTGAACTCGGCTTTGCCCCGTTGAGTTTGCCTAAGGGAAAGACCGTCAGTATCGTTGATGTTCCCGGACACGAACGCTTTATACGGCAAATGGCAGCGGGGGCCGCTGGTATGGACGCGGCCATGCTGGTAATCGCCGCAACCGAAGGGGTCATGCCCCAGACCCGGGAGCATCTTGATATCCTGAATATTCTTGGGGTCAGATTCGGCATCGTGGCGCTGACAAAAAAAGATTTGGCGGATGATGAAACCCTTGAACTGGCAACAGCGGAAGCCGCCGAATTAATCCGGGGTACCTGCCTGGATGGGGCGCCTATCATACCGGTTTCCGCAATAACAGGCGAAGGTGTTCCCCGCGTCATTGAGGAAATAGAAAAGATAGTTGACAAAATACCGCCGCGAAAGGGGGAGGGCGCGTTTTTTCTCCCCGTTGACCGGGTCTTTAGCAAAAAAGGTTTTGGCAGTGTGGTAACCGGAACATCCTATCAGGGTAGTATTGCTGAGGGTGATGAAGTTGATATCATGCCCGCAGGTTTGGTGGGAAGGGTGCGTTCCCTCCAGACCCATGGCGCGAAAGTTAGTTCTGTTACCGCCGGGCAGCGGGTGGCCGTCAACCTTTCCGCCGTTTCCCATGACCAACTGGAGAAGGGCTATGCGGTCTGCGCGAAGGGGGCTTTCATCGCCACCGACTGTATAGACGCATGGTTAGAGATACTGCCATCGGCGCAGGAAAGCGTGACCCACTGGCAAAGGCTGCGGCTTCATGTCGGGACGGCGGATGTGGTCGCCAGGATCTCGCTGCTGCGGATGAACGCCGGTGAAAAAAAATCGGGCATACCGCCGGGAAACGGAGGGCCCGTGCAGCTTTTGTGTGAATCAAAAATCACCGTTGCCGCCGGGCAGCGTTTTGTGGTACGTTTTTACAGCCCCCTCGTGACCATAGGCGGCGGGCGGATTATGCTGCCGAACGCCGAATTGGCGAAGGGTAAGGCGGACCGGGAGGCTAAGGCCGGGATAGTTGAAAGACTTGCCGAAAATTTTGGCCCCGTCTCCCTGCTTGCCTCCCTTATCCATGATAAAAAAATTCTGAGCGCCTCCGGCCTGTTTGAACTTTCGCAGATGGACAAGGATGCGTTTAATGAATCTTTAAATACATTGTCCTCCGCGCCGGACACACACGGGTTTTTAGAATTTGGAACACCGCGGAATTTTATTGCAGCCGAAGCATTCGACACGGTAACGCGTTCGGCCCTGCGGATTCTCCATGAGTTCCATGCAAAGTTTCCCGAACTTTCCGGGCTGGAAGCGGAAAAACTGTACGCGTCACTGGACAGCCTTCATGAATCCGGCCGGATTAAGGGCGGGGATTTCAAAGGCCTCATCGACATAATGGCGGCACGGAATCTTATAACGCCGGTTAGCGTGCAGAGTAAAACCTGTTACCGGGCGGCGGATTATCAGGGGCAGTCTCTGGACGGCAAATTGATGGATATTGTTGAGCGTGCGAGGGATGCCCTCACATCCGCCGGGTTCAATCTATTAAAACTGCCGGAACTCGAAGAAAAGCTGAGGGCCTCTTCTGCGGATATGAAACGGGCGGCGGCGTATCTGCGGGAACAAGACGACCTCCGGACAATTGAAGGGGGTCTGCTGTTTTCCCGGGAGACGCGGGATAAACTTCTTGCGGCGCTGGCTTCGATGAGCGGCGATATAACGGTTGCCTCGGTGCGCGATTTTATCGGTGTGGGGAGAAAAGATACTTCCGCCATGCTGGAGTTTCTGGATTCACAGGGATTGACGCAGCGGGATGGGGATACGCGGGTGCTGACGGGATAGCTATAATTCAATAAAAAAAGTATATTGTGGAAAAGGAGAAGAACAATGTTTTATACCACTACCCTAAAGACGCCCCTGGGGCCAATAACCGCGGCGGCGGAAAACGAATCCTTGACAGGCGTATGGTTTATTAAGCAGAAATACTATCCCTGTCAAACGCCGGAATGGGTTGAGCAGCCGGATTATCCGCTTTTTAAATCCCTGGACGCCTGGCTGGGTGATTATTTTTCCGGAAAAAATCCCAAACCTGATTTTAAATTGGATCCCCGCGGGACGGTTTTCCAAAAACGGGTGTGGAAACTGCTTTTAAAAATCCCCTATGGAAAAACAAGCAGCTACGGCGCCATTGCGAAGGCGCTTGCCTGTCTGCCGAACAGACAGGTTGCGGGAAAGGGCTCCTCCGCCAGGGCTGTGGGAGGAGCCGTGGGGCATAATCCTATTTCCATACTCATCCCCTGCCACCGGGTACTGGGCGCATCGGGAAACATCACCGGGTATGCCGGGGGAATTGACAAAAAGATGGCGCTGCTCCGACTGGAAGGGATAGCTCTGTAGCTAATTTCACCGATTATTACAACCCGGCCAGCGCCTCAAGTATCGCATCAATCTCCGCTTCCGTTGTGCCGCTGCCAAAGCTGAAGCGGACCGTCCCCCCGGGAAATGTCCCGGCGGTCTTATGCGCCAAAGGTGAGCAGTGCAGGCCGCTGCGGGTAATGATGCCGTGATTCTCAAACAGTAATCCTGATACCTCCCCGGCATCGTATCCGGCAACAACTACTGAAACAACCGATACACAGCGATCCGGATCAAGGGTTCCGCAGACACGAATTTTTTTTAGTGTTCGCAGCCCCGCTAAAAAACGCGCCGTGGAAGCCCGTTCCCGTTCCCGTATTGTTTCGACGCCGGTGTCCAAAATCTCCTCTACCGATGCGGCAAGACTCAGTATACCAATGGTGTTTTGCGTTCCCGGCTCGAATCTGTCCGGCAGGAACTCAGGCATATCAAGGGAGTGGGACTCGCTGCCGGTGCCGCCGCTTATCCATTGCCGCATTTCACGGGAAGCGTTTTCCCCAATCGCAAACCCGCCCGAGCCTGCAAGTGCGCCAAGCCCCTTATGGCCTGCAAACGCAATGACGTCGAAAACACTATCGCGTTCGGAATCCTCCATGGTAAAGGGCAGGACGCCCCCGGTCTGCGCCGCATCCAGGATAGTAAGGACGCCGTATTCATGGGCAATCCTGAAACATTCCGTTACAGGCACTATCGTACCCAGGACGTTTGACGCATGGGACATCACAAGCAGCCTGGTATTTTTCCGTATTGCTTTGCGGACGGTGTCAGGATCCAGGGAACCGTCCGGCTCACACCGGAGCCAGTCAAGCTCAATTACGCCGTTTTTGCGGAGCAGTTCAAGGGGGCGGGCTGTTGCGTTATGTTCCACACCGGTACTCAGTACATGGTCCCCCTGCCGGGCAAGGCCGTGTATTGCCATGTTCAGTGATTGTGTTGCGCCGCTTGAGAACAGCACCCGCAGGGGATTTTCCACACCAAGCAGCTTTCCTACTGCCCGGCGGGCCCTTAGGGCAATAGCCCCTGCCTCCAGCCCCTCAAAGTTCCGCCCGGCGTTGAGATGTTCCCCGCACAAATAGCCGTGCAGTTCGCAGACTACCGCCTGAGACAATGCAGGGCTTGTGGCGGCGTAATTTGCGTATATCGCCATATTATAGGGTGATCACACCGGATGCCTTTGCCAGGGTGTTTGTTATCTTCATCATGTCAACGATACTGCCTACGGCGAGGGACTCGGTCAATTTATAGTAATTGGCGCAGGTTCCGCAGGTATATATGTTCGTACCACGCTCCTCCAGTACCTTGAGGTCGGGCACGGTATTTGCCCCCTCAGTCGTCAGGCGCGCCCCGGCATTCAAAAAAATCACGGCCTCGGGCAGGGGATTTAATTGGGTCAGCGAAAAAATGAAACCCTTGATGAGCAGCTTTCCAAGATCCTCCGCCCCCCGGCCCATGCTGTCCGCAGTTATGAGCGCCACCGGCCCCTTCTTCCCGTCTTCCGCGTTGGGAGCTTCCACCGCAGCGGACGCTTCCGGGGTATCCTTAAAGGCCTTAGCAGGATCCTTAACGATGGTCACCTTATAGATTGACGCCGGACCTACTGTGTCCGCACCCTCATCAACATACGAAAAACCGCATCCGGTTCCCTTGGCCATTTTTTCGAGGTTCTGCACCGCGACAAAATTGTCCACCGTGACCACCACACCATCCGCGCCCTCTTCGGCAAGGGCCTTCTTTGCGTTTACCACAGGAATCGGGCAGGGATTTCCCCGCATATCCAATGTTTTCATATAACACTCCTATTACCTGAACATTATCACCTTTTCTGCTCTCGGCGCAAGTTCCCCAATGATTGCAGCGCATCCGTCCCCGGCTTCTCGTATCCGGGCCGTAAGCGCCTCCGCTTCATCCGGAGACACGGCTATCAACAGTCCGCCTGATGTCTGCGGATCAAATAACAATTCCTGGGCGGCAAAGGGGAGCGCGCTTACATCGGCTTGCTGAGCGGCGCGGTTACGGTTACGCTGGCCGGCGGCGGTCAACAGATACTGGTTCGCATACTCCACCGCCGCAGGGATTACGGGCAAGGCATCAGGATACAGGATGATTGACGCCGGACCTACTATGTCCGCACCCTCCCTTACGAAAGCAAGATCTTCCTTGGACGCACCGTCCTCCCTGGACGCAGAGTCCCCTGCCATCTCCAGGGCATGAACAAGCAATCCGAAACCGGTAACATCTGTGCAGGCACTTACGTTAAAGCCCGCCATACATTCGCAGGCATAGCGGTTGAGCCGTTCCATAGAGGCAAGCGCCTGTTTGACCGCATCATCATCCGCCATCTCTACCCGGAGCGCGGCCATCACAATCCCTACGCCCAGGGGCTTTGTCAGTATTAGTTTGTGTCCAATCTTTGGCGTGTTGTTGCGCAGCACCTTTGCTGTTTCGACAATGCCGGTAACGGCCAGCCCGTACTTTGGTTCCTTGTCATAAATTGAGTGGCCCCCGCCCAATACGGCCCCCGCCTCCGCGATTTTCTCCGCTCCCCCGGCCAGGATATCCGCCAGGATTTGCTTGTCCATTGCCTCGGGAAAACATACGAGGTTCAGCGCCACCATCGGTTTGCCGCCCATGGCCCATACATCACTCAGGGCATTCGCGGCGGCGATCCGTCCAAAGGTACGAGGGTCGTTGACCATGGGGGGGAAAAAATCCGCCGTAAAGATAAGTGATTGTTTGTCATCAAGCATATAGACTGCGGCGTCATCGGAAGTGTCATATCCGACGATCAGATTTTTGTCACCCTTCCCCGGCAGCCCTGCAAGCAATCGGGAAAGGCCATCGCTTTCTATTTTCGCGCCGCATCCGCCTGAGGTACAGGAGGACAGTAGTCCTTTCGACAGTAGTCCTTTAGACAGCGGTGATTCAGTTCCCTTCATCTATACCGACCTTCCTGTATGATTTTGCATCGGGCGATTTCTCCCACACCTCTTTTATCGCAAGCCCGCGCCCTGATAGAAACGCGGCGGCCTGCGCAAGGTCTTCCGGCAAAAACCGGAGGCAAAAACCGCATCCCGCCCGTATACCGGCGGGCATGGGCATGACCCGGACATAAAACCCCGCCTGGGTAAGGGCCTGCTCCGCCATAATCGCCTGGGAGACACCCTCGAAACCGGCGATAACTTCTTCCGCGTTAATTCTTTCCATATGGGGCTCATCGTAGGGGGCAAAAAAATGGCGGAGGCGTGTGAGAATCGAACTCACCAAGGACGTTTCCACCCTTTGACGGATTTGAAGTCCGCAGCCGCCACCAGACGACATTCACCTCCACTTGTTATTATAGTAAGCGTTTGACGGCCTGTTGTCAATTACTGTTTCCCGGCGGCCGTACCTGTCAGTAACTCCACTTGAACCCGAAGGAAACCATGGGAATCGGCAGGTCGTAGGAAGCGTTGCTGCTCCCCGCATCTACCTTGCCGGTATATTCATTGAAGGTGGAGTTTCCTTCGGGTTTATATACCAGGGACAACAGGTTTTCTGCGCCCAGGTATATTTCTGTCTGCACCTTACCCTTTCGGTTAAAAATAAAGTAGGAGACTTTTATGTCCAGCGGGAGGGACCACGGGCCCCGGTCTTCTACCTTGTCGCCAACCCGGCGGAATTTTTGTATGATATCACCATCCGGCACAGGCGTATAGGTCTTCCCATCCCAGTTGGCCTGCTGTGCCGGATAGGGGACAATCCGTTGGTTTTCCAATTTGGTAAGCGGCTGGCCCGAGGCAAAGCCGAAACGAAGGGCGATGCCGATCTGTTTAATCGGTTTTATGTTCAACACCAGGTTGAAGTTGTGGAAGCGGTGGAATGAGGGAAAGTACCATCCGGTATCTTCCGCCCCTCCAATACCACCAAACCCGAATTGGCTGCTGCTTGGTTCATGATACTTGGCGTAGGTAAAGGTATAGGAAATCCAGCCGTCTATATACCGGGATGTTAACTTTTGCAGCTGTAAATCAAAACCGCCAATGTGGCCTTCCCCATCAAATCCAAACCCCACATCAACACTATCGGCGCTGAGATTCGCCAGTATATGCGCGCGATCAAAAACATATTTATAGTACCCTTCGATATTAAAGCTCCACCCCCCGATGAAATCCAGTTTTGTGCCGATTACGGATGTCCAGGAACGGTTCAGCTTCATCTCATCCAGGCCCTTATTGTACCCTTCAATAAAAGAGATGTTTTCGTTCATTGATGAAAAGAGGCCCGTACCGGCGGTGGCGGCGAGGGATTCGAGGAAATTCGGGATTCCAAACAGATCCTTGTTTTGGAGGATGCCAAAGTCCAGGTTGATCCGCGGATTCCACACCGGCGTGGTTACCACCTCAAAATCCTTACCGATAAAGTAGAGGTGATCCATTCGTATCCCCGCCTCGGCGCCGAATCGCTGATTGGGGCTGGTGTATTCGGCCAGGGTATAGGCGGATGTGGTAAGCCCGTTGTTGTGCACATCCACAATTTTAGTGAGGGGCCGGATCACCACCGCATCCGGGATGTCTTTGATGGCCATATTCTCTAGTGCGGTGACGGGGTTGAAACCGGTGAGAAGGCCGGAGATGTATATGTTTTTGACGGACTGTTCCATGGCAATATCCACGTTTTCGTATTGATTCCACTGGGTGTAGAGTTCCTGCACCCCTGCGGAAAGGAGGAAACCCGGCAAAATCCTGCCCATATCCCAGTCCATATCAACCCGCCCCTGGGCGTGGACGATGGTATTGTCCGAATCAACCTCCCCGTTGAGATTCGGCGCATGGTAGGATTTTGTGGTATCAAGGTCATAATCCCTCGCCAGGTCTGGGTAGAGGCCCAGGAATGTGTCATTGTAATGGACTTTCACATCGTTGTCGATATATCCTTCGGCAATAAGTTCGGTATACCCCGCCCCGACGGTCCCCCTGAGTATTATGGTGGGAATGGGGGTGTAGCTAAGGCCCACAATGCCGAAGCCCTGGTAGTTATGGTAATCACCATTAATGTCCACACTGCCTGTGATCCCGTCTTCACCCATAATCAGGTTATCCTCATCATAGGAGGTGTGGTAGGAGACGCCGATACCATCGCTGCCAAAAAAGCCGTTTAGGGTCAATTCCAGATCGTTCGTGAACCGGTAGTTTCCCGACAACGCGGCGTTTCTGATGTAGGGAGCAGTGGTAATCGCGTTCGTGAGGCTCAGGGTTTCATCCGCCGGGAAGGCCTTGCTCAGCCCCTGGGCCGTCCATACCAGGGTATCCCAATAGGAAACCTTTCCCATCAGAAGGATCCCGCCCTTGCCCCAAAGGGGGTAGGCGAGGTTGAAACTTGCCGCGCTGGTGGCCAGGCCCACATCCAGTTCAGTTTCCGTTGGGGAAGGTTTTTTGGAGGTCACTTCCAACAGGCCCGAAATAGTATGCCCATACCGGGTGGAGAAAACACCATGGGAAAGTTTGACGCCGGATACCATTTTGGGATCAAAGATAGAAACGCCGCCTGCCCACTGGTAGGGGTTGGCCAGATAAAACCCGTCCAGGGCGGCCATCAGATCCCCGGGGTCGCCCCCCCGTATGGAAGGCATGGCGTTGAACATCCCCGAATAGCCCACCCCCGGCAGGAGTTTCACCGAACTCATCACATCTTCGACAATGCCGATTTCCGCGGTTCGGGCCAGTTCCGGCCCTGAAATTGCCACGCTGCGGCCAAGCTTGGTTTCGCTGGTTCCGGGCTGCCGGGCCTCGATGACCAATTCCCGGTTTTCCATGATGCCCCCCAGCCGCAGTCCCAGGGTAAAGGTACTCTGTCCCAGGTTAATGGCCAGGCGCCCGTTTTCATATCCCGGGTAGGCCGCCTGTATTGCCACCGGGCGGTCATCGGGAACGGCTATCAGAACCTTGCCGTTTTCATCACATTCGTATTCGGCGCCATCCCAGGAACGGATAAGAGCCCCCTCCAGGGGAATCCCCAGATCCGCATCAAGAACGATAATTTCCGTGTCCCGGGCAAAAAGCGGGCCTAAGGACAGGCTGTATACCATTACCAGGACGGTGAGGAATTTGCCGGTTAAAACCGCCCCCCCATTTTTCGCCATGCCGAAGCCCCCTGGAAGGATTATAAAAAATAATGAGCGGGATGGCTAGGTAGGTAGACCACGACAAACGCATGACACGAATATTTTTGTGCTTTATTCGTGTGATTTGTGTCATTCGTGGTTTAAATCTTTAGAAAATCTATCTTAATCGGTAAAAAACCGTGAATTGTTTTTCATGCATTTGTCGTGAAAAAATTGTAAAATTCCCTTGACATCCTCTTAGTTAGTGCATAATACTTGCCTCATGCGGGGAACTGTTCCCGGCAAAACGAAACAGGGGGTACGGCGGCATGGTTAAACGGCAGATACGGGGCAATAGCGCCGCTTTCTCTGTAAGCGATAGAAGGGTTTCCGATACCGGCGCCTGTCGAAGCGAAGCGGCGTGCCGCCGAGCTTGATATTCGCCGGTTCCATTGCTTTCTTTCCCTTGTAATGTACCGTTTTTTGGAGTAGATTAGGTAGGGGAGATGACATGGACGAGAACCGCGAATATAGGGCCAGTGTATTTTCCCTTCTTTTTAGCGATCCGGTAATCCTTCGGGAGCTCTATAATGCCCTGGAAGGGGCGTCTCTGCCTCCCGATGTGCCTATTACCATTAACACCCTCGAAGGCGCCCTGTACATGAAGCGGCTCAATGACCTTTCGTTTACCGCCGGCAATAAACTGGTTGTTATAGTTGAGCACCAAAGCACTATCAACCCCAATATGCCCCTGCGAATACTGATGTACGTGGCCCGGATATATGAAAAAATCGTGGAAACGAAGGACGTATACGCCAAGGGGCTTATTAAAATCCCCCGCCCCGAACTCATCGTTCTGTATAATGGGCCGGATGTCCGCTGGGACACCCGGAAACTGAAATTGTCGGATGCCTTTGAAGATGCTTCGGCATGGGGGATAGACTGCCCGGCGCTCCCGCTGGAACTTACCGTCACGGTATACAACATCAACCCCGGCCATAACGAAGCCATACTCCGCAAGAGCGAAACACTGTACGGGTACAGCGCCTTTATCGGCATGATTCGGACATTTGACGAGGAACTTAAGGATTTAGCGGCGGCCATCAAAAAGGCTGTGGAGCAGTGTATGGAACGCGATATCCTCAAAGATTTTTTAGCATTACATTCATCGGAGGTAATTAACATGTTGTTTGCTGAATGGAAAGACGAGGAAGCCCTGGAATACCGGTACAGGGAAGGCCGTAACGAGGGCAAAAATGAAGATGTCAAGAACCTTCTTGCATACGGCATGACTGCCGGACAAATATCCGAAGCCCTTAAACTGCCGATTGATACGGTCTTGCAGTACCAGGGAAATAAATAAATCTTGTTTACGAAACCATCTGGAAATGGACCCTATATTTCCTATGCGTTTATCCTGCCAATTGGACAGCAATTCTCATTTTACATCAAGAAATAAGAAGATAACCACGAATAACACGAATCCGCACGAATATTTTTGTGAATTTTTGTGCTTTATTCGTGTGATTTGTGTCATTCGTGGTTTAAATCTTTAGAAAATCTATCTTAATCGG
>BNUR01000037.1 GCA_025997495.1 Spirochaetia bacterium | reverse complement strand
GAGCTACAATACAACTACAGCACCCGTGTGTTTTTTTTTTCCTAGCCGACGGCGCCCCCCGCGCCCAAGCCGGGGGGCCCCACCCTCCCCCCCCCCGCCCACTTCCCGTCCCGGTGGTTGCCCGACCCCCTCCCCCTACCCGACGCGGCCCCCACCCCCCCCGAAACCCCGCACCCCCTTCTCCCCCCCGCCGCCGCCCTGCCCCTGGATCACCTGCTGCTGGAAACCGATGCCCCTTATCAGCCCTTGAGGGGCCGGAAATTTTCGCGGTGGGCGGATCTAGGGGAAATACTGCGGGGGCTGGCCGGATTAAGGCGGGAAGCCGGCGCTCCGGGCGGTTTCCCCGGGGAACTGGAGGCGGCAACGGATAGAAATTTTCGGCGGGTGTTTTTTGGGGAATAGAAATTAAATGGCCCGCCATTTCCTGTAAACTATCCCTTTCCATAATCCGATATACAAAGGGATGAATCGTTTAACCCATGCGCACCGGGGAATATTGGCGCCAAAAAAGAAGGAAGGGGCCGACAACAAGGTAAGATACCCCATCGGTATCAAGCTGGTCACCATTATTACTATTCTCCTGCTTATTTCCCTGGGGGCCATCACTGTTCTGGTGTCTGTTTTGGTGTCCGGAGATTTGCAAATCACCGCGGAGGACAATAACTTTACGGTGAACCGGCGTTCCGCGGCGGAGGCCGAAAATATCCTCCAGACCTTTCGGTCCAATGCCCTGGTGCTTCTGAATTCCCTTAGCACGGTGGGAGACTCCTCTGCCGATGCCCGGCAGCTTGGGGCCTTCTACTTTGAACAAAACATCACTGTGGCCGCCCTGGTCACAAGCGGGGCCGGGGCGGGCTCCCTGATCAATGAACGCTTCTTTGAGGCCAACGAAATCGAGGCCAGCCTGGTTGATGAATTCATGGCCCGCTCCGCACCGTCCGGTATGTTCAATGAGAATGGCGCCATATCCCTTTTGAACGCCGCCCCGGTTTTCGGTATCCCCGCGCTGGCCATGCGCTTCCCCTGGGAGGGATCCCGGGGCCAGGAAACCGTTACCCTTATCATTTCCACCGAAAGCCTGGCCGATACCTTTGGCAGTTCCGTTAATGTCTCCTTCCTGATCAACCACGATGGGGATGTATTGGTTCATCCGGATCACGCCCTGATCATCGCAGGGGTAAATATGCTGGGGGATCCCCTGGTGGATATATACCGGGAAAGCCCGGAGCAGAACCTCCAGACTCTCTACACCGATCGTGAAGGGATCCGGTATTTCGGCGCCTTCCGGAAACTGTCCTTTGCCAATGCGGCGGTACTTACCATCGTGGAATACGAGACCGTCTTTGAGGGCATCGCCGTCACCACCCAGCGGAACATCCTCCTCACCGGGGCGGTGCTTTTCCTTTCCATCCTCTTTATCTGGTTCTTCTCCAAAACCATCTCCCAGCCCCTAGGCCGGTTAACTTCCGCCGCCCGGAAAATTGAAGCCGGGCTGTTTGAGGTGAACCTGACGGAAACGAGCCGGGATGAAATCAGCCTTCTGTCCGAAAGCTTCGTAAAGATGAGCAGCGCCCTGGTAACCTTTAGCCGGTTTACCAACCTGGAAATTGCCAAGCGGGCCATGCGGGGGGATCTCACCCTGGGGGGGGAAACCCGGCAGGCCACGATTTTCTTTTCCGATATCCGTTCCTTTACGTCGATATCGGAACGCCTGGAACCGGAAGAGGTGGTGGAATTTCTCAACGATTACATGACCCGGATGGTCGACTGCGTTAATCAAACCGGCGGAACGGTGGACAAGTTTATCGGGGATGCGGTAATGGCCCATTGGGGCGCCGCAAGTACCGCCGGCACTCCCGCCGCGGATGCCCTGAACTGTGTCCGGGCCGCCCTGGCCATGCGGATTGCCCTGCGGGAATTCAACCAGGGGCGGGATGACAGTGTTAAACATCCCCGCATCTGGATTGGCTGCGGAATTAACACCGGCTCCGTGGTTGCCGGGCAGATTGGCTCCCATGAACGGATGGAATACACCGTTATCGGTGACGCGGTAAACCTGGCAAGCCGTACCGAGGCCCTGAACAAGCCCCTGCATACGGACATCCTGATTACCGAAAATACCTGGGAACTTATCAGGGAGCACATCATAGCCGAAGAAATGCCCTCGGTAACCGTCAAGGGAAAGAAAAAGCTGGTGCGCATGTTTGCGGTGATAAACCTCCGTGCCCGGGCTGGGGAGCAGCAGAAGCGGCCCGTGAGCTTGGGGCAAGTGCGGACCATGTTGGGCTATGCCGCGCCGGATTTGGCGAATATTGATACCGGTGCTGAAGAACAGAAGTATAAGATTGCAAAGTGATGGGGGATGATGAAAGGAAATACGGTGAAGGGGCAGGGCTCAGGCCGCCGGTTTGCGATAATCAGTCCCGCCGACTGTATGGTAATGCTTCTCTGCCTTGCGGGGGCGTTTTTCTGCCTCCTCTTTTTCTGGCGCAACCTTAACCAGACCCTTTCAGAGCAGAGCGCCCTTCCGGTGGGAACCATCTCCTGGAAGCACAAGGTCGCCCAGCGGCGCCTGGAAAAACGGGTGCTCTGGTCCCGGCTGCAGCAGTCATCCCCGGTCTATAACGGCGACTTCATCCGTACCGCGGAGTTTTCGGAGGCCTCCCTTACCTTTACCGGGGGCGCCGTCATTGACCTGGCGGAAAACAGCCTGATACAGATATTCACGGAAGACGATATTCCCCTGCTGCATTTTACCCAGGGAAGCGTGAGTATCGATGCCTCTTCAGCCACAAATGAAACCGTCATGGTGCTGGATGCAAAGGGCAGCCAAATAAGCGCCGCAGGAGGGACGGTGCTGGACGCCCGTTTTGACCCGGATGGGAACCTCACCCTGCGGGTAACCGAGGGCAGCGCCTCCCTTATCATTGACAGCGAAAACCAAAGGGTCGATGCGGGGGATGCCGTTATCCTGGATCCGGTGGGCCGCACCCTGGAGGAAGGGCGGACCGTGGTACTTTCCCCCAAGCCTGTTGCCCGGCTCCTCCAAACCGAAAACCGCCCCATGCCGGTGGAATTTACCTGGAATGGGGTTCACTATGCCGCCTCCGACATTACCCGCATAGAGATTGCCCCGGATCGCGAGTTTAAGCGGATCCTCCGAACCCTGGGCCCCGCATCCTCCGGCAGCGGGCAAACCCATGCCCGTGTTGAATTGGCGCCGGGGATCTATTTTTGGCGGGCCTACCCGGTGAGCGCGGAGGGCGCGGATACCGCAAGCCGGGCAGCTAACGCAGCATTAGGTAAATTGACGATAAGCTATGTACCGCCATCCCGGGTACTGAGCCCGGCGGAGGGCTATGAGTACCGCTACCTGAGCCGGCTGCCTTCGGTTACCTTTCAGTGGACCGCGTCTCCCGAAGTTTCTTCCTATATTTTGGAAGTGGCGGATAACCCCGGCCTTACAAACCCTGTGCTGCAGACCCTGATCCGGGGCGGTTCCGGAAACACCCTTTCCATGACCCATTCCGGCCTGGAAAAAGGCCGCTGGTACTGGCGGGTAATCCCGGCACTGAGCGATGACTGGGACCAGAGTTCCCTTGAGGGATTCCTGGCCCCCCAGGCCCCCGCGTCCTTTACAATCACCCAAAGCGGAACCCTGGCGGCGCCCACCCTGCTGAGCCCCCCGGCGGAGTCCTTTATCAACATCGCTTCCCCCCAGGATCTCTATTTCTCCTGGAAACACGAACCTGAAGCCGGCTCCTATACCCTGCTGGTTTCCGCCTCCCCCCTCTTGCAGACCCCGGTACTCACCCGGCAGGTGACTGCCAATTATTATACCTATGGCGTGAAGGAGAATCTGTTGGGTGAGGGCCGCTATTATTGGGGCGTATACCAAACCGGCGCCGATGGAACCGCTTCGACGGTTTCACCCTCCCGATCCTTTAACGTTACCCAGGGGGAACTCATCCTGCGGCCTGTCTTCCCACCGCATAATTACCTGGTAACCGGGAACCAACTGCCGGAGTTTACCTGGAAGACGAACCTTACCGATCCCCTGCGCTTTCAGGTTTCCGGCGTACCGGATTTTTCCCGGCTTGCCATTAATGAGGCAGCCCCTGGGGAAACGTTTAAAGGATCAACCTTGGATGAGGGAGTGTGGTACTGGCGGATCACCACCGGCGATGGGAATATACAGACCCCGGTCAGAAGTTTCATAGTAGCCCTGCCGCCTCCTGCGGTAATCCTGCCTCCGGCAACCCCGCCTGCGGCAACCTCACCTGCGGCAACCCCATCTGTGGCAACCCCATCTGTGGCAACCCCATCTGTGGCAACCTCACCTGCGGCAACCCCGCCTGTGACAACCCCATCTGTGGCAACCTCGCCTGCGGCAACCCCATCTGCGGCAACCTCATCTGAGGCAACCTCACCTGCGGCAACCCCGCCTGTGACAACTCCATCTGCAGCAACCCCATCTGTGGCAACCTCACCTGTGGCAACCCCATCTGCGACAACCCCATCTGTGGCAACCTCACCTGCGGCAATCCCGCCTGTGACAACCCCATCTGCGGCAACCTCACCTGTGGCAACCCCATCTGCGACAACCCCACCGGCAGCGGCTTTATTAAAAGCCGCCCGGTTGTTTCTGCCTGAAAACGATTCCCGTATCGGCCCGGATCAGCTCAGGGAGACCGAGACCATTACCTTTGCCTGGGACGCGGTACCGGGGGCGAACATCTATAATCTGGCCCTTTACCGGGAAGATGGGGGTAAGCGGCAGCTTGTACGGCAATGGGAAAGTTCGGCGCAGACTTCCCGTGCCATTGAGGTAAGCCTCCTGGGGAACGGCAGCTTTGTCTGGCAGGTGGAAGCCTGCAGGCGGGCGGCGGATGGTTCCATTGCACAGCGGGGAGCCCTGGGGGAAAACCGTTTTACCCTGTACCTCCCCGCACTTCCGCGGAAAACCGCAAAGAATCCGGGCAGAGTCTATGGTCAATAAATCCCGGACAAGGAGCTTGCTGGTTTCCCTGCTGCTGGCCAGCCTGTTCCATGCGTCCCTGGTCTCCGGAACGCTTCTGTATGCAAAGGAACAACCTGCCGGTTCCAAATCTGCCGCCAAAAGGGCTCCCATTTCTCAGGATGCGTCCATTGCGGAGGGGGATTTTTTTATTGAGCAGCGGTTTATCCAGCGCCTTTCCTGGGATCATGATCCCCTGGTGTTCCGTTATGAGGTGATTCTTGAAGCGGAACAGGAGGGGACGTATGGGGAACTGCTCCGGGAATCGACCACGGCAAATTCCCTGAACCTTTCTCTCCGGCCCGGCCGGTACCGGTACGCGGTGGAGGTGTATAATCTCTTCCGGCGGCTTGAATATACCATGGACTGGGTATATTTTACGGTGTTAAACGCCCTGAAACCGGAGATACTCACCTTTTCCCCGGAGGCGTTTTCCCTGGAAACCGGGTTCCCCCGGCAAATTACCATCACCGTGCGGGACGTAGACCCCCAGGCGGTTCTTATGCTCCGCCCGCTGAGCGTTTCCTCAGGGGAGGGTGGCCAGGGTATACACCCTGTGAAAACCGCCCTTGAGGGAAACACCGCCCGGCTTACCTTTGAAGACAAACAGCTTGCACCGGGCACCTACGATGTGTATGTCAGAAATCCCGGTGGGCTGGAGGACTCCAAGGGCCTCTTTCGGGTTCGGCCCCATGGTTCTGAGGAATCCGGGGAGAAAACTCCCGGCGGCCGTTCCCGCAGGCCCGACATCGTTATTTCAGCGGAATACGCCCCGGCGCTGCCCCTCTATGGGGGCCTGTTCAGCAACGGCGTCTTTACCAGCCCGGTTTTTCTTCCGGGCGCCGCTATCCGGGCAGGGGTACTTCCTCTTAAACGGAACTGGGGGTATTTAGGGGCGGAGTTGAATGTCTCCTGGTTCAAAATGGAGGATCAAACGAAAGAATATACGGTTGCAGCCCAAAATATAGCGGCCCATGCGGGGGTGCTGTATCAGCTATGGCTGCCGAAGCAGATCGCCGCCATTAATTTCCGCCTGGGGACAGGAATAGACATAATAACCGATTTTTATTTTGACTACGGTGAAGGCAGGGAGGAACCTCTGACCAGCCTGTACCTCTCCCTGGACGCGGGCGTCTCCTTCCAGTGGCATATCTCGGGCCCTTTCTATATAGAAACCGGCGTTAATTTTTCCCATGTTTTGTCCCTCAAAGACCGTTCCCAGTTGGGCTACCTCCGTCCGGCGCTGGGCCTTACCTGGCAATTCTGATCACTTTAGAAGCCGGGCGGAGGAGGGGGGCGGCAGGCGCTCATGCTGTTGGGGGAATCTGCTGCGGGAGCCCGGCCCCAGGGGGCCTTTCGGTCTCCCTCCGCAGGGACGCCCAAATGCATTCGGCCTGTCGCCCCCCTCCTCCGCCCGCTCCGTGGTTTTTCTATACTTGCATCACTTTTTTTATATCGTCACCTTCTGCCCCATACGCCCAGTGGGGTGCGTACCCCGACCGCCCTTGGGGTAGGCAGCCGCTGTCTTCTCTTCTCTTCCCCAAAGGCCGTCTGTGATCACTGAGAAAAGAATATACCTTCACAATGGTATTGGGGGGAGGAGAGGAAAGCATGGGCCGGGCGACTTTTGAACCCCACGCAGTGGGGTGAACAGGAGCCGGCCCGTGCTTTCCTCTCCTCCCCCCCAGCTATTATCCAGGTATATTCTTTTCGTTATCCAGCATTGACATGAACGGCGGAGGTTTTTATACTTTGGGAGGATTTTATGAATATAGCACCCCAACTTGCGTTTGTCAGTTTTAAGGAAAACTCATACATTGTGGTTGAGGGGAACCAGAATACCGACCGTTTTTTTATCATCCGCGAAGGAAAGGTACGCATTTCCAAAATCGTGAAAGTGGTAAAGGAAGATGGCGGCGATATTCTGGGCCCCGGGGATTTCTTTGCCGTGGTGTCCGCCATGTCCGACCACAGCCATATTGAAACCGCCCAGGCCGTAACCGATTGTACCGTCATTTCCGTCCCAAAGGAACAATACGGCGAGTTTATCCATAAAAACAAAGCGGTGGCGATGAAAATAATTCTCCAGTTTTCCAAGCGCATGCGCTACCTGGACGCGGCCCTTACCAAGCTGACCCTGAAAAATAATTCCGAAGAAGATATTTCCCAGCTTTGCAGTGTAGGGGAATACTACGCAAAGACAAACCAGTACAACCTTGCCTATTATGCCTATTCCCGGTACCTCAAACACTGCCCCCAGGGGGAACACTGCATTCTGGCCCAGGAGCGGATGAAGAAGATAGCCCCCTACGTTACCGCCGTGCGGAAGGAGTTCCCCACGGATGAGTTTACCCGGAAATTTGCCAAGGACACGATGATATTTTCCGAAGGGGAACCCGGGGATGAACTCTATATTATCCAGAAGGGCGCCGTAAAAATCGCGAAGATTGCGGATAACAATGAAATCCTCCTGGCGGTTCTGAAACCCGGGGATATTTTTGGCGAGATGGCCCTCCTGGAATCAAAACCCCGGACGGCCTGTGCTCTGGCCTACGAAAACTGCGTACTCCTCATGGTAAGCCGGGCCAACTTTGCCAACGTGGTAGCAGCCCAGCCCCAGATCATCGCCAAACTGACGGTTCTCCTGGCGGAACGGATCTGGTTCATCTATAAACAGCTTGCCAATACCCTGATCGACAACCCCCTTGGGCGCATTTACGACGCTCTGGCACTCCAGCTTGAAAAGGGCCGGGTAAATATCACCATCGAACAGCCCCACACCTTTGACTTCGGCCTCAAGGAACTGATAAACATGGTCGGCCTTTCCTCCCAGGAGGGCTATCAAATGATGCAAAAGGTCATGGAGAACCGCAAAATCCAACTGATAAATGATAAGATCTACGTCCTTGATGTCCGGGATATTGCCCAACAAGCCCAGATGTACCGCCGCACGATCCGGAAGGTAAAGGTTTAGGGTAGAAGGGGGAGGGGGCTTAATTTTTTTTAAAAAAGTCCACTATCGACCGGCCGTAGGTGCGGGATTCTTCAAATGAAAGCCCCTCGGGGGGGGCTTCGAAGGCATTTTGCCGGGGCCGGTGAAGGAGCAGCCGGGATCCGCCCGCCATAAGAGGGGAGGCTGCTATGGATGCCGCCAGTTCCCACTTAAACTTGTAGGGGAAGGGGGGATCGCAAAAAATAATGTCAAAGGGTTTTTTTGCCCGCCTGACATATAGTTCCACCGCTATGAAATGGCATTGCACCCGTACCGGGGACAGGGAAACATTTTCAATCAGGGTTTTCCGTTTTACGCTGTCCATTTCCACCGCTTCCACCGGGTTTGCCCCCCGGGAGGCCGCTTCCAGGGCAATAATGCCGGAGCCGGAAAACAGATCCAGAAAGGACTGCCCGGAAAGATCCCCCAGGGCGCCAAACACCGACTCCCGCATCCTATCCATGGCGGGGCGGATGACACCGCTGACCGTTCTCCCTGAACGCGGGACCTCCACAGTCCGCCCTTTCAGGATGCCGCCGGTAATACGCATTAGAAGCCCTGCAGCAGGCCGTTAAGCTCGTCGGAACTGACCAGCGGCTCCGATGAGGGGGTTTCATCAACGCTGATATGCTCCTCAATGGTTTTTCGCCTGTCTATGGCATGTTCCCGCATCAGGGCAATTTTATCCTTGAGTACCGGGTAAGGGCCAACCGATACGGTACCCGGCCCGTTGGCCAGTTCCCAGAGAACCTCCAGAAAGATCTGCTCCGTGTCATAGAGGTTATAAAATTGCCCGTTTCGTTCTATAAGGTGGGTGTTTTCTATGAGGTCCCGCAGGAGCACCCCCAGGGCGGCGTCGATGAAATCAACATCCGTCAGGGTCTTATCCAAAAAAATATCCGGGTCCGCGTCCAGGATGAGCAAATCCCGAATCATCCGTATCCGGGTAGTAAGGATGAATATATTATCTTCAAAATTGATTTGCTTACTCATATCTATACTACATATCGGCACTTTGTTTCCTCCCCTTGACCTTCAGCATAGTTCCGGATAGCATGAAATAAACCTCTTTGCCCGTCTTTGGGACGGGCCAAATTGTAGTCCATAAGGAGGGCCAATGCGCCAATATGAATTGACGGTCATTTTTCCCCTGGAAGAAGACCAAAGTAAGGCAGGCCGGGAGCAGTTGCTCACCGACCTGAATGCCAACGGAGCGGAGATCGAGAAAACCGATGAAATCGGGGACCGGGATCTCGCCTATGAGGTAAAAAAACGAAAACGGGGCCGGTATGTCCTATTTACCCTCAAGCTGGACCCGGCAAAGGTTGCCGTTCTGGACCGGATTTTTAAACTCAACGCCAATCTCCTCAAGTATCTTTTTGTGAATATCGAGGAGTAGGCATGGCAGCGGATATAAACCATGTGGTTCTGGTTGGACGCTTAACCCGGGATGCGGAGTTAAAATATACCGCAAACGGCCAGGCGGTCTGTAAATTTTCCATCGCGGTAAACCGTAATAAGAAAAGCGGCGACCAATGGGTGGATGAAGCGAGTTTCTTCGATATCACCCTCTGGGGAAGGCAGGGCGAGGCTATTAATCAGTACCTGGTTAAGGGAAAACAGGTGGGGGTTGACGGTGAACTCCGCCAGGATCGCTGGGAACAGGATGGTCAAAAGCGTTCCAAGGTGGAAATAGTGGCGAATAACCTGCAGCTTCTTGGCGGCGGCCCCGGCGGCGGAGGTGGCGGGCAAGGCGGCGGCTACAGCGGCGGCAGTTCCGGCGGCGGCTATCAGGGGCGGGGTGATTCTTATGGGGACAGGGCCCCATCCGGGGATAGAACCCCACGGGAAAGCCCCCCGTCAGGCGGCGGTGATGACGGCTTTTCCGATGATATTCCCTTTTAAATTAACTATAGGAGTTGTGAATTATGTCTGACGAACAGCAATATACTGAAAATGAACGGCCTGCAGCCCCCGCACCGGGGAACTACAGCGGTGGTACCGGAGGAAACTATGGCGGAAACCGGTCTGACCGGGGAGACCGGGATATTCCGGATGGCCGGGATGGTGATGACCGGGGCGGACGGGGAAAGGGCAAGGTTTTTTTTAAGAAAAAGGTCTGCAAATTCTGTACCCAGAAACTCAGGATAGACTATAAGGATGCGGATGTCCTGCGCCGGTTTATCACTGAACGGGGTAAGATACTGCCCCGCCGTATTACCGGCACCTGCGCCAAGCATCAGCGGGCGCTTGCCCTGTCGATTAAACGGGCGCGGATTATTGCCCTGCTTCCCTTTGTAGCTGAATAATTGGATAACAGGCCGTCCTCTACTCCGGGGAATTGTGTTGCCCGTTTCACCCTACTATTTTGAAAGGAGCTTGTGTATGAAAGTTATTTTGAATAAGGATTTATCACCCCTGGGCGAAGAAGGGGACGTGAAGGAGGTGGCCAGGGGCTATGCCCGGAACTATCTCTTTCCCCGGGGTATTGCCCTGCCGTATACGGATCGTAACGTTGCCTTGTTTGAGTCCCGGAAAGGAGAAATTGAGGCGCGGAAGGAAGAAAAGCGGAAGGATGCCCTGGGCCTCAAGGAAAAACTTGAAGGTCTTGGCCTGGTTATTGTTATGCCGGCGGGGGCGAACGGAAAACTGTACGGCGCCGTTACCAGCCAAACCGTGGCGGATGAACTGGTCAAACAAGGGTTCCCGGTTGAACGGAAGCGGATTGAACTTCCCGGAAACAGCTTTAAGAGTGTGGGCAAATACAAGGTAACGGTTAAGTTATACGAAAGTGCCGCCGCCGAATTGACCATCACCGTGGAAGGGCAGCCGATAAAGGTTGAAACCCGCTCTGCGCCTGCCCGCGGCGGCCGGCGGAGACAGGACGCGGAAGCGGCGGAAGCTAAGCGGGAACAGCCCGAAGGTCAGCAAAGCGGGGAGGGGACAGCGGCTCCGGCGGAAAGCGCCGTTTCCGCCGCCGGTGCCCAGGAAGCAACTGATCAGAAAGCGTAAGATTCATGGCTCCCCAGATGCAGAACGAGCCGGGTAAAAGCGGTCCGTTGGACCGCAGCCCCAAAGTTCCGCCCCATAACGATGAGGCGGAACAGGCCACTCTGGGGGCCTTGTTACTTGATGACGACGCTATTGCCAAGGTTTCAGAGTATCTCAAGCCTGCTGATTTTTATTCAAACGCTAACCGCCGGGTTTATTCGGCCATTCTCAAGCTCAAGGATGACCAGGGACGGAAAGCGGATATTATCACCGTTACGGAGGAGCTGCGTAAGGCCCAGGAACTGGATTTGTCCGGCGGGCCCGCCTATGTTGCCTCCCTTACCAACGTGGTTCCCTCCAGCGCCAATGTCGATTACTATGCCAAAATTGTGCAGGATTGTTCCCTGCGGCGGTCTTTGATACGGGTGGCGGGGGAGATAAACGCTAAATCCTTTGATGAATCCATGGAATCCCGGCTGATACTGGAAGAAAGCCAGCAGAAAATTTTTGATCTTACCACAGACCGGAGTACCCTGGGCTTTAGGGAGGCCAAGGAAATTATCCTTGATACCATTAATGCCCTGGAAAAGCTCTTTCATAACAAAAATGCCTATACGGGGGTGCCCACGGGGTTTGAGGAGCTTGATACCATGACATCGGGGTTCCAGCCGGCGGAACTTATCATCATCGGGGCACGGCCTTCGGTGGGGAAGACCGCCCTGGCCCTGACCATGGCGGCTAATATGTCCATCAGTAACAAGGTGCGAAAGATACCCACCGCGTTTTTCACCCTGGAAATGTCCGACATGGCCCTGATGCAGCGGCTTATTTCCGGGGAGGCGAATATTGATTCCCGTAAGATCAAATCGGGGATTTTATTACCCAGTGATTTTCACAGCCTGATGACGGCGGCGGGGGCCATATCCGAGGCGCCCCTCTACATTGTGGATATGCCCAATATGAAGCTTCTTGACCTCCGTGCCCAGGCCCGGCGGCTGCGGGCGCAGCAGAAGGTGGAGATTATTTTTATTGATTACCTTGGCCTGATAAGTTCCGATAATTACAACCAGCCGCGGTTTGAGCAGGTCGCCGAGATTTCACGATCCTTAAAAAGCCTGGCACGGGAGCTTAATATTCCTATTATAGCCCTTTCCCAGGTGCGCCGGGACGCGGAGGGAAAGCGGCCCAACCTTGCGGATATTCGGGACTCCGGTTCTATTGAACAGGACGCGGATGTGGTAATGTTTCTCCACCGGGAACGGGAATCTGATAAAAAAGTTTCCGATAAGGGAAATTCGGAAAAGGCCAATACGGAACTGATTATCGCAAAACAGCGGAACGGGCCGGTGGGAACCATAGAAATTCAGTTCCTTCCCCAGTTTACCAAATTTGCGCCCTTCACCAGGGCACACCAGTAGCCGATACTTCTTATAGGAGGGGCATATGGCCTTTATTGATAATTATAATTTGGAACATGTGATAAACGAAGCGGAGCGCCTGGTTCATGAAGAGTTGGGGCGGCAGCTTGAATCCTATGAAGGGGAAATTTGCCTCTGTAACGATTGTGTGGCGGATATGGCCGCCATGGCCTTAAATACGGTGAAGCCCCTGTACCGGTATACCCTGCTGGGTACCCTTTGGGCCTCCTGCGCCCGTGATGACGCAGCCTACGATGCAAGCATACAGGAAGCGGTGTCAGGGGCCATAGAAAAAATACGGGGGAACCCTTCCCACGATTAGTTTTTGTTAAGGGCGCCCCGCAGAGTTCTCTCCGCCGTTTCCAGAATCCATTCCCGTTCCACCAGCCGGAGCCGGGCAAGGAGCGCTCCATTGCCGGGGTTGTTCCAGCTTACGGAGCCGTCCTTGCCCAGGACAATAAAGTAGCGGTCACTTCCGATAAGGTTTTCGGGCAGGCTGGGGGCCTGTCTAAAGGGAATGAAACCCTGGCTGCTATGGAGGGTAGGGCCGTTTCCGCCAATAGTTGTTGCGATGGACCTGCCGCTTGTGGCTATGATAAAGGTGGTGTCCTCCCCTGGATATTCAATCATCCGGATCGAGGCGGAGGGACGTTCAAAATTCAAAAGGAGCAGGGTGGTGACGGCGCCGTCTGCGGAACCATCCACCACACCGCCGTAAATCCTGCCGTCGGGGGCACGGTACAGTTTAGCCCCCACCGCCGCGGGATAGATAAAGGGCGCCGTTTCCTGGGTAACCGTATTCACCAGCAGGAAAGGAGCGGTTTTGGCGGCAGCCGCCTGGCCGATGATAATATTCCGGCTGTCATAAAAGGAGACATCCAGGGGATCCGTGGCGGAATAGGTAAAGGCGCCTGGGCCTCCACCGGTGGATACCAGGGTGATGTTTCCCGCGGCATCAAGAAAGAGGGCCTGGTTCCCCAGCAGGGAAGCGGAACGGAGGGGATACCGGAAGGGGTGCTCCAGCGTAGTATCCCTGCGTGCCCTGGTACCCGCATCGCTTACCAGCGTTGGAAAGGAACGGGGATTTTCGGTTTGCCAGAATAAAAACCTGCCGGGACTTCCGGCGGGTATCCCCGAATCCCCGCTTACCCGGGTATTTCCCCGGGAATCTTCAAGGGTGATAGGATTGCCGTTCTGTAACATCTGGTAATCCAGGGGTATGACGCTCATATTCGCGTTATCCGTGATAAGCGCCATGCTGTTCCCCGAAACTGCCACGGAGCTTATGTAGGTAAGCCGAAGCCGGTTCATAGCCCGGGGAACCCTGTCATCCGCCCCTAAAAGCCAGATACCCCCGTCAACGGTACCCAGGGCAAATGATCCTCCGCCGGCACTGACCCCGCCGGAAATAAGCGGCAGAACAGAATTGGATTGAAGATTCGCGATATTTCTGGTAACACTCTCCAGATTTCCATGGGTGGTGATAGAATAATGGACAAGGTTAGCGGATCCCGTCTGAGGGCTGCTGCTCAAACTTCCCAGATACATAAATTCCAGCAGGCCCTGGTTTACAAGATCCGATGCCGCCACGGGGAATAGGGCGCCCCGGACGGCGTTTTGATCCCGGGCAATTTCCTTTCCCATTACGGCATCCAGGACAACCAGCCCCTTGGAATCTATGCCGCAGAGGTAGCGGTTATTCCCAAACAGGACGGGGCTTTCCAGATTGGCCGGGGCCGCGGCGCTCTGGATCTCCCTCCCGGTATCCAATTCCCAATAAGTGATACGGCCCGGGACGGCATAGGTCATCATGGTTCGTTCGGATCTGCCGGTGGCGGCAAAACTAATGGCGCCATTTTGCCCCGGGGGTGAGTCCAGTATTTCCCCCGTTTCGGGGTGGATAAAGATCACACCGATTCTGTCGTTCCGGGCTACCATAAGAAAATTGCCCGCCGCGGAATAATTAATGAAGATGATGGGATCCTGAAACCGCAGGGTAAATAAATTCTGTTTGAGCACGTAATCCCAGGCGGAAATCCTATACACCCCAATACCGTCAGTTTCCACCAGGGCGGCCTGGGCTTTTCCCGGACGGAGGTTTATGGATCGCAGTGCATAGGGGCTTACCTGAAAACGATCCACCGCCATGTTATTCCGGACATCCCATATTCCCAGAAAGCCGTCCATCCCGGCGCTGATCACGTAGTTTTTCACCGGATCATAGGCCACGGCCGATACCGTACCGGAGTGGCCTGCCGCTAAAGTGCCTTCCGCTAAAGCATTATTGCCGGACTGGGAATGTATGAACCGGGTGTTCAGCAGGATTGCAAGGATAAGTACCCCGATTCTATGCGTTTTACTGTTCACCGAAACTCCTTTCAATCGTTTAGTCCGCCGGATTTACGTCCGCTATCGGCGGGCTAAAAATAAAATATCACCAAACACCGCAAAAAACATGAGGCCGAAAATCAGTACCACCCCTACGGTCTGAAAAGCGCTGATGTACCGTGGATGCAGAGGTTTGCGTTTTATTATTTCAATAAGAAAAAGAAGGATCATGCCGCCGTCAAGTACCGGCAGGGGGAGGAGGTTCATGATACAAAGGGCGATGGAGATGAGGGCCAGAAAATTCGCCACTGAACTGAAGCCCGCGCCGAGGCTGTGGCTGAAACTCTCTGCGGCAATATCCCCCACCATATAGGTGATCCGTACCGGCCCGGAAACCGCCTGGGTTAGGTCGATGCCCCGGAAGAGGAGGCCCAGGCTTTTGATGGAAAGCACAAAGGTTTTCCAGGTTTCCTGCCCGCCCTTAACCAGGGCCCCGATGGGACCCAGAGTGGGGGTATGGAACTGGATGTTCTCGTAGGCTATCCCAATGTCCGCGCTTCCCGTATCGCCATAGCTGAGGATAATCTCGGTATGCATCGGTATGCCTGGCATACCCGGCCTCCCTTCCCGTTCAAAATCCACCGTCAGGATCGGGGGCTGATCCCGGAGTATCCTGAACAGCGCCACCGTATAGGCAAACTCCTCCCCGTTGATCCGGGTAATCCGATCCCCGCTTTGTAAACCCGCAATAGAGGCCGGGCTTCCCTCAACAACGGATTTGATTACCGGGTCGGACCAAAAATACACCCCGATTTTTCCCGCGCCGGAACTTTTGTCCAGGTCGGGCCGTACAACCAGATCCACAATTTCCCCGTCCCGTTCCACCTGCACGGGAAGATTTTTTTCCGGATTGGTGGCGATAAGTTCCTGGATGTCATGGTAAGTCGCCACGGGCTTGCCGTTTATATCGATGAT
Source organism: Spirochaetia bacterium (assembly GCA_025997495.1). Taxonomy (GTDB): domain Bacteria; phylum Spirochaetota; class Spirochaetia; order Treponematales; family Breznakiellaceae; genus Termitinema. The sequence continues at coordinate 3,345 of BNUR01000037.1, read as the reverse complement.
CTTATCCCCGGTTTTTAGGCCTCCCTGGTCCGCGGGGTACAAAGTACCGGTTTCCATATCTGAAACCAGGACAATCCGGTTATCCAGGGTGTTTACCTCAAAGCCGACCCCCCAAATAATCGAGAGGATCAACACGGCAAAGAGCAGGTTGAAGGCGGGGCCGGCGAAGGACACCAGGATTCTTCGCCACGGAGCGGCCCCATAAAAGGTGCCCTTAACCGGGGCAATGGCATTGGCCTTGCTTTCGTAGGCCTTTTGAAATTCGTTTTCTCCGCTCATTTTGCAGTACCCGCCTACGGGGAACATGCCCAGCCGGTATTCCACTTCGCCCACCTTCTTTTTCAGTATGGGCTTGCCCCAGCCTATGGAAAAGGCCTCCACGGTAATGCCCACCGCACGGGCGGCGAGAAAGTGGCCCAGTTCATGGACAAAGACCACCACCCCTAAACCGATGAGGCCCAATAGTATCTTTACTAACAGCATTTCTATTTCTCCAATTTTTTTGCGATATACTCCCCGGCAATGATCCGGGCCCTGTGATCCGCGTCCAGCACGGATTCCAACGTGAATTTTCCTTCCTTCCACTCCCTGTTTAAAACATACTCGACAATCCTGGGTATATCAAGGAAGGCGGCGGCATTATTCAGGAAGGATGCCACCGCGGCTTCGTTTGCGCCATTATAGACCGCCGGATATACCCCGCCTTTTTCAGCGGCCCGGTATGCAAGGGCCAGCATGGGGAAGCGCCGGAAATCGGGTTTTTCAAAGCCCAGGGTCAGGCCGTCAAAGTCCAGGCGGCCGAAGGGGCAGGGGACACAGGCGTCCCCGTAGAGGGCCTGGTGTATGGGGAGCCGCATATCCGGTTTGGAAAGCTGGGCATACACCGCGCCGTCCCGCAGGCGGATCATGGAGTGAACAATGCTCTGGGGATGTACCACCACCTTTACCTTGTCTGCGGATACGGAGAAAAGCCCCGCCGCCTCTATTACCTCAAGCCCCTTATTGGCCATGGTTGAGGAATCGATGGTGATTTTTGGGCCCATGCTCCAGGTGGGGTGGGCCAGGGCTTCCGCCAGGGTAACGGCGGCCATTTTTTCCAGGGACAGGGTGCGGAAGGGGCCGCCGGAGGCGGTGAGAAGGATTTCCTCCAGGGTATCATCCCCATGGCTGCCATCACAATGGCTTCTCAGCAGGTTGTAGATTGCGGCGTGTTCCGAATCCACCGGGAAGATCCGGCTTTTTTTTGCCGCCGCCCGCTCCCTAACCAGGGGGGCCGCCATTACCATGGTCTCCTTATTTGCCAGGGCCAGGTCGGCGCCGGCGTCCAGAACCGCCAGGGAAGGGGCCAGGCCCGCGGCGCCGGAAATACCGTTTACCGCAATGTCCGCCCCCGAAGAGGTGATGGCCGCCAGCAGTGCCGCGGTACCATGGTGGCTAATCGTGCCGGTACCCGTATTACCGGGTTTGGCCGTTTCGCCGGAAAGGGCCAGTATGGCACCGGGGAAATCCCGGGCACATGCCAGCAGGGGGCCGGCGGAGGTATGGCCTGAAAGAAGGACTACCTCAAAATCATCTTGCGCACCTCGGAGGACATCCAGGGTATTAAGACCGATGGAGCCGGTAGCGCCAAGGACGGCAACCCGTTTTCTCATTTAAAAAGCAGCCGGTACAAGCCGTAATACACCGGCGCGGCCAGGGCTATGGAATCGATGGTATCCAGAATACCCCCCCGGCCGGGAATAATCGTCCCCGAATCTTTGATGTTGGAACTCCGCTTCATCGCCGATTCCCCCAGATCCCCCAGGGTTCCCGCCAGGCCGGAGAGAAAGCCCAGGATGATTCCCCTAAAGGGGGCCGAAAGGGGGGCGGAAAACCGGGTAGGGGAGAAGACCTCCGGAACAAGAAGGACTGCCCCGATGCCAATCAGGGTTGACGCAAGGAAACCTCCGATAAATCCGCTGACGCTTTTGTTTGGGCTTGCGGGAATGATACCCCGGTTGCCCTTACCGAAGAGCATACCCGCCGCCCAGGCGACGGAATCGTTGCCGATGATGATGAGGAGAAACATGAGGATCACCATACCGGAGTGGGGGAGGGGGCCCATGCGGGTAATCCAGGCCAAAAAGAGCCCCGGGTAAAGCATCACCGCGATACCCGAAGAGACCTGGTTAATAGCCGCTTCAAATTTATCCATGGAGGTAAAAATCCGGGAAACCAGAAGCCAGATAGCGCCCAGTGTGAAGGCTATGGAGACGGACTGGCCGGAAAAACCAAAACTGACCGTCAGGGTCATGGCGATGGGAACCAGGCTGCCCAGAATGCCGGCCTCCCAACGGGACAGGGACATCCAGCTAAGCCGGGTGTCCCAGCCTTTTTTCCGGTGCATATCCGCAAATTCTATTGCCCCCAGGGCGCTGAACAGGATGACGGCGATATTGACGGCGAGGTGGCTTTTCTGCGGCAGAAATAGCACCAGGCAGACCGTGAGGGGTAATCCGATAAAAAACACGAGAAGCCGCTGAACAAGTTTACTCATGGTTTATTCCCTCCCTGAACGCTCGAGGTTACACCGCCGTAGCGCCGCTCCCGCTTCTGAAAGTCCTCTACCGCAGCCTTGAGATTCGCTTCGGTCCAATCGGGCCACAGTATATCAGAAATATAATATTCCGAGTAGGCCGCTTCCCAAAGGAGGAAGTTGCTGGTCCGCAATTCCCCGGCGGTACGGATAATAAGATCCGGATCCGGTATATCGGGGTTGTCCAGGCAGCGTCTGATGGCATCCTCGGTGATGTCTCCGCCCCTTAATTCCGCCGTCCCCTTAACCATCCGCCCCACTGCCCGGCATATTTCATCCCTGCCGCCGTAGTTCAGGGCCAGGATCACCTGGAGGCCCCGGAAATCCCTGGTGTCCTCCATGGCCCGCCGTATCTCCTGCCCGATATCCGCGGGCAGCCCGGCAAAATCCCCGGTGTGACGGATACGGATGCCGTTCTGCCGGTAAAAATCCATCTCCTCGATCAGGTACCGCTTTACCAGGCCCATGATGAACCCCACCTCCTCAGCGGCCCGTTTCCAGTTTTCCGTGGAAAAGGCGTAGAGGGTAAGGTAGGAAACACCCATATCACTGGCAGCCTTAACGATCCGCTTTGCCGCCTTAAGCCCCTCAAGGTGCCCCTGGGTACGAACCTGGTTCCGTTTCCGCGCCCAGCGGCCGTTCCCGTCCATGATTATGCCGATATGAGCGGGAACCATTACACTTCCATTATTTCTTTTTCTTTTTCTTCGAGAACCTGGTTGATCTTTGTGATGTAGCTGTCGGTTACCTTTTGCAATTCCTCGGTATGC
>BNUR01000036.1 GCA_025997495.1 Spirochaetia bacterium | reverse complement strand
CTTTACCGTCTTTCCCTTCGTCATAACTTTTTTTGAATAAGGGCTTGTCGTTGCGGTCTAAATAAAGTACATAGTCAATATTGCCGCTTGAGCGGTAGCTGAATGTTGCATTTATAGGTCTATCAAACCGTTCAGATTCCCCATCATCCACCACATTCCCTTTGCTGTTGACACGCGCCAGTGTTTGCAGTTTTTTTTGTTTAACTTCAAACCGGTAACTTACTTCACGATGACGGAACTCCGATTTGCTTAACTTATGTATCCCCTGCGGTACACCCCATTGTTCCACATAATCCTTGTAGTAATACGTCTTTAGCCGACGTGCATCCCAAAACAACAGGCTACCGCCAACCAGCAATAATACAAGCGCCGCCGCCGATATTTTTATCACCCGTTGAACAGGGTCCGGGTTCAATGTATTTTTCAGTATCTTACGGAATTCATGACAGCTTTGAAAGCGTTGCGCCGGTTCTTTGGCTGTTGCCTTGTCCACCATCTTCTGCATCTTATCGGAGATATACGGGTAAAATTCCTTCATCCGGGGAAGCGGATCTTTGACCACTTTATTGTTGATTTCCAATTCGGAAAGCGTGGTTGTATCGTAAGGAACGCGCCCCGTAAGCATCTGGTGCAGCAGTACACCCAGGGAATAAATATCAGAACGGGCATCCACATTTACGCCAAGCACCTGTTCGGGACTCATGTACGAAGGAGTACCCACAACCCAGCCCTTTTCAGTTTCAGTGGATTCAGAAACGATAGTGGCAATACCGAAGTCCAGTACCTTCGGCACAAAATTGCCGTCCGTATCCCCGGTAAGAACAATGTTGGCGGGCTTTATATCCCGGTGTATCACACCCTTTTTATGCGCATACGCAAAGGCGTTTAATATTTGGTCAAACATCTCATACGCCCGCTTTTCCACAATCAGCCCATTTTTGCTGTTGATGAAATCTTCGAGCGTAATGCCGTCAATATATTCCATAATAAGGAACACACCGTCATCGTTTTCCACGAAATTCAGGAATTTAACGATATTTGGATGATCCAATGAACACAGCAACTGCGCTTCATCCCTAAATTTTTTGCGGATTACAACACTTTCCGCCAAATTTTTATTCAATACCTTAATAGCTACTTTTTGATCGATGTTCTTATTGACGGCCAGATATACGCTGCCCATCCCGCCTTGCCCGAGTTGCTGCTCAATGCGATAGTTTAATATTTCCTTTCCAATCAAATTTTCCATGTTTTCCTCCTTGTAATCGGCCCCTGTGTATGATTTTACATACGTTTTAGGGGCTTTCTCTCCTTTACCACATCAATCTCCCGCGTTGCTTCCACAATCGCGGAATCCCAGTCAAGTTTGTCGATAAAGTCTTTTGTTGCCATTTATTCCCTTCTCCCTTACCAGCCCCGTATTTCTCGTAGCCAGTCTTTTGCCCAATGATAATCGGGGTTCAGTTGAATTGCCTTTTCCAAATCCTGTATTGCCTGATTTCTTTGACCTTTTCGGTAATAAGCCAATCCGCGATTGCCATAGAGGGGAGCAACCTCAGGCTCAATCCTGATGGCTTGGTTAAAATCTTCTATTGCCCGGTCATAGTTGCCTTTTTTGGAATAGGCCAGTCCGCGATTGTTATAGGCGGAAACATACTTAGGATTGAGCATAAGGGCTTCGTTAAAATCCGCTATCGCCCGGTCATAGTCGCCTTTGGCGGAATAGGCGTATCCGCGATTGTTATAGGCGGAAGCAACCTCAGGCTCAATCCTGATGGCTTGGTTAAAATCTTCTATTGCCCGGTCGTAGTCGCCTTTGTCGGTATAGGCGTATCCGCGACTGTTATAAGCGGCAAAATGTTTAGGGTCAAGCTTGATGGCTTCGGTGTAATCCGCTATCGCCCGGTCATAGTCGCCTTTGTCGGAATACGTAATTCCGCGACTGTTATAACTACTGGCAACATTAGGATTAATCCTGATGGCTTCGGTGTAATCCGCTATCGCCCGGTCATAATCGCCTTTGTCGGAATACGCATTGGCCCTGCTGTAAAAGGCACTAATATTAGGATTTATTCTTATACTTTGGTCAAAATCGGCTATGGCATCGTCAATGCGCTCTTTTGGAACATCCGATCGCAACCCGGAAAATATTGCTTTTTCAAAATCTTCCGCATGATTGTCCACATAGTTTATACTCGCTATTATCGCTCTGCCGCGCAATGTGTAGACATCATATCTATTCGGAGCCAGTTTCAACACTCCGGTAAAGTTTTCTATCGCCTGCTTATAGTCGCCTTTGTTGGCAAAAATAGTTCCGCGCTCCATATATGCGGCAATAGTATAGTTCCGATACCACAAGCCGCCGCCCACTAGCAATAAAACAAGCGCTACCGCCAAAATCTTTATTACACGCTTAGTTTTGTCCGGGTTCAAGGTATTTTTCAGTACCTTACGGAATTCGTGACAACTTTGGAAACGTTGCGCCGGTTCTTTGGTGACCGCCTTGTCCACCATTTCCTGCATCTTATCGGAGATATACGGGTAAAATTCTTTCATCCGGGGAAGCGGATCTTTGACCACTTTATTGTTGATTTCTAATTCTGAAAGCGTGGTTATATCGTAAGGAACACGCCCCGTAAGCATCTGGTGCAGCAGTACGCCCAGGGAATAAATATCAGAACGGGCATCCACCTTTACGCCAAGCACCTGTTCAGGACTCATATACGAAGGAGTACCGACAACCCAGCCCATTTCAGTTTCAGTGGATTCAGAAACGATAGTGGCGATACCGAAGTCCAGTACCTTCGGCACAAAATTGTCGTCGGTATCCCCGGTAAGAACAATGTTGGCGGGTTTTATATCCCGGTGTATCACTCCCTTTTTATGCGCATACGCAAAGGCGTTTACTATTTGGTCAAACATCTCATACGCCCGCTTTTCCACAATCAGCCCATTTTTGCTATTGATAAATTCTTCGAGCGTAATACCGTCAATATATTCCATAATAAGGAACACGCCGTCATCGTTTTCCACGAAATTCAAGAATTTAACGATATTTGGATGATCCAATGAACACAGTAACTGCGCCTCATCCTTGAATTTTTTACGGATGACAACGCTGCCCGCCAGATTTTCATTCAATACCTTGATAGCTACTTTTTGATCGATGTTCTTATTGATGGCCAGATAGACACTACCCATCCCGCCTTTACCGAGTTCCTGCTCAATGCGGTAGTTTAATATTTCCTTTCCTATCATGTTTTCCATGTTTTCCTTCTTGTAATCGGCCCCTGCGTATGATTTTTCATACGTTTTAGGGGCTTTCTCCTTGTAATCACCGCTTACTTTCCGGCCTCTAAGGCCAATTCCAAAACTAAACCGCCTTTACGATAATCTCTGTGTTTCCGCTTCCATAGGCGACCCTCGGAATGAGGGTCGCCCAAATATCACCTCTTAATACCGACAGAAGTATGCTCTATCTCCCCATGAGGATATGAGCCTTTCCAATCAACACATACTCCCGTTAATCCAAGAGCAATCAAAACAGCCAAAACCACTAAACCAACAGGAAGAAGCGCTAATTCAACAGTAATCATATAAGTCTCCTTTATAGACGAAACTTCTTCGCCTAACTTGTTCTACCTGCGCCATCTCCATGCTCCCATGGCTTCAGCACAGTACCTATCGACGGGCAACGCCCGTCATCTTTAAGCCGCCAAAGACGGCGTAAAAACCACTAAAACCCTTCTATACCGGAGGGCGAGGGTATTAAAAAAGGCGGTTTTGCCTCTTGTGGGGCAATTCCCGGCACTTTTGCCAAAATAAGGCGTTTTTTACAAAATCCTTCCGATTTTCCGTAAATACACCTTAATTATTATGAACACCATAATAATATTATGGTATTCGTAGTATGTCAAGTAGAAAAGAGGTTTTATTATTATGTTACAGGTAATAATACGGTGCGTGTTGGAGAACTTTTAGCTTATAACTTAAAGGAAAAACGGCGAAATCGCGGTTTTTCACAAGCTCAACTAGCCGAAAAAGTTGAAGTATCGACCCACCATATCGGAATGATAGAGATTGCCCGCGATTTTCCCACCCTTGACCTTGTAGAACGCATTGCCCGAGCACTGGAAATTGAAATCTATGAATTGTTTGTGGAACCGCTTTCAACCCACGAAGAATTGGAACGGCTGTATCAGACGGTAGCCAACGACATTGAGCGGGTAGTTACCGAAGCCGTGGAAAAAGCCCTAAGCGGCAAGTGCAAAAAACCAGCGACGGTTTCCAAAAAGCCATAAAGTATCCGCAATAGTAGACCTCTCGATAATAATTCTACTTGCCATACTACATACCTGTATAGTATAAATGGAATATGACAAAGACTCAAGCGGGAACCTACAGCTTCTATATATACCGATTGGCTGGGGCCGGTGTTTTTCCGCGATGGAACAAAGCTCGTCCAAATCATGGGTATAGGGCGGCTCTTCCTTCAAAAAGACCAGCGCCCCTTTCAGGTATTTTTCCGCCGCTTGCTGGCAGTGAAAGGTGATGATTTGCGTTGGCATCGGAATCATGGTGATGACCAGATGATCGGCAACCGACAGATCGCGCTCGGCCAGAATCCGCCAGTCTTCAACACTGTTTGTCTGCTTAGCCATAAATGCGAATCCCATCCCTGTTTACTATCCGCTCCAAGGTAATGTCGCCCAAGCGGTTTATAAAATCCTTTTTCTTCTTTGCCACAATATCAACCGGCATTGATTTTTTGCGGGCAATGGCAAAGCGGATTTGCAAGCCTGCGTCAATATCCCGCAGGGGGTAGTCGTCCCGCAGTACCACATAGAGGTCCAGGTCGGAATCTTTATGGGGCTTGCCGTAGGCGTAAGAGCCGAACAGAAATATTTGCTCTACCGGAATTGCCTGAATGATGAGTTCCGTGAGTTTGGCGAGTTCCCCCTGAATTTTTGAATCCATGTAATCAGTGTATTACAATCCATACAAATTGGCAAGCTTGCTGGGGGAGCGGAAAAGAATATGCCTTTACTAAGCCAGTTTGACCTAAATCTCCGCGAACCATATGCGGCTTGCAGACAATCTTCCATATCTTCGAAGCGGTCATTGTCTATAGCTGCAATGACTTGCTCTTTGCTGATCCCCACGACATCAAGAAAACAGCAAAAAGTCCTTGAGGTGGAAGTTTTTGAACTTTTCAAGGGCGATCTGGTGCCTTCCGACATCAAGGATCTCGTCAGCCGTCTTTCCGTAGACATTACCGGTAAGTTAAATTCGTCGTTAGAAGACGTTTTTAAGCAGTATTTAGGCTAAAGTACACCGTTAGGGGAACACAAGCCGATTAGCTGACTATGGACAAGGCTTTCTTTTGTTTCTCTATATAGCAACCTACGGCAGTTTTCATGTTTGTCATACGCTGCTGGATCACGGACTTTTCTTTCATGTTGATCCCTGGGGTACGGAGGGAGTTACTGAGGCGGGTACGGTGGCCGGCACAAGCCTGATGAAAAATGTCCCTGGGACACCCTTGAATACGGTTTTTGGTGGTGGCATAGGTGGCTTCGGCGGCCTGATAGAGGGTTTTAACGGCTACGATTTTGAGTGAGCGGAGGGCATCTTCAAAGCTCTGGACGGCCTGGGTAAGGCTACTGAGGGTGATAGTGTCACCGGTATCACAATAATGGAGTTCCTGCTGTAAAAAAGTTTCTTCTGCAAGTATTAAAAGCCCACAATCTGCCGCTGTTTGGGCTTCCTGAAAACAAGACATGACTGAGGAAATGCCGCTTTCGTAAGAAAGTCTTCCCTGATGTTCTTTACCGTCAGTATCAAGCCCTTTACGGCCCAGATCAATGTTGTAAACGCTGTCGTATATCTCATTTAGTAAGCCAGTCTTCCCCAAATTCGGCCTCCGCTTCTGATAGGTTATAGCCGTTCTTTATCAGGAAGTCTGCTCCATGGTGGCTTTTGGCAAATTTGGCCAGATAGGGAGGCATGGGATAGTGTTGAATCATGTACATAACGCCTTCGGTTTTTTTACCGGCATCTTTCATCGCTTGGGACTTTTCGGCTATGGCAAACCGCTCTTCTAAGGTCATGGGTTGGAATTGGGGCATGAAATTCTCCTTATGTTGAGTGTACTGCCCTTTAGGGTTTTGGACAAGGGAAAAAGAGGACTATCATACTGCCCCCTACCATAGCTATTTACAAAACCTTATTTTTATGCTAAAGTATCAATATCAGGGTTCCCCATCCAACCCGTATTTTGGGGTAACTACGAGGAGGCTAACATGGGTACAATCAGACATAGGTCTGCCGTCAAACCGGTGCAAGCCACCGAGATAAAGGATATTAAAATCGTTCGGGAAGCCATCGCGCAGATCCGTAAACCAATCTCACCGGAAGTTGAAAAGCGGAATCAGGATCTGGTTGAAATGGTTCGGAGATTGACTGGCCGGGCGCCTCATAAATAGCATGAATTCCCCCATCCCGATCACCGGTAATAACGGCGATACTTATTTCCATCTGGAACCACAGGGCGCTATTTCCCCAAGTTTTTCTCTATTTACAAAAACCTTGTTTTTAAACTACCATAATAGCCATTGGAGGCTAAAATGAGTGCCCATATTACCATTACCCGCAAAAAGTACAAGTTCGTAGTTTGTATACTTATTATGTCTATTATTCAAATCAATGATGTGGCATCTCAGAATTCTCCCGCAGCTTCCAAATTGCGGTTAAAAGAAGCAGTACTGACGGGGGATCAGAAATCGTTGGATAGTTTGATTGACCTCATGTTTTTACGGGTGTATAGCCGGGGTGGGGATGAAGATTTTACCCTGGCTAATCCGGTAGAGCTATTACAAATTATAAATACTGCTACATTAAAGCATCCAAATCTGTCGATTAATCAAGTTGTATATAAAGCATTGCAACATGCGGCGGAAGCCGGCGATTTCGATTTAGGCGCATTTATTTCCCGTTATAATTTAATGGTTCCCGAATGGAGCGGGGATATGTATTTCCTTTGGACATTAGCGGAGGATGCATCGACACACGGAGGCGTTATTCCCGGGCCTGATATGAAATTAACATTACAGCTTATTGCACGCGGCGGCAATGTACCTGCAGAAGTAATAGGTGCGGTAGAATATGTGTATGATTGCTGGAAATCCGGAAAGAATGAAATATTCAATATAGCAGATCATATAACAAGCGGATTGGGCCGGAATTATATTTCAGCAAAAGAGCAACACCTTGTTGATTCTAAGCTTGCCGGGGATTTAGATAAAATTATTAGGAAATCCCCCGTTAAGGTACATGAATTATTAAAAAAAGCATATAAGACTGCTGAAAATTATATTGAAGTAAAAGTATATAATGAAGAAGGGCATGATGGTCCCGGATTTCATACATGGGCTACCGAATCACTTAATAAACAAAGGAAAGAATTTATTGAAACAATTGATGGGCTCTTGCAAAAAAGAATAAGTATCCCCTCCAAAAAAGATAATGAAGGTGAATTAAATGAAGTTTACCAGAAGGTTATAACGTATGTAAAAACGCATAACATTCATGGAGTGAATTTTTCAATTACCGAAGAGGAGGTGCGCTCGACTGAAAGGCTCTATTTACCCTACAGAGATGCGGTTATTGAGCTTTTACAGGTGATTCGTCCTGACATTTCAAGAGACAATGTACGGATATGGTTAAATGAACAGCGAATAAAAAACTTGGATGATATACTGAAGTTGTCAAGTTGGTAACCACCTCAAAAAAACAGGAATGGAGTGGAAGGAACATGATGATGAGACTACAAATGAGAACCGGCGCTGGTGTCCCTGGATATGCCGGATTTGGCGAAACTCCCTCAACTATGGACGCGTGGCGTTACTTTGCCGGACCTTTTTGGGTATACTGCAACATAAGGAGCCTTATATGGAGACAATAACCAAGATATTGATAACTAAGGAATGCCATGTCCCTATAGAGGTGATTGCCGAAGCTGTATTTGTACTGGAAAAATCCTTTGGATTAGACCGCCAAACCATAACAGATAAACTGAAGGATTTTATTCGTTTCCAGGAAAACCTTGTACCGGAAACGAATGTAGTATTATACGGACTTAACCTGTATGCTGCCACCGGGTTTGATATTATTGATTGTCTTCTTTGATTGTCTTCTTGACGGGTATGCCAAAATCAATGGGGCTAGCGTATTTACGCTTGATGGGGATTTACGAAAACAATTGGGGTTACAATTATTTAGGGATTAGGATGGGGCCTTGGTACTTGACTTTTCACCGGAAGTAATGCGGGAAGGGATACAGCCGGATGGCCCTGGCGGCGGCGGAACGGCGGGTACGGGATTCGCCGGAGGAGCATACCCAGCGGCTCCCGTGTTCGGTGCCTTTATACCGCATATATATACACCTAATAGTATAAAAATGCAGGTTTTGCCCTTCTTTTTATTGACATCGGGCAAAACTACCGGCTATACTTTCCGCACCTGAGGAGGAATGTATGAAAAGGATAGCGAAAATTGCAGGAGTAATCCTGGCCGGAATGGTTCTGGCCCAGGGTGTTTTTGCCGGCGGCGGCAAGCAGGGGTCGGGCGGGCTGACCATTGAAAAAGGAACCCTTACCATAGGGATGGCAATCGAGTATCCCCCCATGGAGTACTATGATACGGACGGGGTTACCCCCATCGGATTTGATGTATCCATGGGAAAGGCCCTGGCCGAGAAGCTGGGACTCCAGGTTAAGTTTATCGACACCGCCTGGGATGGGATTTTCGCGGGGGTGGACACCGGGAAGTATGATTGTATCATGTCGGCGGTAACCGTAACCGATGCCAGGATTGCGGCCCATAACTTCACCAAGCCCTATGTGGGGAATGCCATGGCTTTGGTGCTCCGGAAGGGCAGTACGGTCACCGCCAAACATCCCACCGAACTTACCGGGCTGGGCGTGGCCTATCAGGCTGAAACTACGGCGGATTTCTACATGGCCGATCTTGCCGAAAAGGGTCTTAAATACACCCCCTACGAGTACGACCAGGTGATAAACTGCTTTAACGAATTAGGGCTTGGCCGGGTGGACGCCATTGTCACCGACCTCCTCGTGGCGGTTGACTACGTCGCCCCTGCGGACAGCCCCTTTGAGATCGTATGGCAGGGCGATGCGGATGAAGTTTTTGCTATCTGTTTAAAGAAGGGGAACGATGCCCTGACCGCCGAACTTGATACGGCGCTGGACGCCCTTTTTGCCGAGGGCGCCATGCTCAGGATTTCCAAGGAGATCTTCGGCGGCATGGACATGGTCAGCGCCGCACGGAAATAGGAAAAACCAAAGCATGGACCTATTGCAAAGGATGATCTCCTGGGTGCCTTCTCTGGTGGGAGGCGCCCGGGTTACCATCGGACTCACCCTCCTGTCTGTTTCGGCGGGGATTATCCTGAGTCTCTTCCTCGCCCTGGGGAAGATATCGAAGTACCGGTGGATCAACAGAATTTGCAGCGCCTATATTTTCTTTTTCCGGGGCACCCCCCTTTTGATGCAGCTGTACTTTATCTATTACGCGCTGCCCATGGTATCGCCCATTTTCATCATCAAAACCGGGGACCAGTTTTTTGACCGCTTTATTCCGGCCTTTATCGCCTTTGCCCTGAACTCCGCCGCCTATTGCGCGGAGATCATCAGGGCGGCGATTCAGAGCATTGATAAGGGTCAGTTCGAGGCTTCCCGTGCATTGGGGCTTTCCTATCCCAAGACCATGAGCCTGGTGATAGTACCCCAGGCCATCAGGCGCCTCATACCGCCGATTGGTAATGAATTTATCATGGTCCTGAAAGACGCGTCCTTAGTATCGATGATAGCCCTCATTGATATTACGAAGGCCACGCGGAATATCGAATCTTCAACCCGTTCGGCCCTGGTGTATATCCCCGCAATGATACTCTATCTTATCATTACCGCGGCGTTTACCTTTGCCTTCCACAAGCTGGAAAAAAAGTATTCCGTTTACGAATAAGGGGCCGGCAAAAAAATGTCAATGATTAAAACCGTGGATATCTGCAAGACCTTCCATTCCAACGGCCGCACCCCACTGGAGGTGCTGAAAAAGGTATCCCTCACGGTGGAACAAAAGGAAGTGGTCTGCATCATTGGCCCATCGGGGGCGGGCAAGTCAACGTTCCTGCGTTCCCTGAACCGGCTGGAAAAGATCGACAGCGGTAAAATATATATAGAAGACAAACTGCTCTTTGACTGTGTTGACGGGGCGGACATCCTAAAACTGCCCCACCATGAACAGGTGAAGGCCCTGCTTGAAGTAGGAATGGTGTTTCAAAATTTCAACCTGTTCCCCCACAAAACCGCCATAGAAAACCTGATACTGAGCCCCATGCATGTACGGAAACTTTCGGAAGAGGACGCCCGGGAACGCGCCAGGGTTCTCCTTGACCGGGTGGGCCTTGCGGACAAGACCGACGCCTATCCTTCCCAGCTATCCGGCGGCCAGCAGCAGCGGGTGGCCATAGCGCGCGCCCTGGCCATGGAGCCGAAGATAATGCTTTTCGATGAGCCCACATCTGCCCTTGACCCGGAACTGGTGGGGGAAGTCCTTTCCGTCATGAAAAGCCTGGCCCAGGGCGGGATGACCATGCTGGTGGTGACCCACGAAATGAACTTTGCCCGGGACGTGGCGGATAAGGTAGTGTTTATGTTTGAAGGGTCTATTCTGGAAACCGGCCACCCGAAGGATATGTTTACCAACCCGAGCAACGACAGGACGCGGCAATTTTTGCAGAGCGTGCTTTAGCTCGCCGCGTGCTTTAGCTCGCCTGGGTGGTACGGATGATGCTGGCATACTCGCCTGCGCCGCCGGCCGGGACTTTCGCGGTTTTGGACTGCCCGCAGCCCGCCGGAAACAGGGCAAGGACCAGTACGGCGGCCCATTTGTTGATTTGCAGGGTATAAATAGGTGTTTTGGCAAGGAAAGTATCACATTAGGGCAAAGGAATGTCAATGTTCATGCCCACCGGTGCTGATGTGTTTATCCTGCCCCTTGTCTTTTTCATAGTCCTTTACTAGTATGTAATGATGATGGTAAAAAGCCGGTGTTTTATACTACTATGGAGCATAGCCGTGCTTTTCGGGGCCGGCGCTGCCGCCGCCGTTGCCCAGGAAATTATCACCGCCGAACGGTACCTGGAGATGGTGGCCGAGCGGTACGGCACTATCCGGGACTATGAGGCGCGGATTGTTATCCGGTCCGGCAATACCGAGATGTTCGGCGCCGTGAGCCACCTGGCTCCGTCCTTCCTGCGGATCGATTTTACCAAACCCATGGAACAGGTTATCGCCTTCAATGGGGAAATGCTGACGGTTTACCTGCCCGAATACCGGGCCACCCTGAACCAGTCCATCACCCCCAGCCGCAGAAGTGGCGGGGCCAACGCCGCCTCGGGGGCCAACCTGGCAAGCGCCCAGGGGTTGGCATTGCTCAGGCGTAGTTATATTCCTTCCTTCGTTACGGGCCCCGAACCGGCCCCCCTGGAAACCGGCTCCGATGAAAAGGTGGTAAACCTGCGGCTTTCCCGGCGGTCTATTTCCGAAGGGTTCCGGGAAATTATCCTGAGCATCAACCCGGGTACCAAGTTGATACGGCGCATTTCGGGAAGAACCATCGCGGAGGTTCAGGTACGATTTGATTTTACCGATATAAAAATTAATCAGGGCATACCGGAGCAGCGGTTCATTTACGATTCCCCTGCGTCCGCTAATAATTATAACAATTTTCTATTTAGTGATACCGATTAGTTCCAGAGGAGGAATTCTGTGGAGTCCCTGGGGGATAAATTAAAAACCGCCCGTGAAAGTAAGGGGTATACCTTTGATTATATAGGCCGGGAAACCAATATCGCTATCCGGTATTTGGAGGCCCTGGAAACCGAAAATTTCTCGGCCTTCCCCGGGGAGCCCTATCTGCTGGGCTTTTTGCGAAACTACGGCGAATACTTAGGCCTCGATGTGGATGAACTGTTGTTCCTGTACCGGGGACTGAAGATTCAGGAAGAACCCGTCCCGATAGAAAAGCTGCTCAGATCCCCCTCAAAGGTTCCTAAGATCCTGCTTACCGTTTTTGTGACCCTGGCAGGCCTGGCCGCGGTAGGCGGCGGGGTGTATTTCTTTATGAATGTCCCCTGGAAAAAGGATACCGCTGTGGCGGCCCAGCATTCCCCGGTGGCATATACCCTGGAAGGCAATTTCCTTGAACGGCGGCTGTACCGGGGAGACTCTGTCCTCATCCCTCTGGGGGGAAACCTGTACAAAATTGACCTCCTTAACCTGGGGGAAGCGGTGACCCTCTCCGCGCCCATGGGAAATGTGATCCTGGATTTAGGCCAGGAGATAAACGTAGATATCAACAGCGATGGATTGGGGGATGTCCGGATAGGCGCCCAGGATTTTGTGCGGAACGATCCCGCTATAGGGGTCATGCTCCGGTTTGATCTCAGCACGGATATGGGAACAATCAGCGAAGGCACCGGCGCCGAAATCCTGCCGCCGGCGGATACGGCGAGCGCCGCCCCGGAAAGCCCTGCGGGTAGTCTTTCTAACGCCGTAACTATTTTCACCTCCTCCAACGCCTACCCGTTCACCCTCCAAGCATCCTTCCAGGGTTACTGCATGTTCCGCTGGGAAATACTTCGGGAGCGGGATCGCCAGGATCGGCAGGAACAGTATTTTTCCCGTACCGAAGAACTGAACATCCAGGTACAGAACTACGGCGTCCGCATTTGGGTATCAAACGCCATGGCGGTGAAACTCCAGGTCTCAGGCGGAGGGCGCACGGTACCCCTGGAAATCGGCGGCGCCGGTGAAGTGGTGGTGGCGGATGTCTACTGGGTACGGGAAAATGACGGGCGCTACCGTCTGATCCTGAACCGGATCGACTAAGGGTACTGCGGTTAATGACACACCATTACTATCTCGACCCCTTTGGCTGCGTAAAAAATCAGGTGGACGCGGAAACCATGATGGCCGTTCTGAACCAATCCAACTGGGCCCCCGCGGATGACCCCGCCGCCGCAGACCTTATCATCATCAACTCCTGCGGCTTCATCGAAAGCGCCAAACAGGAATCGATCAACGCCGTCCTGGGCTACCGCAAACAATACCCCGGTAAAAAAATACTCCTCGCCGGGTGCCTGGCCCAGCGCTACGCCAAAGAACTTGCCGAATCCCTTCCCGAAGCGGACGCCTTTTTCGGCAACTCAGACCTTACGGCAATCGCCAAAACGGCAAACAGTATTTCAGGCATTAGTACTACTGATGATACAAGCCCCGCCGCCGCATCTTCCCTGCCGGGGAACCGCCCCCTCCTTTCCCTGCCCGGACAGGCCTACGTAAAAATATCCGAAGGCTGCAACAACCGCTGTTCCTTCTGCGCCATCCCGAACATCCGCGGCCCCCTGCGTTCCCACCCCATTCCCCAGGTACTGGATGAATGCCGCCTCCTCCTTGACCGGGGCATCCGGGAACTCTGCCTCATCGGCCAGGATCTGGGGTCCTACGGCGCTGACCTGGCCGCTGCCAATACCGTCCGCAGTGATGCTGTTTCCGAAACAAATTGCCGGGAAAATTCTCTGCCGGATTTACTGGAAGCCATCGCCACCCTGCCGGGACATTTCTGGGTGCGGTTTCTCTACATACACCCGGATAATTTCCCCCGCCCCATCCTGGAAATCTGCCGCCGGGACAAACGCTTCCTCCCCTATTTCGATCTGCCCTTCCAGCACGGTTCTGCCAAAATCCTCCGCGCCATGAACCGCCGCCTGGATGCCGCCGCCTACCTCAGCCTTATTAACGATATACGCCGCACCCTTCCCGACGCGGTGATCCGCTCCACCTTCCTAACGGGCTTCCCCGGTGAAACCGAAGAGGACTTCCGGAAACTCCTGGACTTCCAGGCCCGTGCGGAACTGGACTGGCTAGGGGTCTTTACCTATTCCCGCGAGGAGGACACCCCCGCTTACGACATGAAGCCCCGGGTGTCCAAGAGGACTGCAGCCCAACGAAAAACCCTGATCGAGGAACAGCAGACGGCGATCACCGAAGGGCGGATGGATCGCTTCATAGGGCAGACGCTGGAAGTGCTGGTGGAAGAAACGGTGGATGAGGAAGAGGGACTTTACCTGGGCCGGCTCTATTGCCAGGCCCCGGAGGTGGACGGCTCCGCGGTAATACGCTCGGACAGGCCGCTCCTACCGGGGGCCTTCATACAGGGTCGGGTGTTTGGGCGGGCGGGGTTTGATTTGGAAGTGACGCCGGTATGAATAATTATTTTATTTTGAGCTAAAAAACTACTTGACAGATTTTCATTTAAGGATTAGTCTTATATCCAGCACTAAGGGATCTAGCCTTTTCAGGCTGCCCCGTAAGGGAATCCCGCCAATCCCGCGATGGAACATGGTTCTGAAATCTTTATTTCAGAGGAACACCTATGAATTACATAGACGGCGATACGATAACCCTCGATGTGGCGTTATCGAATATACGGGATGAGAAAGGCAAAACATACCTCCGCTCATTGATGAAAGAAAAGTACCTATCCGGTGAGAGTGTAATCCCGGCAAGGGACAGCGGCATATTCATTGAATACGTCAAGGCAATAAACAAATGCGGCTTGGATAAAACGAGGGTTCTGTTTTATCCTCGAATTGTTTCTAAATTCATCGACCCGGACAAACTCCACGAGGCTCACATAAAGGCGATTCCTAAAATAATCGGTTGGAATAGGGATTTCATGGACGATGCAGTGAAAGCATATTACAACGAAAATGAACAATTTAGGAATGCCTATGACGGGCATTTAGCTAAATCCGAAATCGAACAATGTAAAATTCCGGACAAAAAAGAATTTGAGGATTTTCTGTATTCATCTTTTTTGACTGTCTTGGATAAAGACAAGCCGGATATTATAACTGTTCAAACCGCGTTTCCTATGTTGTATAAGGATGAACGTCGTGCCTGTGGAAGGTTCGTCGAATATATAATCCAGGAATTTCCCGAAATTGAACTAGTTGAAAAAATTGCCGCAAAAGCTGCATGTTTCCCGGTACAAGATTTTTTCCCGGTAGAAAGTTTTCAGAATTATCAGCGCAGTGACATGGGTTGTTTTGAATATACGGTATTCAAAAGATATTTAGAGTTGGTTAAACCAAGCAGCCGCGATGATGTGCTTCGTCTTGCCCACTATTGGTATCAGTTTATTCATAATCAGGAAAACAGCATCCCGTCTGAAAATATGGCGGCCGATTTTCCTATCCTTGACCCGCTTATTGCTCCGTATTTTGACGAAGAGATGCTTCATGACCTTCTCCGGATTTCGCTTGATTCAGGAAAGGAAGAAGCGTACCTCTATGATTATCAATGGTTCGCCCATTTCATCAGTATTTTTCTTTTATCATCAAAAAAGAGCGTTATAAAAAGAGCGGCAACAGAAAAGGCTATTGAAAAAATCCTTTCCGGGAAACTACGCGCTTTGCCTGAAAATGTCCTAAACCAAATTACAGATTTTTTAAAGGACAGGAAATATCTGTATGATGATGAAAATGCCAAGCTTCTGTATATTCTCCATGTTCAATGTTGTAAAGAACAGGAAGATGCTTTAGCCTTTTGTGAAGAAATTCACAAATCGAATTCTGTTGACAAACGGATATGCTATCAGCTTTACTGCCTCACATTAGAGAAAAAACAGCCCTTTTACCTGGAGGATCATCTTTTCGATATACCATTTGATTTATTCGTGTATCCTCTGGTTGACGATTCTGCGTTTTTTCCGGTGGTAGTGCGGTCTTTATATGAAAAGACCGGCACTACGTATAAGGATCGCAGAAAAATGGTTGGGGAAATAGATAGATTTTGCACGGCGATTATTGACCGGAAGGATGACGCCGACATGAGGAATCGAAAAGAAAAATTGACTCTTCTGTCTGTTGAAATAAAAGCATCATTCCTGGAGATGTGCCTTCAAAGAGCGGAACAGGATACAAGCGGCAATCATATAGAACTGTTTACGCTGCTTCAGATTGAATACAAATTCCCCGAAGAATGGGCGGCATTGCCGGAGGATAAGAAAGACTGGCTCTATAAAACATGCTCTACATTCCTCAATACGTTTTTCAGCAAAATGCAAATTGATCAATGGGAACCGGTTTTTGATTTCGTAATAGCCGCCGTTTGGTATGTTTCTCAAAAAAGCCTTTGGCACGGGCTTAACCCTCTCATGCGGGTCTTTAGGAATTCAAAAACACCTTTGGTGAATCCGGACCTGTCGCCCAAACATGCTTTAGTCCATGAAATAATGCACTTCTTCAAGCGGCGCGATCAGGATGTCCTTAAACAGCTCAGACTTGATATGGCCCATGATTTTATAAAATATCTCAATCCTGACGCCATAGAGAAGCGGAACCCGGAGGACTATACACCGGTTGAACGGAACGAGACAGGCTTTGACGAAACCTATAATGAACCAAGCCCTTTGTTCCGGTATGCGTATGTCAGAGCCTTAACCGACCTTGAAGTAAAAGGGGAAAGGGGGCATTTTTACAAAAATATTCTTGAAGAATATCAAAAAAACGACCCATCCCCTGATGTACAAGGTCAATTAAAGCAAACCATCAAGCGGCTTGATTACCTGAGAGATTCTATTTCTCCAGGCCGCCATACACAGCGTCTCTATGAGGCTTTTTGGTGGATCCGGCAGGCGCATCTGCTTTCGTTAGGGCAGCCTGTCAACGCAGAGGGAAGCCGGATAGTCAGGATCAGGGAATGGAGAGAAAGGGATATGTGACAACCTAAGAAGGACAAATACTTATTCTATCTTCCCGGATAAAAAGTCATCTATATCATTTGGAATCTTTGGATCCCTTGGGGTATTACCATCATCGGGATCATCCATAGATAGATCGTTGAATAAATCAATAAGGGGCTTTAAATTATAGGCATAAAACACGTCGCTAATTTGACGGCTTAGATACGTTTCGTTTATATAAAACTCCTCTTTTTGATTGTTAACTTTTATATGCCCCTGAATATACATAATAAAACTACCATCATTTAAATCAATTACACGAAAGCTATATTCTATAAACCGATCATCATGTTTTAACTTTATACTATGTTCATCCCGTGTTTCGATAAAATATATTCCTTCTTTTATCGTAATTCCCGGATCATGAGAATATTTTATATCCTCCTTCCTTGTTTTACGGAGTATATAATCATTTACTTCAAAAAATCTCATGGAATTTTTATTAGTATTACCATGAAGCATATCCCGAAACGTTTTTTTTCGTAATTCGGTAAATTCCTTATCTTGTTTTTCCTTTAAATCCTCCAATTGCTTATTTTGCCTTTTTTCTTTTCTATGATTCCTTAACAGTTCCCTGTATGACAGCATTTGTTTTACATCATTGCGGGTTAAACGAATATCAAATTTCTGGTCAGTTAGTGTTTCAATCATATTATAATATGAGAAATCAACATTGCTTATGATTATATCCCTTTTATAATTACGGAACTCCTTTTCCATTTTTTTAGTAATTTCATCAAAAGCCTTTGTTACTATTTTATTTTTTTCAAACAGGTTAAATTCGTTTTTATCTTTCAGATAGCTTTTTACGTTAGAATCAATAGACCTTGCAATTTTTTTAGCCAGATCAAAAACTTCAATTTTATCTGCGGACGGCAATATAATGCTCTGCTGTACATGAACCAGGAAAAGCAGATATTTCATTATTGTTTCTTCAAATGTATTTACATATCCATTAGGAAATGAATCCATATACTCCCCTTTTTTTTACAAAAAATGACGCCTGCCAGTCCAAGACGGCATATGGACGTTTTATTCAAAAAGAATATCCTATAGATAGATTTCCACCAAAATCTATTGGCAAATCAAACAAATGCTTCTTTTCCCATTCATATTTATTGTCATCAAATGGAATATACCAACTACTTCCAACTCCAAACCAATACGAAATAGTAAAACCATTACTCCTTACCCATTGATATCCAACTGAACCCATAAATCCTGCGTCTATTAAATTATCCGTAACATCATATATATGCTGCTCAAAACCAAATTTTGGATCTAAGCCAAAAAACCAACCTTTAAGCCCGGTTCCCTGCCAATGAAATAATATGCCGGCCGTTAACGAATAAGTATAAGTATTGTATTCCTCCGTGTTTCCATAGCGATCTCTATACCAAGTTCCACCGCCCATACCAAATGTAGGAATTAATTGCAAGGTAAAATAATTATTAAAAGCATATTGGAATTCAATATTAAACGCCCAGGCATAGGGGTCAAATCCTGTTATGCTATTCACTAATAATTCTATAGGAATTGTCAATAAGGGCACCTGTATAGAAAACTTTGGCGTTTTTATTTCTTCTATATCTTCAATATTTTGTGCCATTAAATTGGTGGTCAAGGAGAATAATATAATGACAAATAGACTCTTCTTTAATTCAACTCCCATTACGCCTTTCATAATTTATATACCTCCTTATTCATAATATTATGTTTTGTTATTTAATGCAAGTACTTTTTTTATTTTTTTAATACAAGGCCAATAAATTTTTACATTTTACAGTCCTGTTAATAAAGGATCTATTAAATCTTTATTTATATTAAATTCAATATTAACAGTATTTCTTGTTTGTTTAATATTACTGTCAGTTAATGAAGAGAATATTATTTTCCTCATAAAATCCGGAACCATTATTGGTAAATTTCCAGAATACAATTTCAGTATCCCACTAGAGGTTTGTTTTAATCCTGAGAATATTTCATAAATTCCTTCAGCAGTATTTTTATCAAAACAAATTATGTCAGTTTTAAGTTTATATTTTTCCGTTTCTTCAAGGGAGATATTTAAATATTCAATGTTTATATTTGGAGCCTGTGCTCCAAGAACCATATTATATAAATTTGTGAACTTATTTGATATATTTATATTTATTTCTCCTTTATGCTCTAATTTGATTTTTGCATTTACATTTGCCGCTTCAAATACCAT
>BNUR01000035.1 GCA_025997495.1 Spirochaetia bacterium | reverse complement strand
CTGTAGGTTTGGAGCGAAAAACGCGGTACTTGCAGAGCAAAAATGTACTCAAAACTTCTTAAACAAGCGACAATTCGGCGAAAAAACCGTGCCAAGTCTTTGTTTTTCCTAAAAGTAAAATTGCTGCTCCTATAAAGTAAGGGATTGACCTATCATCAATAGCATCCACCAGGCTTGGGTGAGAACTGGACGGCTTTTGTGTGGGGGGCTAAAACTTTCGTATACAGGGAGTTATGCGAAATGCCCTTGACATTATTTTTATAATAAAGCATTATAAAAGGAGGAGACTTTTATGACACCAATAAGATATTTAATGGATCATGTTGATGAAAAATTCAAATGCATAAATAAGACAGGAGTGACCCCTGCTTTATGTGTATGTGAGGATATAGGCATCCCTCTTTCCGATTCCTTTACACTTAAAGTAAATATTACATCAAATGAGATATTTTTGTCAGAAACTTTTTTAAACTATTTATGGGCATTTACTTTTTTTTCTTTTGTATATCAAGAAAAATCTAATGAATACCTGCTTGGTAATCCTACAGCAATATGTCTACCAATGGATTCAGAATTATTAAAACAAGCATTGCGCTTAAAATCATTTTGTAAAGATATTGTTTATCATGGTTTTACGGCATGGCCTAAAGATACTATTTTCCCACATTTCCATGGAGAGCCGTCTGATGAGATTGAATATTTTGAGGTTAGAACAAATGGACTGTTTTCGACTGCAATAGCGTTTTTGTTAATGCATGAAGTAGGACATATAGTATTAAAACATATGCCTATTTGTGATAAAAAAACGGATATCGAAAAAAAAATAAAATACGAAGCATACAAACCATCGGATGGAGATCTAGAGCCGATAATTTCTGCTGAAAGTGATGCAGATAATTTTGCTTTTGATGTTTTACTCAAATTGACTGATAGTGATGATATCAAACTTAATAATTCCTATGGTGTTGCCAGCGCATGTGTTGCTTCATTGTTTTGCATTAAAACGCTGTGGGGAGTAAAGTCAAAATTTCACCAAGCTAGTCATAACCGTTTGTTGCATTCAATTCAAAAAATTAATTTGCTGGGAGTAAAAGAAAAAAAGTATTTTGCACATTATGCAAGTCAAAGCCTGATGCTGTTTCTCGATCAAAATGGGAAATATCTTACAAATTATGATGCAGGTCAGGATGAATATGGGTTCTTATTAGATACTATGGATCAAGTTGATAATGCGATAGGGCACTTCGCATAACATACGCTATACGCTGCGCCGCAGTAGCGGCTTGACCTACGAAAAACCCCAGTCGGCGCAGTAGCGCCTTAGTGGGGTTTTTCTCCGGTACATTTTTATGGCCCTGGAAACCTACGGTTTCCTTATTCGGGCCATAAAAACGTCGTATAGCTTTTACGTTATACGCCATTTTTCCTGCCGTTGTTGTTAAAAATATTAAAAAATAGACTTGACAAAAAAATAAAAGGAATATACTATAAAAAGTAAATATATGGGAATTACCCCACTTGACAAAAGGAGATTTTGTAAGTGTCCTGGCGAGTAAAGAGCCCGTACCCGGCGGCGGCGGCGCTTCCGCTTTGGTGGGGGCCATCGGGGCCGCCCTGGGAAACATGGTGGGCTCCCTCACGGTGGGCAAGAAAAAATACGCCGATGTGGAAGCGGATATTATCCGCCTGAAGAAGGCGTCCGACAAGATTCAGGGAGACTTCTTAACCCTGGTTCAGCGGGATGCGGAAGCTTTCGCGCCTTTGGCGAAGGCCTATGGTCTGCCCAAGGAAACCGAGGCGGAGAAGGCTGAGAAGACCAAGGTTATGGAAGCGGCGTTGAAAGTGGCCTGCTCGGTACCCATGGATATCATGAGGAAATGCGGCGAGGCTATCAAGGTTATTGAAGAGTTTGCCGCTAAGGGCAGTAGTTTGGCCATCAGTGACGCCGGGGTTGGGGTGCTTTTTTGCAAAGCCGCCCTCACCGGAGCCAGCCTTAATGTGTTTATTAACACCGCCGCAATGACGGACAAGCCCTACGCGGAGCAAGTAAACCGCGAGGCTAACGCATTGCTTGCGGAGTATGAGCCGCTTGCGGATAAGATATTCAAGAGCGTTAAAGACCGACTAAAATAAGAGGTATACCATGGCACAGAGATTAGAAGGAAAAGCAGTTGCCGATGCAATAGGCGAGCAGCTGAAGATTGATGTTGCGGCACTCAAGGCGAAGGGCGTTACCCCGACCCTGGGGATCATCCGTGTTGGCGCGAAGGGCCCGGATCTTTCCTATGAAAAAGGCGCCACCAAACGGTGCGAAGAAGTGGGCGCGGCGGTAAAAGTCTACGAGCTCCCCGAAGACGTTACCCAGGACAAGCTGATTGCGACTATCAAGTCGGCGAATGATGACAAGGGCGTACACGGCATTCTGCTGTTCCGCCCCCTGCCCAAGCACATTGACGACAATGCGGCCTGCGGCGCCATCCTCCCGGCAAAGGATATGGACGGCATTACCGACGGCAGCCAGGCGGGAATCTATTCGGACTCCGGCAAGGGCTTCCCCCCCTGTACCGCCGACTCGGTCATGCACATCCTGGATCACTACAAGATCGACCCCTCCGGAAAGAAGGTGGTGGTGCTGGGACGCAGTACCGTTATCGGGAAGCCGGTGTCCATGCTGCTCCTCAAGAGGAACGGCACCGTAACGATCTGCCATTCCAAGACGGCGAATCTGCCTGAGGTAGTTAAGGCAGCGGACATTGTGGTGGTTGCCATGGGCCGTGCCCTGAGCGTCGGCAAGGACAGCTTCAAAGCGGGTCAGTATGTCATCGATGTGGGTGTCAACCCCAACCCGGTTCCGAAACCCGCCGTTGAGGACAAGAGCTGGAAATCGACCGTTGGGGATGTGAAGTTCGACGAAGTTGAGCCCATCGTTGCGGGGCTTAGCCCGGTGCCGGGCGGCGTTGGTTCAGTTACCAATGCTATTCTGGTTGCCCACGTGGTAGAAGCGGCTAAGAGAGCGAACGCGTAGTTGCTGTTTTAGTTTTAGGGTAATTAGGCTATGGTCATCGTTTCGGCGGGGACCATAGCTTTTTTGTTTTTCTCCCGGGGGGCGTGGAGCCATTGATATTATTGTAAATTGGATAGGAGGTTATGATGACCATTAGGATTATCGTAACGGTTGTTCTTTTTGCTACGGCGATAGCGCTGTTATTTGTTCGCAACGACTTTGTTGCAACGGTACGATTTAGCGCCATCAAGACCAAATCGGGCATCCAACTAATCAACTTTGTACGAAACCGGCATCCCTAAGTCGCAATACACATTCAACAGCTTACAATTCAATTGCACCTCTGTCTCCTGATTTTTAGTTTTGCGTGCCGAGGATATGCAGGATGGCCAGATAGTCAAGGGTAAACTGAAAATTGTAAATGTTTTTAAGCATCTGGATATATTAAAAAAGTAAGATGCTTCCCCGGCGGGTACCCTCAACATGCGCCATTAAGCGGTTTTGGCGGGGGGCGGCGGTTACTCAGGCGGTAAAGGAAGCCGTCGGGCGGGTTATCGCGGAGCATATGAAGGAATTGGAGGGGAGAGCCTAATTCTTACCGCAGCCCCGCCGCCTCCGCAGCATCACTCTTCCGCCAGAACTGGCTCCGGCCTATGCCCAGGCCGATTTCTCCGCGCATTTCCAGGGTGTCTGCCTTGAACCGTTTCCCGTCCGCCGCCCGATAGGTGATTTTGCACCGGTATATAGCGCCGGTTCGGGTATCGATCACATGGCCGTCGATCCACTGTCCCGGCCCGTCCGGGGAAAGACCGAAAAGCCAGGGGGGGCCGATAATCGGCATCCGGTTCACTTTGCCCGGCAGGGGAAAGTCCCGGTAGGATTCCTTGCATTTAAAGGCCGACAAATCCTGGGGCAAGCCTGCCAGGGAGAGTACCTTGCCATAGAGCTTGCCCCCTTGCTGATAAATTTCCCAGCCGGCGGTGTCCTGGCCGGTTTTATCGTCCACGCTGATCCAAAATCCCTCCGCCGGATCCGCAAAACAAAGCCCGGCGGCCAGCGCCATGCCCATGCACAGAGCAATTGTCCTTTTCATCCTGCTATCCCCCTTATTTGTAGATACTATAGTCTCTTTTCATTGACAAGTCACCTGGAAAAGTAGAAAATCATAGCAAAGTATCAAAACTTGGAGGAATTTATGAAGAAGAACAAAGCTTTCCGGTACATCCTACCGGCCCTGGTGATAGCCGCCCTGCTCGGCGGTTGTGCGAAAAAGAACACATCCCCGTCGGTCTATCTGCTCAATTTTAAGGCCGAAATCCAGGCCCAATGGGAAGAGACGGCTAAGCAGTTTACCGCGGAAACCGGCATCCCTATGAAGGTGGTTACCGCCGCAAGCGGAGGCTACGAACAGACCCTGCGCTCGGAAATTGCCAAATCCGCCCCGCCGACGGTGTTCAACATCAACGGCCCGGTGGGGTATAAGACTTGGGCCGGCTATTGCGCGGATCTCAAGGACACTCCGCTCTACGGCTGGCTTCTGGACAAGAGCATGGCGGTTAGTTCCGGCGACGGCGTCTACGGCATTCCCTATGCGGTGGAAACCTACGGCATCATCTACAACGATGCTATTATGCGGAAATACTTCGCCCTGCCCAATAAGGCGGTGCAAGTAGGCGGCGTTGCGGATATCAAAAATTTTGCCACCCTCAAGGCGGTGGTGGAAGACATGACGACAAACAAGGCCGCCCTGGGGATAGGCGGGGTGTTCGC
Organism: Spirochaetia bacterium; assembly: GCA_025997495.1. Taxonomy (GTDB): domain Bacteria; phylum Spirochaetota; class Spirochaetia; order Treponematales; family Breznakiellaceae; genus Termitinema. The sequence goes on along the minus strand of BNUR01000035.1, from coordinate 14,470 downwards.
TTCCACATCATTTAGCCCCGGCGAGGACTGGCGCTGGCAGACACACCTTGCCAACCTGCCCATCTACTATGAATATGCGGCAAAGGGTGTGGGGGATCTTGAAAAGATAGAGCTTACCTATACAAAGAACTATCAGAATATTTTTGACCTCTATATCAACAACTCCATTACGGATCGCAAAATGCTTGGCTCAAAGACCGTGGGGGACTCCATGTCGGAGTTTGCCCTGGGACAGGTTGCCATGGTACAGAACGGCAACTGGGGCTGGGGCCAGATTTCCGGTGAGTCGGGCAATGTGGTGAAACCGGAGGACGTCAAGTTCCTTCCTATATACACCGGGGTTAGCGGCGAGGAAACACAGGGGCTCTGTACGGGTACGGAAAACTTTATCTGCATAAACGCCCGGGCGTCCAAGGCGGAACAGGAGGCGTCACTAAAACTGTTGGAATGGCTCTTTAACACCCCTGCGGGAAAAAAGAACGTTATCGAAAAGTTGGGCTTTGTGGCGCCCTTCAGCACCTTCGGCCCCACCGAGCGGCCTGCGGATCCGCTGGTAAAAGAAATGTTCCGGTACCTGGACGATTCCGGCCTCAACTCGGTGGCCTGGAACTTCCCCACCTTCCCCAGCCAGGAATTCAAGAACGAGCTGGGTGCGGATCTCTACCAGTATGCCCTGGGCAACAAGTCCTGGGATGATGTAACTAAAGAGACGGTGGCGAACTGGGCTACGGAAAAGGCCGCTATTCAGTAGTAGTGTTCTGAATAAGAAGAGATAAGAAATGCAACCACGAACCTCACGAAAAGCACGAACAAGACCCCCTATATTCCTCTTTTATTCGTGTGGTTCGTGTGGTTCGTGTGGTTCGTGGTTAAAATATCTTTCTATTCTTTAATGAAAAAGGAGTGGCTATGGATAAATCCCTGAAAAAGTATTTTCTGTTTTTTGTCGGCCCCACACTGGCGGCATTTCTCATCGCTTTTGTGATTCCCTTTATTATGGGGATCGCCCTTTCCTTTGCCCGGTTTACCACCATGACCGACATTAGCTGGGTAGGGTTCAGTAACTACGTCCGGGCCTTTTCTAACAGTGATTTTATACACGCCCTGCAATTTTCGGCCCTCTTTACTATTGTTTCAGTGGTCATCATCAACGTTGTGGCTTTTACTCTGGCTATCATACTTACCCGTGGCTTTACGGGTACCAATGTGTTTCGCACCATGATCTTTATGCCTAATCTTATCGGCGGCATCGTACTGGGCTATATCTGGCAGTTCATCATCAACGGCTTCCTCAGCGTCTTTGGGGTAACCATCACGGTGGACGCCAAATACGGATTCTGGGGATTAGTGATACTGAGCAACTGGCAATTCATCGGCTACATGATGATCATCTTTATCGCGGGCATCCAGAACATCCCCGGCGATATTATGGAGGCCGCCATCATAGACGGGGCGGACCCCTTTACGGTGCTGCGGAAGATCACCATACCATTAGTGATGCCCTCCATCACCATCACCCTCTTTATGACCATTGCCAATTCCTTTAAGATGTTCGACCAGAACCTGGCCCTTACCGCGGGCGCGCCGGGCAAGGAAACCGCCATGGTTGCCCTTGATATTTATAACACCTTCTACAGCCGTGTCGGCTGGGAAGGCGTCGGCCAGGCGAAGGCACTGATGTTCTTCCTGGTGGTGGTGGCAATCACCCTGGTGCAGCTTTCCATAACCAGGCGTAAGGAGATAACCAATTGAGCGATATTCAACAAAAAAAACCCCTGACCCCCGGCCACGTTATCGTGGTACTGATACTGTGTGTAGTATCCCTGCTTTTTATTGCGCCGATACTGTTAGTGTTCCTCAATTCATTTAAGGGGAAACTTTTCGTCATCAACACCCCCTTTGCCTTCCCCAACGCGGAAAGCTTTACGGGCCTTACCAACTATGTCAACGGAATTGCCGCCACGGGATTTTTCAGCGCATTCGGCTGGTCACTTTTCATCACCGTGTTTTCCGTGGCAATCATTGTGTTATTCACCTCCATGACCGCATGGTATATCACCCGGCGTACCGACAGTCACTTTTGCAAGGCCCTCTACTTTGCCTTTGTGTTTGCCATGATCGTCCCCTTCCAGATGGTAATGTTCCCCCTGACCAAGGTGGCGAACCTCCTCCACCTGGACAATCCCCTGGGCATCCTGGTACTCTACCTTGGCTTCGGCTCCGCACAATCGGTGTTTCTCTTCAGCGGCTTTGTTAAGTCCGTCCCTATCGCCGTGGAAGAAGCGGCAACCATCGACGGCTGCACACCCATACGGGCCTACTTCGCCGTGATCTTCCCCATGCTGGCTCCCATCGCCGTTACGGTGGCCATCCTCAACGCCATGTGGGTATGGAACGACTTCCTCCTGCCAAACCTGGTTATCGGTTCCGAATACCGTACCATTCCGGTGGCGGTACAATACCTGCGGGGCGGCTACGGTTCCATCGACTGGGGCTACATGATGGCCATGATAGGCCTGGCGGTTATCCCGATTATCGTGTTCTACTTTGCCTGCCAGAAACACATCATCGCCGGGGTCACCGCAGGATCGGTGAAGGGCTAAGGCCGTGGCCGAACGTGCCGCAGGAATACTGCTGGCGGTAAGCAGCCTGCCTTCCCGGTACGGCATAGGAACCTTTGGGGAGGAGGGTCTCCGGTGGGTGGATTTTCTGAAAGAGGCCGGACAGAAGTACTGGCAGATACTGCCCCTTGGCCCGACCGGCTGGGGGGACAGTCCCTACCAGAGTTTCTCCGCCTTTGCCATAAGCCCCTACTATGTCGATTTGGACATGCTCCGCGACCAGAGCCTTCTTACCGGGGAAGAACTTGAAGCGGTTCACTGGGGCAGGCCGAACCGGGTGTCTTACGCGGCACAGTACCTGCACCGGGAAAAGATCCTGCGTAAGGCCTTTGTCCGGTTCAGGGAAAACCCGTCCGCCCATAACGGTGCGGCGTTTCAGGAGTTCCGGGAAAAGCACGCCCCATGGCTTAACGACTACAGCCTTTTCATGGCATTGAAACGCCGTAATAAAGGGGTGTCCTGGCTTGAATGGAAAGGGCCGCTTCGTTTCCGTGAAGCGAAGGCTCTGGCAAATTATCAAAAAAAGCTGGCGGAGGATATCGAGTACCATTCCTACGTGCAATACCTTGCCTATACCCAGTGGACACACCTAAAGGCCTATGCGAACAGTAACGGTGTGTCGATTATCGGCGATATACCAATTTACGTGGCCATGGACAGCGCCGATACCTGGTCTAACAGCGAACTCTTTCAACTGGACCCACAACGCCGTCCAATCCGTGTTGCCGGCTGCCCGCCGGATCCCTTTGCCGCCGGTGGGCAGCTCTGGGGGAACCCGCTTTACCGCTGGGACATTCTGGAGCAAACCGGCTATGCCTGGTGGCTCACCCGGCTGCGAACCTGTATGCGGCTTTACGATGTAACCCGCATCGATCACTTCCGGGGCTTTGAAAGTTACTATTCCATTCCCGCCGCAGATAAGGACGCCGGCGGGGGCGAATGGGTTAAAGGGCCGGGGCACAGTTTTATTACCGCGATAAACCGTGAACTGCCGGGGGCAAACATCATTGCTGAAGACCTTGGCTACCTTACTGCGGAAGTAAGAGAATTACTGCGGGCCTCCGGTTATCCGGGGATGAAGATCCTGCAGTTTGCCTTTGACTCACGGGAATCCAGCGACTACATGCCCCACACCTTTGAACGGCACTGCGTGGTATACACCGGCACCCATGACAACCCCACCAGCCTTGGTTGGCTCAAAACTGCCCGCTTCGAAGATGTTACCCTGGCAATGGAATACTTCGGCCTGCGGAACATTAGGGAAGCCATCAAAGAAGGTAACTGGGCATTTATCCGTTCCGTCCTGGGCAGCGTTGCTAACCTTGCCATTATCCCCATGCAGGATTACCTGGGCCTGGGAACCAATGCCCGGATGAACGCGCCTTCCACCACCGGGGGCAACAATTGGCGCTGGCGCATGAATGGCGGGATGCTGAAAAGTGAACTGGCGGAGAAGATTGCGCTGCTTACCCGGATTTACGGGCGTATATGAATAGTAATAGAGGATAATGATGGAAAATGTGAAAAATTTGCTAAAACTCTATGAGAATTTACATGCCCTGAACAAGCCATTGGCGGATCTTTTGAATGAATTATTGCCTTCCTTGTCACCGGATTGGTGGCGCATCTGTGTGATAGGAAAAATTGATGAACAGGATGTTAGAATAATAACCCGAAGGGGCATAACTGAATTAAACGAATTAGACATGGGAGTCTTATTAAAGATTCTCCTCCATAATTGGCAGGATTTATCAAATATGTATAAAGATAGGTTTGATTCCCGGAAAGAAAAGCTGGCCAGAAATGTACGGGAGATTCGTAATTTTACTGCCCATCCAAGCGAGGCGGATGTTGCTTCCGCCGACTTCATCATGTATTTTGAACGGCTGCAAAAGTTTGCTGATTTTATTGGAACTGACATTGATAATGCTGTTGAGATGCTCTACAAAGAAAATGAAAAAAACGATCGCGAAAAACGAAACAGATTATTCGATCTTATCAATACTAAAGTCATCACACCGGCACTGAATTGTCCCGATTTAATTCAAGATATAAAAGAAAGTGTTGAAGACACCTTTAAAAGACTTGACAAAACGAACACCGCAAAAGAACTATACAACTGGTTTTATGATGCACTTGACGCGCGAAGGGGGCGCCAAGTGTATATTGCATTACGAGATAATAACTTAACCGCCTTTGAAGACATCATAAATGAATTTTTTGATATTTATTGGAGAAATTAGGATGTGTCCTAGCAGGAACCGTACCTTCTTTTCATATATATAACAGGGAAAATAAAGAGACTTAACACTTTGTACTTGTTTTTTTATCTATGCTATGAACCTTTTTTCGCCATATTTTCCAACTCCAGTAAGTACTTATCATAATCAGACATAAAGAGACGGTCTTGAATAATGCGATACTTCTCAAAGTTTACCTTGAAACCAACCGCAATAATTGCCTGCAGGTTATAGTGTTTAACATCCCGTTTTACCTGGCGGGAACCCTCGGCTTGAACTATCCGGAAATTCCGGATAGTTGCTTCCGGTTCAAGCTCCCGGTCATTGAAAATATGAACCAGATGCTCATTGATCGTCCGTATGTCTACGTCATACAGTACTGCCATCATTTTCTGTGTCAGCCAAATATTCTCATCCTCATAGCGCATTTCAACACTATCCTGACTGTCACCGGTGGCGGCAACAAAGGTCAAATATTCTGCGGCGGAACTTCTGATGGTGATTTCCTTTTTGATGATTTTTTTCGGCATCATACTATCTTAGCACTACCCCAATATTCTTGTCACGTCCCATTATGCAAAATTCATTTGCCGCTTTATAAAACCAATTTGTTGATTATAACCATTATAGGTAATGTGGGTATTTCCTCACCTTTGTGTTCCCTTCAAAACATAATTAGCCAGGTAAATACCTAATTAGTTGCCTCAAAACACGGCTAGCCAGATAAATACCTAATTAGTTGCCTCAAAACACAGCTAGCCAGGTAAATACCCCGCGCCCCCGCCTATGAGACGGATACTTCGGTTATTGGGGGCTTTCGGCCCTGGCCTTGGAAGCGTTTGCCCAGTTCCGCTGCCACGATCTTGGCGTTTGGAACGTCCCGGCCGGCGGCATGTTTGGCGGAATTATAAAAATCAAGCGCCCAGTGGTAGGCTTCGTTACCCGCAAGGTAGTAAATGTTGTAAATGGCCTCCTGTGCCTGGTCGGCAAGGTTTTTAACCGGCGGCAGGTTACGAATATCGTCACAATCATCGGTAAAATTGGCCTTGTCGTTCCATGCGGGGATAAGTTCGGGGTACAGTTCGACAAATTCTTTGCTTTTTTCCAGAAAAGCCAGGGTCTTGTCGCCAACAATGGCCATTTCCTTGCGCTCTTCCGTCGTGAGGGGCGTCCGGTAAGGCCCCAGTTTGACGAGAATCTGCTGAAAAAGGCCCTCTATTTCGGTGATAACCGCGGTGGGTATGGCGGTTAAATGTTCATTGTGCATAATATCTCCTTTTGGGCTTATGCTGTCCAGATAGTGATGAACAATTGTATCATAGAAAGGGAAATAGAGCAATAGGTTGGCCGCTCTTTTGACCACAATACTTCTATCATACAACCGGGATATACTCTGTCATTGCATATCCTCCAAACAGCGTTTTCTTGCCTTAATCGCGCCTGGTGTAAGTCTTTAAGGAAATCGTGAGTTTCGCTTCTTTTATTTCCCCTGATATTTAATACAAGAATATTCAGACGCATTTTGTTGCGTTCGTTTGGTCACCGGAAACTAGACTTGAAATTGACCGCCGAACCAATTCTCAACAAGGCTTTTTGCCTGGAATTTGCTCTTTGTTCTTTAAGATAATGGGTGAATTCCTGTATGCGTGGATTGTGATTGTTTTGTATATTTATTGGCAGGACATTACTCCCCATTTGAGGGATTTCTATTGTCGCTTCAATCTCTTTTTTAGGAATATCCATAGGAAAGTATTCGATTTTGAATGTATCTATGATGTTGTTTGTTTCAGTTTCGGCAAATAAATCGTTTGCTATCAGGCTTGCTATACTATTCCTGAACGTTGATAAAAATCCGTTTTTTATATATCCGGCGGTATGCTGTTGATTTATATGCCAATTCAGCCTTTTTCTCATGGAATTATCTATTCCAACATACAGGTAATAGTATTCGTTAAGTTCACCTGTGCCTTTTGTTAAAACAGGCAGAAGTTCACCAAAAAAATGTCCAAGTAATTTTCTTGCCGTATCTTCTTTTGCCCACCATTTATACCAGCCGGAAATATCGGGGATTTTCTGTAATTCTGTGCTCGTTCTAAGGCTTTTAGCATCAATTATCATAACACATCGCCTTTAATAACCCGACGTGCTGTTTCGTAATACCGGGTATAGTTATTATCCCATGCAAATGTAGGCATATCTTTATCCGGTGATCTTCCCATGAGTTTCTTGTACTGTTCTTGATAACCATGACTTCCTATGCAGATAACAGGAGGCGGATTAGCCGGAAAATCAAGGGCAAGATGATTGTAGTCTTTATATCCGGCATCGCTGTGATTGCGGTGTTTGAGTTTTCCTGCGCCTGCATTAAAAGTAATATCATAACTTGGCAGCTTGAATTCTGCGCGAACTATACCCCACCCTGCGGATAATATATAAAGACGTTTACCAAATTTTTCAAACAATTCTTTGTATATATCTTTATAAGGATTATTTGGGGTATATATTGAGTACGCCTCGCTTAAATTTTCGTTGCTTTGTAAATCCACAATTTCTCTATATGTTTTTCCGGACAAACTTTTGTCGTCCGGTCTTTTGTAGAATTTTTCTGTTCCACAATTTGGATTTGCGACAAAATGCACATCACGACCGCCGTCTTTAAGATATTTGGCATTATCTTTTGCGGCGCAACATTGCATTATAACTATAAAATCTGACATTCATTTCCTCCAACAGATCGTTTTTTATGCCCTCTTTTTATCTTATCACGGTGAATCTCTTTTTGTCAATATGTTCAAAAATTAATAGCGCATAGCGTATGTTGAGTTTGCTGAAAAACCCTTCCATGTAAAATTTTACCCTCATTTCATGCCATGAAACTGCTATAAAACACTCATTTAGAGACGTATTTTTTCTGCAAAATGACTTTTTCAGCAGTCTGGTTATGCGAAGTGCTTGGCTTTACGATATTACTTTTTGACGTTTTTATATATATTCATTATGATTGTGGTATTGTACCAACTTCTTGTTCAGGCGCAGGAGGTGGTGAAATGTATTTTAAGGGTGCCCAATTAGATATTTCGGTCCATATCCCTAACAGTAATAAAACAATTAGTATTGAAAATGGTATCCAGAAATATTTACTTAACTTACATGCATTATTTTTATTAAAAAGAGAATGAATTAATAAGGCAAACAATGACAGAGATGCTGTAAGGGCCACTATGAATAACATTGCTTTAAGAAAAGTATTAGCAATAGCAATTATACCAATATTCAATATTAACAATGCAATAACAGAAGAAAAAATGCCAATAATTTCAATATTTTTATTAGAACTCTCATTGATATTTGTTATAGTCGTAGCAGCTTTTGTATCCAGCTCTTTAATTTTTTCATCCATACCTCCTATTTTTTCATCCATACCTCCTATTTTTTCATCCATACCTCCTATTTTTTTATCAAGTGACATTTGTTTGCCAACAACAGCTTGAAGGTACTCATTATACAGATCAATTTTTCCACTCGTTGATAAGGAAGATGGCATAGGGTGTAATTTATAACCTGAGGGGATAGTTTCACCTGCATTACTTGTATTATCAGGTATAACAAATGTTGTTGTTGGCATTTTCAACCCTCATAATGGAATATAAATTGGGTACATTTTTCAGAAAAATCAGCAATAAAAGTTCTTCGCATATCAAAAATGATAGGAATAACTTCATTAGCACTAGTATTTACATCGCGTTGAACAATTAATCCATTTTTACTTAATTGATTCCCGTCCAAAAAGCCATTAATTTTGCCAGGACTTACGCTTTCAATATTATTACATTGTTTGCCATTTGATGAGAAAGGTTTATTGAGACGAATATTTAATTCTGTATAGTCATTTGATCTATATTGTTCAGAAAAAACTTCATTTAATATTCTATTAGGATTATCTTCAAAAAAATATGTACAAACATATCCAATCCGTTTTACATTTATGTTCAATGATGAAAAATCAAAAGCATTTAATCTTTCAATAATATTAGTATCTATATTCGGACCATTGATTGTAATATCAATGCGATTTTTCGAAACATTTATCGCATATCCATTAAAAGAAATGGTCAATCGAGGAATTTCACTGGGGGCAGATGTGTCAATAGGAATTAGCATAGTACTCGTTGAATTTTCAAATACGGCTTTCAAGCTTATAGAAAGCGATTCAAATTCGCCAGAGTAATCTCTATCAAAAAAAAATACGAGCTGCGTATTTAATAACAACATATCGACTCCTATACTATCCCTCAGTCTATTATCGGCTATAATATATAATACTTTAGACGTTTTTACAACTATTTGCCAAGCATTTCGCATAACTCATTTATATGCACCTTTTACTTTTCATCTTATCAAGCATTTTCTGTTGACTTAATCCCGCCTTGAAATTTCCGCTTAACTATCGACCCAATCGTGTTCATACCTAGACATCTATCCTCATCTGGACATTTCCCACAATTTGGTGGATGTTCAAGTATCATACCCACAACCATTTTCTTTTGTTCATTATCATATTTGTAATAAATTCGCGTTGTACCCGGAATATTTGGTGGTGATGTTGTAGGCTTGAGATGAAGTTGAAATTGGCTTACAGTTTTTCCATCATGCCATTTTCTATAACGACAATCCTCATACGGATTATTTTTATCTTCTGATGATGAATTACATCCGAAAATTTGCACCACCTTATTAATAGTTTTTTCATCAATGTTTTCATTTATGGTTGTTTTTTTTGCAACTTCTGCAAGAGTTGTCAAATAATGATATATTTGATTTGGAATCGGGGGTTTATTATATAAGTAATTATTAACAATTGAAGTGCTAGTGGACTTTTCGATATCAGTCCCAAAAATAAGATCTTTAGCAGTCTCCTCTTTTGCTTTTTTATAGGCACATTTTATTGAATCAAATTTGGGATTAAGTCTATTCTTTTTATCGTATAGAGTCTTTGTCGTTGCTATTTTAATATTATTTTCTATGTATCCAAATTTCTCACCGCAAATAGCAACATAGCACGAGTCAGCATTATTATATTTAATATTTAAATATTTCACATATGCAATAAGTTTTCTATATTCATCTTCAACTATTTTATTTCTGCAAACTTCTGCGTTTTCATGATACAATTTAATGTCAGAACTAACATCATCATCTTTGGATCTATCATTGTTAAACCTTATGATGCCCTTGCCGCTAGAGCTTGAAATTAATTTTTGGTAAAAATCCAAAAGCTCATCTTGATTATACTCAAAACCAGGGTTATATTTGTGAATATTAGCGATTCGTTGTTTTTGATTAGGGTCAAGCGTGTACATATATCCATACTTCTTTAAATCAGTAGCGATATCGTTTCTAATAAATATTGTAATATTCCATATTTTTCTCCGGATCAGAAAAATATTATTTAAATTATTAAAAAACATCTCTATATTTATATATTCTTCTTGCAGGTTTTTTGATTGAGGCGGAAATACTAAAACACTTGTATCTACAAACACATTAGTAATCATCATTATCCTCGGTGCTATCAATATTATTGACTTTTCGTTTTTCTTGTTTCTTTTTTTCTGCAGCAAGTAAAATGTCAGTTGCTGTATTGTGCGATTCATCAAAAAATCCATCTGGCCATTCTAATATAACACCGTACTCATTTATTCCAATCTCATTAAATTTGGTGTTAGCCAGGTTTTCCCTATAATGGTAATGTGCCTAATTGCGGACAAGGATACAACCTTTTTATTTGAACAGCCAGAACTGCATTTACACCCTCGCGTACAATCTCGACTTGGTGAATTTTTCTTATCGATGGCATTACTTAATAAACAATGCATCATTGAAACACACAGCGAATACCTTATTGATAAGATTAGATATCGGATTGTAGAGGAGCAAGGCGATAAAACTACTATTCATGATTCAGTTAAATTGTATTTTGCAGAAAAAGATAAAAAGGACGGCTACACCAAATTTAATGAGATTGTACGCGAGGGTGTAAATGCAGTTCTGGCTGTTCAAATAAAAAGGTTGTATCCTTGTCCGCAATTAGGCACATTACCATTATAGGGAAAACCTGGCTAACACCTACTCCTACATTTGTAAAATCGTGAAATGTCTCTGAATCAGACATTTTTACCGATAGTGTGAACCCATATTTTCCTTTGTTTTCAGTCTTTACACCGTTTGCTACGCCTAAATATCTTAACCAAACTTTAACCGCATTTTTAAGAGTGCTTTTAATTTTTTTTCCAGTCTGAATGTTCTTTGGTGGAATATAATCAATAGGAGTATCTTTGTATGAATCAAAAACAGCAGCAACATTTTCTCCAATAATTCCAACATCTTTTGGATCATCAAAATCAACAAGTGGGTATACTGACTTTGGCGGGTCGCGTAATGGCCCAAGATATTTAATTTTTGAAGAAAAAAACTCTTCTAAATAATCTAAACCATAATCGAAATCATAAGATTTGTTTTCTTGTAAGTTGAATGTGATAATGTTAGGTGTTTTTATTTTTCTCCCACTTTCAATTAGTGCTTTGTTGGCAGCATCATATATTCTTTTGTACAAATTATTGTTATCATCCGAAACATTGATATTATTACAAAACGCATCTATTGTTCTCTCTTCGATGTTTTGAGCATTCACTATATTTATCCAGTCAGAAATATTTAAGGCATCACGAGAAGATTCCGTTTTATATATTTTCTCACCGAACAATTCATCAAAATCAACAATTCCATCTAATATTTCCCGCATCACCTTTATTATCGTAGCCGGGAAATACATTTTTTGTAGAAATTCCAATTCCGAGTCTTTGAAAGATTGTAACTCATACTTCCAATCCGATATGCGCTCTATATTATTATTGCACAATATTTCAGTTACGATTCGAGTATACTTATCGATTTCATTTACAATGTAAATCGTTTTATATGGCAGAAAGTGTTTGAATTGACAGCCCGTTAATGTACGATTTTGATATCCGCTTTCTAACATTGTCCAATTATCATCTGCGGCAGTTTTATATTTTGTTGCTTCTAAATAATATGGATCTAAAGGTTTTTTACGTTTCTGCTCTGAAAGTGAATATTCACTACCATCATTACCCTTTATTTCGTTATCAGGTGTATAATTTGTAGAAATAAATACATTACTATCAAACTGAGTTGCCGCAGTCAATTTTGATGAAAATAATCGAAGGGTTTTTTGTTTTCTATCCTCGAAACCAAAAGCAATATCAATATCAGTATTGCCCCAATCCCAATAATGTTTATCTAAGTATTTATCCGAAAAAAGATCGATATGTAATTGTGTTTGTATATAACTTTTTAATGAGCATGAAAATAGTTCAGGTGAACTATTACAAGTGAAACCGATACCAATACTATTTTTCTTTTCAATAATATTATTAGTTACCACATCTTCAAATCTTCCTAAATTAATTAAATGACCATTAAACACTATTGGAACAGACTTGTTGTGATCCAGGTCGTATTTGTCATCCTTTTTCATCATTGTTTGCGAAATAAGACGAATTGATTGCAGCAAACTACTTTTTCCGCTTGAATTCACCCCTGTTAGTATAGTCAAGGGCGCCATTTTCAAGTCCGGCAAGTCCTTAATTGACTTAAAATTCTTTAATCGCCACGAAGTAATCATCATCTTCTCCCTTTTGCCTAATTTTATCGCGTCTATCGCTTCATTGTCAACTGCACCATCCCATTCAGTTTACGATTCATTATTTTATGCTCCTCCTACTATATACATCAAAATTTTGACGTACTTAACACTTTTTATTTGACTATCATCATCCATGATAAACACCGGGTTTTCCCCAAAATACTTCCGTTCCAGTTTGAGGGTCACGAGGGGTGGGCAGGTATTTTTCCCTTCCAGGGGATGATTACCCGTAAAGAGCAGGAAAAGCACCACCCCCAGGGAAAAGCTATCGGTCTTGATCCCCGGCTGGCTTTTGCCCAGCACCACTTCCGGCGCCATGTACCGGGCCTTCCCCGCGATCCCCGAATTCTTGCCGTACTCGGACACGTTATCGTTATCGCAGATCAGCACATCCCCATTTTGGGGGTTGATAAAGAAGTTGCCGTCATTCAGATCCTGGTAACTGTACCCCTTGAGGTGCAATTCCCGAAACCCCTCGGTAATCCGCAGGGCTGCGTTGACCATGGCGGTGATACTGGCAAACCCCTCCTTACCGATGAGGAACCGGGGAAAACCCACATACTCCGGGGGGCGCAGATTCATAATGTACCCGAAGGTATCCCCCTGCTGTTCCGTAATGTCCTCGGGCCAGAGGAAGGCGTTGGTAGGAGCCCCCTTTTTGATATTATTTTCCAGGTTCCAGGTTCCCATAGAACTTTTTCGGATTTTTTAGTGCCGTGGTGTACCACTTGAGGGCCTTGGGCCGGCCGTCGTAGTCCACCCGGTAGACCGCCCCCTGTCCCCCTTCGCCCAGCTTGGATTCCACCGTTATGTTCTTGAAATTCTTCGTTGCGATGGTAAATCCCTTGGATAAGTCTGCCATATAAACCCCTTTTCTCCCCACTATGATAGTATAGGATTATCCCATAATCAAGCGCCTTCCTTTCTACTATCCTGGACTCCTTGCAGCAATTCTTTTGCAGCCGTGATAGTTGGGTCTATTCTGATAGCGTACTTTAAATCCGTAATCGCATGGTCATAGTCGTCTTTCAGGCAATAGGTGACACCCCGGAGATAATATGCAATGGCATAATTGGGGTCGATTTCAATTGCCTGTGAAAAGTTCTTTATTGCCATACAATAGTCCTGATTTTCGCGATATGCAATCCCTATGTCACAATAAGCATAGGCATCATCACCATTCACCGAGGCAGTCTCCTGGCTTTTTTTGTTAATCGTGCCGTCGAATATGGATTCATATCCGGGTATATATGTTTTTGCTATATGAAATTGTTGCCCCACTTTCCTGTTAATTATCAATCCCCTGAATTCACGCATCTTGCTTTCATCAGCGGTTCCATAATGCTCACTTACAACAATTGCTGAAATAACGGCCCCTAAATCATTCATGACAGAAATGACATTCGGCGACAGGATCGGATTTACCACCCAATTAAGTGGTTTTTTTGGTTTCTTAGCGGCCCTTTCCCTCGCTTCTGCCTTCGATAATTTTCCGATTTGCGCATCCCAAACAGCCGGAGCTGATACAACCCCGGCTGTATCTTCGGTAAACTCCTCAAAAGAGTCACACAACAAATACGTGTATCTCCTGGAAAGCCCTTCCTGGAAAACCACCTCAATCTTTCTAGCCCAATACATTTACTACCTCTTTTTTGAAAAAATTATTGATTCTTCGGCTTGCACTTTGTTCTGTTTAAGACCTCATACGCCTCATTAACCTGCTTCATAAGTATCTCAGCATTTTCCCTGTCGCGTTTTGAAGCATCGGTATATTTATCCGGGTGATATTTTTTCACCGCTTCACGATACGCATTTTTGAGCTCGTCCTGGGTAAATTGTAATCTAAGCCCCAGCATATTTCGGTAAAATGAAATCATATCAGG
>BNUR01000034.1 GCA_025997495.1 Spirochaetia bacterium | reverse complement strand
CCCCTAAAACCCTCCCGTAAAACCCTTTTTTCCACCCCCACGGGCTTTTTTAAAAGTTCAAAGTTTTATCAAAAAAGGGCTAAAAAAATTTTTTTAAAATAATTTTAAAAAAAAATTGAAAAAGGTTTGAAATAAAAAAAAAATTTTAATTAAATTTTTGCTTAAAAAAGGGAAATTCTATTGAAAAAATTTCCCCCCCCCCCCCCCCCCCAAGATGTACAAGGTTGTTTGATTTGTGATTCTGAGATGGAGTATTTTTTTTCAAAAGAATACAAAAATGAACCCTATAAAACTTGGATGAAAGAAATAGGTGTTGTTGATTATTGGAAATGTAAAAACTGTGGGTTTGTGTCTTCAAAAACTTACCAGGAACTTCCATTTAAAAAATGGGAAAAATTAAACAGTGACTTTCACCATTTCGGAGAGAATTTAAAATCAAATAACGATAGATTGGGTAATCAGCCTCCTTATTTACAACAGGCAACAATGTTGAATATTTTGCAAAATAAGAAAATCATTAATCCGGCAAAAATGCTTGACTATGCAGGAGGATATGGAACACTTAGTAAAATTTTAGAAAAATACTATGGTTTAGGATTATTAGTTTACGATCCTTATATTCAGACCAACGAAACAAATTATGTGTTAAAAGAGCAGTTAGAAAAATACAAAGTCGTTATTAATAGCGCCATGTTTGAGCATGTGATATCAAGACAAGATTTAGATAATGTAAATGACTTGGTTGATATGGATGGGTGTTTGGTATTACATACTCGTATATGTGAAGAAATACCAAAAGATCCGGATTGGTTTTATGTGCTTCCAGTTCATTGTGCATTTCATACCAATATGAGTATGGAAATACTTATGCGTCAGTGGAAGTACGAATCATCAATTTATTGTCCTGTTGCCAGATGCTGGGTTTTATTCAAAAAAGATCGAAAGGATTTTCACGAAATAATAAAAAAGATTAATCTTGAATTTGAACAGGATTATCTGTTTTATAAAAAAGGATTTCTTGATTACTGGAAAACCGTTGGATGAATTCATAAAAATATATTTTTGTAACAGAAAAACGGCGTATAACGAGACTGTAGGAAAAGTCATTTTACAGAAAAAACATGCCTCTAAATGAGTGTTTCACAGTAGTTTTATGGCATGAAATGGGGGTAAAATTTTGCATGAAAGGGTTGAACATTTTTAAGTTTTATGATAACGTAAAATATGCAAGAGCCAAGAGCCAAGAGCCAAGAGCCAAGAGCCAAGAGCCAAGAGCCAAGAGCCAAGAGAATTATGACACCTCGTTAGACTTTGTCAAGCCCCTCTCGGGATTTTTTCCCATACTATTTGAATTTTTTCGTTATCTCCTTGTAGGCGGTCTCGCCTTTCTGGTTGATTTCGACGTTCTCTATCTTACAAAAACATTACTATTCTCATCCATGGGGACAACCGGTATATTGCTTGCTACGGCAGTAGGTTTTATTACCGGGCTCATTTTCAATTACATCTTTTCATTAATTTTTGTATTTAAGCAAATTGATGAAAACGCAAAACAACACAAAATCCGTTCATTTATTTTATTCACGGTTATTGGCATTATCGGGCTAGCTTTAACAGAAATCGGTATGTATGCCGGTATTCGTATGTTTGGGCAGGAATGGTATCTCATCGTAAAAATTATTACCGCCGGAATTGTATTTATGTGGAATTATTTGGCACGAAAAATATTGATATTCAAAGGTGCAAAATATGGACAAAAGTAATGCGCCAAAAAAGTTCATCGTAATAGGGGCTGGTCCCGCTGGTCTTACCGCTGCCTATAAAATATTAACAGAAATACCGGAGGCTGACGTTTCTGTTTTTGAAGCAACTGACCGTATTGGCGGTATTTCCACCACCATTGCATACAAGGGTAATAGAATTGACATTGGCGGGCATCGCTTTTTTTCAAAGAGCAAACCGGTAAATGATTTCTGGCAAGAAATGATGTCCCTTCAAGGAAGCGGTGCGAAAGATGATGTGCTGCTTGGCACAGACAAAACATACACAGTTGACGGCCCCGACCCCGAAACAACCGATGAAGTCATGCTTATCCGCAACCGGGTTTCGCGTATTTTCTATCGGAGAAAGTTTTTTGATTATCCCATTAGCTTTAAAGCGCAGACTTTTATTAATATGGGTTTTTTTAACACTATTCTCGCAGGAATTAGTTTTTTGTATTCTTCGGTAAAAAAGAGAAAAGAAAATTCCCTTGAAGATTTTTATATCAACCGTTTTGGGAAACATCTTTACCGCATGTTTTTTGAAGATTACACTGAAAAAGTTTGGGGACTTCATCCTTCTAAACTTTCAGCTTCCTGGGGTGTACAACGGGTAAAAGAACTTTCGATAAGCGCTATCATAAAAGAAGCACTGGCGAAGACATTCAATCCTCATCACAAGACAAATCAAACATCCCTTATTGAACAGTTTGTTTATCCTAAAATGGGTCCCGGTCAATTATGGAGTATTGTCGCCGAAAAAATACAAAGTTTAGGTGGGACAATTCATTACAATACAAAGGTTATTGGTTTTGATGTGGAAAATATTCAAGCAATGAGCGTTACAGTCGAATGTAATGGAGATTACGAAACAATTCCCTGCGATATAGTCCTTTCAACAATGCCCGTTAAAGATCTCATCGAAGCTATCAAAAATAGAGCAGGTGAAAAGGCGCCTGCTCCGATTGCCGACGCCGCAAAAGAACTGCCATATCGTGATTTTATCACCGTAGGCTTACTTCTTAAAAAGTTCAAACTGCAAAATAAGACCAAAATAAAAACGCTTCAAAATATTGTGCCCGATTGCTGGATTTATATTCAAGAGCGGGATGTCCGTATTGGCAGGCTGCAGATTTTTAACAACTGGTCGCCCTATATGGTAGCCGACCCTATGAATACCGTTTGGATCGGACTTGAATATTTTTGCAATGAGGGGGACGGAATGTGGAATATGAATGATAATGATTTTATCGATTTTGCCATAGCTGAATTGGTAAAAATAGATATTATCGGCAAGGAAGATGTGCTCGATGCGACTCGCATAAAAATTCAAAAAGCCTATCCTGTCTATTTCGGTTCATATAGCGAAATGGATAGTATAAAAACATATCTTGATTCAATCGAAAACCTTTATTGTCTTGGTAGAAACGGTCAGCATAAATACAACAACATGGATCATTCTATGCTTACGGCAATGGAAGCCGTTAACGTAATTAAAACAGGCAATAAAGATAAAAGCGGCGTGTGGAATGTAAACACTGAGGAAGAATATCATGAAGAAAAGTGAAATTACTATTAATATTTCTGCGTTCCGTGCAAACATCATTTTGGGAGTGCTGTTTCTCGTAAATGTTGTTCTTTTGATCTTTTATATACCGTCAGTGCGTTCACTGGTTATAGTATTTGGGGAATATCTTGTTAATAGACCATTAATTGCACCAATATGGCATGAACGAATGATAGGTTGCGCTGAAGTTGGCTTAATGGTTCTTGTGGCATTATTCTCCATTTTTTTCTTATTGGCTAATCGAAAAATCGGTAAAATAATATACATTGCTACAATTATAAGTGAATCGATTTTAATATGTCTGCCGGTAGTAATTAGGTTATTACTAAATAAAACTCTGCCGATAGTTCCCATTTTTGTTTTTTCGCTTTCCGTAATATCGTTAATAGGCATTGCATTATATGTTTTTATATATTATCAAAAGCTCACTATTGACAATATATTTTTTATATTTTTTACAGTTATTGGACTTTCGTATTTGTTTATCTTACCAATGTCAGGTGCACCAGATGAAGGAGCACATTGGCTTAGAATTCTGGATATTAAAGAAGGGCATATAATTGCCGGTTATTCTATTGACGACCGGCATGGTGGTGATATGCTTTCGGGCAATGCACGTTTTAATTTTGATGTGCGGAACGGGAAATACTCAGATTTGAATAAATACATTACACTTAATCTTGATAAAGAAAACAAAATATGGTATGAATTTTCAAATACAGCTTTATATTCTCCAATTTCGTATCTATTCCAAATACCCGGAGTTATTTTATTGTCTTTATTTACTGACAGTACTTTACTGTTAATGTATGCAGGAAGAATATCGGCATTTTTATTTTCATTACTTGTTGTATCTGCCTGTATAAAAAGACTTCCTGTTCACAAATTTCTTGTTTTTTGTATTGCAATGATGCCGATGTTTATACACCAATCTATATCGCTTTCGGCGGATACTTCTTTGAATTCCGTAAGTCTCGCTGCTTCGGCATTTATCATAGCGGTATTATTTAACAATAAAAATAAAATAACCAAAAAACAAATAATTGTTTGTTTTTGCTTAGCAATTTGTATTAGTTTAAGTAAAATCGTTTATTTACCCCTTGTCTTTTTGTTTTGTCTTATCCCAATTACTAAGTTTGAATCACGGAAGCAGTATTTGCTGTTTTGTATCTCAATTATAGTCCTGTCATTTTTACTTAACCTAGGCTGGTTTGTTTATGTTTCCAGTAAGTATAAAATTGATTTCCATGATGGAGCGAATATGAATGAACAATTGAAATTCATATTTTCTAATCCGCTTGGATTTTGTAAAATTATATTAAAAACATGGGTATTAAAGTTTCCGGGTTATATCTCAGGATATTTAGGTTCAACTATTGGATGGTATATCGAAATACCTTCAACAATCTTGTACCTATATTTAATGATTTCCATAATGTTAATGCTTTTTGAAAAAGAATCCAATTTGAATATTCCATTTAAAAAGAGAGCCATTTTATTTTTGATAACGGCTAGTATTCTTTGCTTAATTACAGCCAGTGAATATTTAACATGGACAACAGTTGGCAGTAATCAACTTTCCGGGATACAGGGCAGGTATTTTATACCATCAATAATGATCTTACTCATTGCAATTGTTTACTCCGTACCGGTTTGTGTTAAGGAAATACAATTTGCCGGCAGAAAACCTTCAAGAAGCATCTTTGCATTTAAATATTTTTTGCCTTCAATCTGTATTATGCACTTATATGTTTTGCAAAAAATTCTGCTATACTATATATAACAAATGCTGTAAGAAGAAATTAGTAAAATCCGCTTCGCGGCTGGGGCATTCCAAACTTCGTATAACGAGACTGTAGGAGTGCGACACGAAGTCGCTTGACTAGCTGACCAAGATATGGAAAAAGGGGATAAAAGAAAAAATATCCTTCGGTCTACCCCGTCCATTTGGGGTAATGCTACCCGCCAGTGCGTGTCCGGTAACAGATAGGTGCTATCGGACCTTTAGTCCGCGCGGTGGGGATACTGCGGTAAACGGATACCCCTATTCCGGTAACGTCGGACTAAAGTCCGCAGACTAAAGTCCGCAGACTAAAGTCCGCAACATAAAGAATACACCATGAACAGATTAATCGAACTGCCACAAGGCCCATTACCTCGAAAAAGCGAAAAGGGAGTGAAACGCTTTGACTAAAAAGCGAATGGTGGCCTGATTGCTGCGAAGCAGCCCTCGTCCGCAAGCACGCCTCGTCAGAACACTATATGCTTTGTATAATGGTACTGGGGGGTGCCCGTGGGAAGCATGAAGGGGGCTCCCTTTGGGGGAGGCTCTATGCTTCCCACGGGCAGGCCCCCCGAAGCAATGTTTGGGGTCTCTTCTCTTCATCTTCTTCCCTCTAAATAGGAGCTGTTAATGAAGTGCTATAACCTTCCTGCAAAACCCTCCGCCCTAATCTTCGACATGGATGGCACCCTCTACACCCATGCGGAATACCTCCAGGGCCAGATCGACGGGATGATACGCCGGCTGGGCCAAGTCCATGGCAAAAGCTTTGAAGAGATGCGGGATGCCGTTGAGGAATACGAGAAAACCTGGGCCCGGGACCACGGCGGCAGGAAGTGCAGTCTGGGGTATTCTCTGACTGCCTTTGGGATTTCTCTGGATGAGGCGGTGCGATGGCGGGAGGAACTGTTCGAACCCGGCAGGTATCTTATGGAAGATGGGGAGCTAAAGAAGACCCTCGGCCTCCTAGCCCGTGACTACCAGCTGGCGGTGGTTACCAATAATCCCGTGCTGGTGGCCCGGAAGACACTCACCTGTCTGGGGGTGGCGGATTGCTTTCCAAGCGAAGCAGTCATCGGCCTGGATACGTGCAGGGTGGTTAAACCCCATACCGCGCCCTTCATCAAGGCTGCGGAACTGCTTGGCGCTCCGCCTGCTGCCTGTGTTTCCATCGGCGACCGCTACGATGTCGACCTTCTCCTGCCCCTGGAACTCGGCATGGGGGGTATCCTGGTGGATGGGGTGGAGGATGTGTACGAACTGCCCGGTATCTTCTCTATTGCTTGACCGTTCCGGCTTTTCGTGTAACCCTCAATCCATGAAACAGTCAAAAAACCTTGACAATTTCGCAGCAGCCATGGCGAATATTTGTTCCCATAGTCTCGTTGCTCCCGGACGGGCCCTCTCCTGGATCATCATTGCCAACCCTACAGCGGGGGGCTTTACCATCAGCTCCCGGTGGAAGCGGCACCATGCGGCGCTGAAGGCATGCATGGAAAAAGCCGCCGCCAATCCTGTGCGGGAAGATGCGGGGCCTTCCCGTGTTGCGCAGAATGCAGATCCGGGCAGGGGCAGTTTGGGCAAGTTTGGGCTGGTTCTTACCCGGGGGCCGGGAACCGCGGGCAAAGTCGTTAAGGCCCTTCTGGACGAGGCGGCGCAATCCCATACCGGTAAGCCCTTCTTCTTGCTCATCACCGCCGGCGGGGACGGTACCAGCCTGGAAGCTTTAACGGTTCTCTATTCGGCCTCCGCAGCAATCCGTGGAAGCTTCGCCGTTCTCAGGCTGCCCATGGGAACCGGTAATGACGGCGCCGATGGTTGGGAACTGGAGCCCGTCCTGGAGCGCCTCATCTATCCTTCGGTGATCGAATACGCCCGTGCGTTACGGCTTACCACGGCAACACCCCGGAAGGGGCCCTTTCTGGCCTTCAATATCCTTTCGGTGGGCCTCGACGCCTTTGTTACCCATATGACCAATAAGATGAAGGGCAAATTCCCCGGCGATTCCTATAAGCTCTGGGTGGATATCGCCTCCCTTCTCTACGACCGGCTCTATAGGGTGGGACCCATGGAGGTTTCAGCCTACGACGATGCGGGCCGCCGGATAGAGAACTTTAACGAAACGGTTCTGCTCTTAGCGGTAGGCGCCGGGGGCCATCGCACCTATGGTTCCCACAAATGGATACTCCCGGATGATCGCAACGTTTGTGTGGTGCGGCAGATGTCCCTATTCCGGAAGGTGGCCCTGAAGGGGCTTTTTACCACCGGGGAGCATATCCACAAACCGGAATCAAAACTATTCAACGCCCACCGTGTGGAGTTCCGGGGAGAGAAGGACATCCTTGCCCAGATGGACGGGGAGACGGTGCTTCTAACACCTGCGGACTTCCCGGCGGCGATAGATCTGACGGAGTTGGCGATACCGGTGTTGAAGGGGAAGGAACGGGAATAAGGGGATGTTACGAAGGGTTTTGCATCACGGGGCAAGACCACGAAAGGCTACCGGCTTACACCGGCGGATGTGGGGATTGCGGAAAAGTTTAAGTTGATGTGAATGGAGGCTCTTTACTACCGGGGAGAGTTCCGGGTTAAGAATCCGATTGGAAAGCGATTCTTTAATAGTCTCTCTTTATTTATCCGCATAAACAATTTTAAGTATTTCTCCGGAGACACGGGGCCTATAATGGGATGCTTCATAATAATTGGTATAATCATTTGTAAATTCATTGATTCCGGAGAAATCAAAAACATTATTTTTTCCAAAAAGCAATTCTAAATAGGTTAAGTCATGTTTGTTTAATTTCTTTTGATCGTAAAGAGGATTAATTATAATTTTGTAATTTGTCTTGTGTTTCTGAAATATGTCTTTAATTTCAGTCAACATCATTTCTTGTTGACTATAAATAACTCTTGGAGAATCGGATTGTTCTGTAGTATCCCGGGAATAAAATACTTTCATTCTTTCGTCGGTATAATATTCTCCATTTTCGATAAGTTTCCCAAAATCAGACCAGCTTGACTCATTAGTTTTTATATCATAATGCGATTGACCGTCACTAAGCAGAGAATTTTTCTTCATATAGTTTTTTACTTTTCCCGATATTTTATAATCAAAATAAGCAATCATAAACCTGGGGGTAAGAAACGCCTTAATAAAGCTTAAATGAAAGGGTATTATATTTTTATTGTCCTCTAATTGAGGAGAAATTATAAAGAGATGCCTTTGGTCAGACGTAACTTGGGTTAATGTGTCATAATCAAGAATAAGTAAGGCATTGTTTATGGTTATACTTTTCTTAACAAGATATTGTATCTTTTTGTATATTCCATATAACGTTTCCCCTGACGCATCAAAATGATAGCAATTGCTATCACTACTTAAATACGCTTTCCAGGTTTCAACTTCATAAAAAACTGAACGGGAATTTCCAAAAATGAATGAATCATATTTATATACAGCACTATTGTTATCAAAAGTACTGGTGCTCATATAATCTCTGTTTATAGATACACCGACAATTTCATCGGAAATATAATAGCTATCATATTTCTTTATTACTTTAAATGGATCCAAAATTATGTACGCTATAGACAATATGATAAGGGGTAAGGTAAAAAGAAATAATTTCCTCAGAAAAATATCTATCATAGTTATTATGCTCCTTTCATCAGAATTGAAAATAGATAAATGATTGTTGGCTGCCACCATATTGCAGTATTAGATAAATAATCGTATAAAATATAACCCACCTGAATGGCGTTGGTATTTTATGAGTCAATTGTAAGGGATGCCGTTTGTCTCTTTGCAGCCATTCCATGCAGACAAGAATAAGAATAATTGCACATACCCGCTTCGATACAAATTTCGGCATAGGAAAAATTGAAGGACAAAACATCCCTGAAATATAACTTAACGCCTCTCCAATATTTTCAGCGCGGAAAAATATCCACGTAAATACCGTTAAACAAAATGTTGCAATTATACCTAACAATTCTCCGCCGCTTGGCAATAACCTTCCCTTTGCGACAATCTCAATATGGGCCTTGTTTTTCTTTAATAACAGTAACGGCAAAAAATATACCGCATTCAGAAACCCCCAGATAATAAATGTCCAGTTTGCCCCATGCCAAAAACCGCTCAAAATAAAAATGACAAAGGTATTCCGTATACTAATCCAGGTACCCGTCGGCTGCCGCCTAAAGGAATATATACATAATCCCTGAACCATGTGGTCAATGATATATGCCATCGCCGCCAAAACTCCGCCATGTCCCTTGAAAAATACGGGTAGGAAAAATTTTGCATAAGGTTGATGCCGAACAGCCGGGAAGTTCCTATGGCGATATCCGAATACCCGGAAAAATCACCGTAAATCTGAAAGGTAAAGAATAGCGCCCCTAAAACCAGGGTGCTGCCGGAATATTCACCGGAATTATTGAATATCATATTTGCATAAATCGCGCAGTTATCAGCTATTACTATTTTTTTGAAAAATCCCCAAAGCATTTGCTTACAACCGTCAACCGCCTTATCATAGTCAAATGTTCTCCTGGTATAAAACTGCGGCAGCAAATTGGCGGCCCGCTCAATCGGTCCTGCCACAAGCTGCGGAAAGAATGAAACAAAGGCGGCAAAGGCGATAAAATCCTTGGTCGGTTCCAGTTTCTTTTTATACACATCAATTGAATAACTCATTGTTTGAAAGGTGTAGAAGCTGATGCCCACGGGTAAAATTATATTCAGGTGATGGGCGTTTATGTTCATCCCAAAAAGGGTAAAGGCCCTTGCAAAATTATCAGCAAAGAAATTGTAATATTTGAAAAATCCCAGAAAGAGCAGGTTCACCAGAAGACTTGCCCCAAGCAGGAGCTTTCGCTTTACCGCATCTTCCTGTTTTGCCAGCCCCATGCCGACGATATAATCGGTAAGGGTGCTGAACAGTATTAGAAAGAGAAACCGCCAATCCCACCATCCGTAAAACACATAACTCGCGATAACAACGAGCGCATTTTGAGCCCTGAGGTTTTTGTGGACAACAAACCAATATAGGAAGAAAACAACCGGCAGGAATATCGCGAAATCAATAGAATTAAAGAACATCCCGAATGCTCCCATTTGGATAAATTTTTATCGATAAAAACCAATCGCGCATATTTTCCCCATAAATTTCCATTAAAAATAAGGATAAATACCCATTAAGACATTATATTAATATCTATTTTAAATAAGTGTCAACACCTAGTAATAGTTGTTACTACGATATTTAGGATTTTCAGGCAGGGCCAGCGTATTATCCGGCAGCGGAATTCGCACCGAAACCTGAGTCAAAAAGCATTTGCTCAAGGTAGTCATTATCCCAACCCATTTGTTTTAAGCGACCTACCATACTGCTTTTCGATTCCTTGTCCGACCGTGCCAGCGTCATCGCAATCTTTCGGATAAACGCCATGTTTTCAGGCCCTTTGTCCGTGCGAATGCGGCAGGCATCCTCCCCAAAGGCCACATCCAGCACATAATGTAGCGAGTTCTCTATCCCCCAATGCAAACGTACCGCGTGGGCGAATTGTTCAGCATCCGCTTCAAGACTCGAAACAAAATAGCGCCGTCCGATAGTTATTTTTTCTCCTTCCTGCCTGGTTTCTTCCACCATACCTATCGACCGTATCGTCTTCCACAGCGGGAACTCCTTGTGCAGCCACTCGACATCGTCACTTACCGCGTAATCCCGGTATTCTTCCCGTCCGTGTCCTATATCATGCGTTGACGTGCTGTTGAATCGTATATGCCGCTCCTGCGCAGATGCCGGCGCGTTAAAATCCAGCCCTTCCCAGTATTCTTCCACCGATTCGTGGAGGTTTCCCTGGTTGCCTTTCAACGAAAACACATAATCCGCCTTCTTGCCGACTATCTGCTCCGCTATGGCATGCTGGCAGCCCATCGCGTCTATCGTCACTATACAGCCTTCCAGCGCTATCTTCTCAAGCAAATGCGGTATCGCAGTGATTTCATTGCTCTTTTCATCGGTTTTTTCCTGCCCGAAGATCAATTTGTTCGCCGTCGCCCACGCGCTCACCAGATGCAGCGACTTCCCGCTCTCCGCATTGAAGGTTCCCCGCACGGCTTTCCCGTCTATCGAGATTACTTCGCGGCCGATGCTCGCCTTGATATCCCGCACCCAGTTCATAAAACAGCGTTCTATCTCCGCCGGGTCCAGTTTGATGAACACCAGTCGGTACACGTCATGTTTGGGTATGCCGTGCTCCAGCTGGAGAAACTTTTCAAGCCATTTCCGCTTCGCCTTCCCGTACCGCTCAATGTCCTCCCAGCCTTTGGCGGCGCTTATCACCGCCAATATCGTGATTACTATCACTTCTACAAGCGGGTACTTCCTCAGCTTGTTCCGGTTTGTCCGGGGATCCTTTACCCCGGAAAAATACGCTATGATTGGCTTTCGTGCCGCCTTTGCTTCCATGATTCCCCTCCCAGAAATCGGTCTTGCTCCGATTATACCCGATTGGTGATGTGGAATAATACGCTGGCCCTGGGATTTTCAGGGAATTTATGAGCATGGAAGTGGAAAAACTCCGGCAAGCACTGGCGGGGAACATCAAAAAAAGGAGAAAAATACTGGGAATTTCCCAGGAACAGCTTGCGGAAGCCGTCGACCTTTCATTCCAAACGATTAACGGCATAGAAGGCTGCCGGATATGGGTGAGCGACAAAACCATCGTTAAACTGGCCCGGGCGCTTCAGGTTGAGGCCTATCAATTGCTGATTCCGAATGTCGAACCAGGCAGGGACGGTCCCGCCTGCCTGCCCCCCGAGCTATTGCTTACCCTGCAGCAAATGAAAACCATTATCGATCTGCAATTTGACGAGATACTGAAATCCGGGGTATCGCGCTAGCTGCGCATGTCAATAATCCGCTCCAGTTCCTTTACCCGCAAACCAATCCCCTCTGATATCTTCATACGGCGCTCGTGATTGATATTGGCATTATCACCCAGGCATAAGAATGCCACATCGCCTATGTTCTGCAGCAAATCACTTGTGTACCACGAAAAATCAGTCACATAATTAAGAGCATCGGAAACATTTTTGCCGCAGCATTTGGTACCGGCAGGAACCAGGGGCCTGATTAAATTTTCACTCAATCGTTTCCATAGGGAATTTTCGGAATCAAATACCGGCGCTATGCCGGTATACTGTAGGGTGCTTGACTCTCGGATCATCCCAAAATTATTCCAATGCCTGTCCTGATTATTGATGATATAATCCAGTACCAGCATACGGTTAATATTGTCCTGCACATCAATACCGCAGAGTTTCTTACAGGAAGACACATAATGCTCAATCATACTATTATTGATTTTTTTTGCAAACACATCATAAATACGGGAAGCATATACCAGCTCCGTTTTAGTATCCGTCATATTATCACATTCGCCTATGTAACTATCCCCCTCTTTTTTTACACGGTAATCCACAAAGGGGATTCCAAATTTACTGCAAATATAGGCGGCCAATTTTTCATTAAACGGTTCCTGGCAATAGGGCAGCACCCCTTCCTTCACCAATACCCGTTTTTCCGTATCCTTTTCAATTTCCCACCGTTTTCTTAACTGCCCATCGGAAGAATTTACCGGAGATTTCTCATCATAGCCTTTTTTCCCCTTACCCCGGTTAAAAAACAAATCACCGATATCAGAAGAAAAATCATTGTCATAAAAATTTGCTTTTTCCCAGGACAGGGGCTTGTTTTCCGGGTATACCCAATAATGATCGGTCAGGCTTAATCCAAAACTTGTTATCAGTAATTCATTCTTGCTTCTTTTATCGCATTGCGCCAATACTTCACGGAACCCTTCACGTGAACCGGGTATCCCCCTGCCATCCCACCATCCCTGTACCGTTTTGCTGTTTATTTTTCCTTCCTCATTTACCCAGCCAACCGGCACATGAAGGCTGTTATGTACTTCTACCAAATTTTCAAAATCACCTTTCAAGGAAAAAGAAAGGGCCGCCACATCAATGTCTTTATGTTTCAAAAGATAATGCATACTTTTATAAAAGCCGTTCCTTCAACACACTTACTGTTTTTTCAAACTGCGCAAGTTTCTTCCTGACCAGGCTCACAAAAAAGTTATCCTCCGCTTTCCCCACCACCTGATCCATCTCTTCCTTATTGCGGTAGGTGATGTTCCTAAAGGGATCGTTGAAGTCCTTTGTCCGGCTGCGGTAGACCTGCTCCGTAATCCGGCGCCGGGTTTCCAGGGCGTGATCCAGTTCTCGGGCAAAGGCGCCGGCGTCCGTGACACTTGCATCTTTGACGGTGGTGTGAAGGTACTTGAGAATATCCCAGGCGTGGCGGGCCTTGTCCAGGGGATAGGCGGCCCAAAATTCGTCGTAGAACCGGTGTATGGCCTCCCAGCTTTCGATATTCCCCTCTCGAATCCGCTCCCGTAGTTCGTTTATCCGGAAACTAGGAACGATTTGCCCGCCAAGGTTTACCCACTCGGTAATACGAGAGTTACCGTGCCCTTCTCCTGCTTCCATTTCGGCGGCAAGGGCCGCCAGGGAAAGATCCGGCCGGGATTCCAGGTAGGCGATAAGGTTTTTTACGGCGTAGAAACGAAGCATCTCCTGATACGCGGTCCAGGCTTTTCGGGGCTTGAGAAGCACCGTCCGCCGTTTGTGCCGTTCCAGTCCAGGGGCAGGAATCTCCTCGGCGGTCTCGGGAATGTAGGCGTATTCCGGATCCTCCTCGTCAAGGCAGTCTACTGGCTGCCCGCAGTCTACCGGGGGGAGTCCCGGCCAGGGTGGTGATGCCGGAATCGCGATATTTGCGGCCTTCATCCAAGTCTCCATCTGCGCTAGGGCGGCGATGATCTCCTCCACAGTGTCCGGGGCCAGGTAGTCCGTCTCGATATGCTGGACCTTGATCACCCGTTTGTCCCGATCAACGGCCTTCCAGGAATTGCGTTCCAGGGCGTAGAGGTTGTACATCCAGAAATAGGCGGGCATTACCTCCAGCCGATCCTTCCGCACATTGTTGTTCACCAGGGAGAAGGGGAGGGTGATGTTGAGTTCGTAGGGGTAATTGCCCTTGGCGATGAGCACAAAACTAGCAAACCGGCTGGAATGTTTCAGGCTTACCGAAAGTCCCGGCCAGAATCCGCGGCCCGCCCGGATTTCGCCGTCGTTAGCTCTGCTGTTGTGGTTTGACCCGATGGTCGCCCCGGCGGCAAGGTTGGAAAGGCCCTGGATCATGGAGGCGATGAGGAAAGAATTGTTGTGGTGCTGCTCGTGGATGGGGAAGATCAGGTTGTTGAGGATTTCGCAGCAGGACACGGTGGAATTATCCCCCAGCACCGAATGGATGAGCCGGGCGCCGTATTTGAGGTTGCTCCGCCTGCCCATGACAAAACGTACCGCCTTGGAGCCGTAGAAAGCATGGCAGCCGTACCCCACAATACCGTTCACCATCTCTACCCCTTCCCCAATCTGGCTGGGTTCGGCCTCCGAGGAAAGGATACTCAGGTTTTTGAGCTTGTTGGCCCCCTTGATGTAGGCCGCTTCCCCCACGGCCACATCCTTGATCACGGCGCAGCTTTTGATAACCGACCCTGTTCCAACTGTCCCGTACAGCCCCCGCCTTCCGCCGTAATTTTGCTGCGTAATGTCTTTTAGCGCCGCGGTCAGCAACTGGTCGTCCCGGTAACAGGCCCAGAGGTAGGCGTCGGCGCAGATCATATCCACGAAGGGCAGGATAGACCGGCCCCCGGCTTCGTTCATCACGTCGATCCAGACCCGGACATCCTCATCCTCACCGTCCTTGATAACCCCGTTGCCGAATTTGGCGTGGTTGGTGGCCTGCATCTCGTCTATCCGGGAAAGGATAACCCGGTCGCCGATGATGTAGTGGGAAATGTAGGGGCAGTCATGGATGGAGGTATCGTCCCCGATGTCGCAGGCAATAAGGGTACTGTTTCTGATGCCTGCGGGGATGCGGTAATCGTGGTGCTGCAGGAGCAGATCCTGCATTGCGCCCAGGCGTATGAGGCCGTAAAAGTTGGAGTTCCGGATCAGGGCGGGATCAAAGGGATCGCTTACCAGGAAATTATCCCAGTTAGAACAAAAGTTGTCGTTCTTCACCAGGATTTCTATTTCCTGGACCTTGAGTTTGCGCCATGTTTTTTCCGGTTTTTCGTTCTGTTCATTCCGCAGCCAGTACTCATCCTTCCCTTCCGGAAGATACTCCGGGGGAATAAAATCATAGCCGTACCGTTCGGAGGGCTTAGCCGATATTTCAGTCACGATTTTAGTATATGCCTTCCCACCGGTTTATGCTATAATCTTTTCCGAACATGGAAAAACAATCGTTTATCCGTCATACCATGGCGGCGGGCCGCAATGCCCTGAAACCGGCCTTTACCACCGCCCGTTTCTTGCTCTGCATCATGATTCCTGTGTCCTTTGCGGTGCTGCTCCTGGATTATTCAGGTGTTCTCTACTACATCGGCACATTCCTGGGCCCTCTGATGCACTACCTCGGCTTGCCCGGGGAGGCGGCCCTGGCCCTGATCAGTTCAATTTTTATCAATATCTATTCCGCCCTGGCGGTGATTGGAACCCTGAACCTGACCGGCCGGGAGCTTACGGTGCTGGCGGGCATGTGTTTTTTGGCTCATAACTTCTTCGTGGAATGTGCGGTGATGAAAAAAACCGGCTCCTCCCTGACCAAAATGGTTTTCCTGCGCTTTTTCAGCGCCCTTCTGGCGGGCTGGGTTCTAAACCGTATCCTTCCCGCCGAGATGGGAAGGCCGGTGGAGGGCGAACTCTATGCCGCCCCCCTAACAGGGCTCCACACCATCGGCCTGGATCTTGGGGGGCTGCCGGCGGCGCTTAAGGTATGGTTCGTCGAAACCCTTTTTAACATCCTGCGGATTTTTCTTATCATTTTAGTGATCATGTTTATCCAGAAACTTCTGGACGAATTCGGGATCATGCGGCTCCTGGGCCGGGTAATGGCCCCCTTGATGAATGTATTCGGCCTCCCTGAACATACGGGTTATCTGTGGATAGTGGTAAATGTAGTGGGCCTGGCATACGGCTCGGCGATATTAATAGAAGAAGTCGATACCGGGGCGGTGTCAAAAACAGATGCGGATCTTTTTAACCATTACGCCGGCCTCAGCCATTCCCATCTGGAGGACACTGTGCTCTTCGTGACCATCGGCGTGCCCCTCTTTTGGGCCGTCATGCCCCGGCTGGTTATGGGAATTCTTTCGGTATGGCTGGAACGGCTCCGGCGCTATCTGGTGATGCGGTCTTATCGGGTACGGGTGGAGTAGCCGCTATTCTGTCAATGCCGCCACCGCAGCCCCCAACAAGCTGGCCTGCTCCACCGGCGCTATGACGCAAGACCGGGGCTTATCGGTAACCAGCATGGTTTGCAGGTAGGATTCCAGAGCTTCACGCATACCATGGTAGCGCGTATAGGTGGTTCCCTCCACGGCTATCCGCACCGGGGCGAAGGGATCATAACCCGCATCCATGTGTTCCACCGTGGCCGCTAGTATTGCCGCGGAAAACAGGGCGCCGCGCTGGGTAATAATGGAGCAGAGGTAGACGAAGGAGGTCAGGGCGTCCCGTTCATCCCTGTCAAAAAGAGCGCCCAGGGGGCCTTCCATGGCAAGGGGGGCGCGCAAAAAGGCGCTGAGGTCCTTGGTTTGCAAATTTGGCCAGGAAAGGAATTCACCGGATTTCTTAAAGCGCAAAACACCATCCCTGATAGCTTGTTTGAGAATGTGGAAGTTGAGGGGGCCCAGGTAAGCGCCGGAGGTGGTCTTTTCCAGGGTATAGGCGCCGGGGTTTTTCGTGGTGGCGTCGTATTCCCGATCCAGGTAACCCAGGTAGCGGGGGGCGAAGGTGCCGGTCTCGCAGACCACAATCTGGGGGGACGATTCGGAGTGGAAGCCGGTTTTGGGGATGCTCTTTTCCGGGTAGGCGGTGTTGAATCCGGTTCCCAGGATGAAGCCGATCACTGGGCCGCTGACCGGCCCCTGTCCGCCGTCAATGCCGTACTTGTCCGGCCCTTCCCGTTTGCCGCCGTCGGGTTTAATCTCCGCCAGGCCGCAGAGCAGGGTAGCTACCGTGTCGTTCAGGAGGATGATTTTTTCCGGGGCCTTTATCTTCCGCCGCGCCAGGGCTTCCCGAAGTCCCCGGCCTATGGACTTGCCGATCACCTCCGGGGCATCCATTTCTTTGCTAAAGGCCAGGAGTATTCCGTCCGCTTCCTTCGTTATCTCCATGGGATAGGAAAAACAAAACCCGATTCCCTGAATATCGCTGTCCTCCGCAAGAAAGGGCGCGGTAACCTCCGCAATTTCATCGAAAAATTGTTCCGCGCTTACCCGGCCCTGAGTCCCGGGCATGGGAACCTTCCGTGTTCCTTCCGCAGTACCGGGAACAGTAGTTCCTTTGCCGTTTTCATCAAACCGCACCCGGGCCGCTCTGAGGTTGGTACCCCCCGCGTCCAGGGCGATTACGGTTTTTCCCGCGGCTATTTGATTCACCGGGCTAATGGCGGCGGGAATCATGGGAAGGCTGGAAGTTTGCCCTTGCAGCCCCCGTTCAATATCAACACGAATATCCCGTACCAGTTGTACCGGATCGACACTATCATAATGAAACCCGTAGTGGCGGGCAAACCCGGCTAATTCTTCAGGCTTAAAGGATGAACCCATACAAGCACCTCTCTTCCATTATTATGCCCGGGGAAAGCCATTCCCGCAAGACCAGCAGTTTGTTGCACATTCCGGCACATTCCCCCCTTATCTTATCCAAAAGCCTAAAATAACCTATACTCTCCCCCATGGCTACTATTATCAGTATGTTGTTCAAGATAATCGGCGGGCTCTGCCTCTTTCTCTACGGGATGAAGGTGATGAGCGACGGTGTTCAGCAGGCCGCCGGCGACCGGATGCAGCGGGTGCTGAACTTTATGACAGGAAACCGGTTTATCGCGGTGTTTACCGGTTTTGTGGTAACCGTGCTGGTTCAGTCTTCTTCGGCTACCACAGTAATGCTGGTTTCCTTTGTCAACGCCGGGCTGCTTACCTTGGTTCAGTCCATCGGGGTAATCATGGGCTCCAACATCGGCACCACCACCACCGCATGGATAGTTTCTACTATTGGTATCACCTCATTCGACATCGCCAATTTTGCCATTCCCGCCATCGGGATAGGGTTTATTATAAGGATGATAAAGTGGAAAGGCCATAATTGGGGGGATGTCCTCATGGGCTTCGGCTTCATCTTTTTGGGGCTCGAGTTTCTGACCCTGCCCCCTGAATATGCCGCTTCCCTTGGATCGGTTATGGCGAAACTTTCCGGCCTTGGGTTTCTGTCGGTGTTTATTGGCGTTGGAGTCAGTGCGGCAATTACCCTGATTGTCCATTCCTCCGCCGCAACCATCACGATAGTTATTTCTCTGGGCATTGCGGGAGCCATCAATTTCCCGATTGCCGGCGGGATGATTCTGGGCGCCAACATCGGCACCACCATAGACGCCATCCTCGCCGCCTTCGGAACAAAAGCCGTGGCAAAGCAAACCGCCATGGTTCATGTACTTTTTAATATCATCGGTTCACTTATCATCCTCTGTGTCTTTACGCCATTCCTCAATCTGGTGGATTTTTTAACCCCCGGCGCCCTGGTGTCCGGGGGAAACGGGTACTATCACTCTCTAAAGGAATACCTTGCTCCCGGTAATCCCACAGGCGCATTGGCCTTTCACCTGGCGATGTTCCACACGATTTTTAACACCGCAGCCACCCTGATTTTCCTGCCCCTGATAAACCCCTTTGCCGCGGTGGTTCGCTTCTTTATTAAAGATGATGCTATCACCGGTGTCGCCGGCCATTATACCTTTACGATTAAATCCGGCGCTTTGCAGAACACCCCCGAACTGAACATCATCCGTGCGGAAAAGGAAATCCGTGACATGACGGCACTGTCCTCCTCCATGTTTGCCCGGGTGAGCGAAGTCCTCACCGGCTTTCGGGAGGATGGTGATAAGGCGGCCGCCGTGGATGCGCTCGTTACGGAGATGAAGGCCAAGGAAGAATACGCCGACGAGATGCGGGTGGAACTGACCCGGTTTCTCATAGAGTGTACCCGGCAGCAGTTAAGCCACCAGTCTGAACAGAAGGTCTACCAGCTCCTGCGGATTATCTCCGACCTGGAGGACATGACCGATGATTGTTACAGCGTCAGCCTTCTCCTTGACCGGAGCGTAAAGAAGAACCTGATCTTTAAAAACAAGGAAATGGAAGCCCTGGCCCCATACGTAGCCCAGGTGGAGGAGTTCCTTGGCTTTGTGAAGGGCCATGTGGGCCGCAGCATTACTGCGGATCAGGCGGCCTTTGCGGGACAGTTGGAGGACACCATTGATAAATCCCGTGACAAGCTGCGGAAGATGGGCCGTAAGCGGATAGAGGCGGGGGAGGATGTCAAAACAGAATTACTGTTTATCGACGTGGTGCGGCGCATAGAAAAGGTGGGGGATTACTGTTACAACATCGCCGAGGCCTTGATGCAGAGGTAGGAATAAGAAGAAGAATTTAACCACAAAGGTGAAGAAAAGAGAAGAAAGAGGGAGCCTGTGATCTTTTTCTCTTTCCTTCGTGTTCCTTCGTGTCCTTTGTGGTTAAAAATTCTTCCTCTTTTTTTCATTTTGGAACTGGCTCACTTCTCTATTCGCGGTAAAATTCTTCATTCTAATACACGTTATCCGCCTCATCCCCAATGCTTGTTTTCGGCCCATGTCCGGGGTAGACCGTGATGGCCGGATCCAGGGTAGAAAGACGGCGGAGACTTTGCTGTATTTTGGGCCAACTGCCGCCGGGGAGATCCGTGCGGCCGCAGTCGCCCCGGAACATGGTGTCCCCGCTGAACAGAACCTTTGCCGCCTCGTCGAGGAACCCCACGGAACCTTCGGTGTGGCCCGGGAGGTGCAGGGTGGTAAAGGGGCCGATGATACTGCCTTCGGTAAGCAGTTCCTCCGCAGCCGGCATGTCCTTCCAGAGGGTGTCCACGTAGCCGGAGTCCCCTGCGGCGGCGGTGAAGCTTACCCGGTGGGGCTCGTAGGCGTCCGGGCCCAGGTACTGGCTGTCATCCCGATGGATGGCGATGATTGGCGGCATGTCCTTATAGGCATCCGCAAGGTCGGGCAGGGCGGCGATATGGTCAAAGTGGCCGTGGGTTAGTAGAATATACCGGGGGCGCAGATTGAGCCGCTTAAGCCGGGAAATGATAACATCGGGGTCCGCGCCGGGATCGATAACGGTACATTCACCTGAGCTTTCGTTCCGGGAATAGATCCAGCAGTTGGTCGCGATGGCCCCTACAACAAGTAATTCGATCATGGAGGTAGTATACCCTGCGTATCGCGGATTTGCTAGTAATCATTGCCCTGGTGTTTCTCTGGTGCGGCCTGGTTCCGGTGGCGGGGGCCTTTATGATCCGTCGTTCCTGGCGCAGTT
>BNUR01000033.1 GCA_025997495.1 Spirochaetia bacterium | reverse complement strand
CAGCCCCAGTTCCCGCAGCCGTTTTTCCAGCCGTTCCAGGCTATCCTCCCGTTCAGACCCGCCGATGATCTCCCCCAAGCGCGGTACCAGCACGTCCATGGCCCGCACCGTTTTATCATCATCGTTCATCTTCATGTAGAAGGCTTTTATCGTTTTGGGATAGTCCGTAAGGATCACCGGCCCTTTGATAAGCTTTTCGGTGAGAAACCGTTCATGTTCGCTCTGGAGGTCGCAGCCCCAGTAGGGCTTGAACTCGAAAGCTGCTTTCGATCCGGCCTTTTCCAGTTCCGCCACCGCATCGGTGTAGGTCATGTGGACGAACTTGGAATCGATCACCGATTTGAGGGTATCGATGATGCCCTTCTCAACATGGGCGTCAAAAAAGGCGAGATCCGGGGCACAGTCGGCAAGGGCGGCTTTAAAGAGGTACTTTAAAAAATCCTCCCCCAGGGCCATGTTGTCTTCCAGATGGGCAAAGGCGGCTTCCGGCTCTATCATCCAGAACTCCGCCAGGTGCCGGGTGGTGTTTGAGTTTTCCGCCCGGAAAGTGGGGCCGAAGGTATAAACCCGGGTAAGGGCGGCGGCGTAGGTTTCCGCCTCAAGCTGCCCGGAAACGGTGAGGAAGGCCCGCTTCCCAAAAAAGTCCCTAGTATAGTCCACTTTGCCGGATTTTGCCAGGGCCTCCAAGTCCAGGGTGGTGATCTGGAACATAGCCCCCGCGCCCTCGGCATCGCTGGTGGTGATAATGGGAGTGTTGAGGTATTGGAACCCCCGTTCCTGGAAAAACTGGTGCACCGCAAAGCTCAGGCGGCTCCGCACCCGGGCCACCGCGCCGAAGGTGTTGGTCCGGGCCCGGAGGTGGGCTATTTCCCGAAGGAATTCCAGGGAGTGCCGCTTCTTCTGGAGCGGGTAGGCGGGTATGTCCCCGGTAGTTTCCGCCGGCGCGTCCCCGATAACCGTCAAATCCGAGGCAGCCACTTCCACCGCCTGCCCCGAGGCCGGGGAGGGTACCAGCGTGCCCCGTATCTCCACGGAGGAGCCGGTGGATACCGCCGCCAGGGCCGCCAGGAGGGCATCCCCCGGATTATTGCCGCGGTCAAAGGTACACTGGATACCGCTAAAGCCGGAGCCGTCGTTTACTTCTATAAAGACCAGGTTTTTTAGATCCCGTTTTGTCCGTACCCAGCCCCGAACTGTCACGTCTTGGGAATCCGGTGGCAGGGCTAAAATTTCCTTGATGAGGAGTTTTTCCATGGGGAAGAGTATACAAAAAAAGGGGGGAAGAGTGAAGGGGAAGAAAAGAATAGATATACCGGTGAAGAATTTTAACACAGAGGAAGAGGGGGAAACAGGCTGTTTACTCCTTCATTCTCTTTACTGTACGGTTGAATTTGGAATTGCCCGACTGAAATCCTCAGCAATTCCAAATTCAAATAAGGATAAAAACCACGAACCACACGAACCACACGAACAAAATACAAAAAACATCTAAATGTTTGTGTTTTTCGTGAGGTTCGTGAGGTTCGTGGTTAAATTTCTTGTTTTTCTTTCAAATTTGGAATTCCTGTGAAATCCTGTATAACCCTTGACAAATTTAATTATTTTTTGGTAAACTTTTCTCATGAAGCGGATTTTTGCGGCCCCGGGAAAGAGCCATGGCTCCCACCATCATCATGGATACTCGTTTGGCCCGGAATCCGGCGTCATCGCAACTTAGTGTGCGGCGGCGTTTTAAGCGGTACAACAAGCCGTGGATTCCGGGAATCGGTAAGTTCCCTGGAGTCCACGTTTTTTTTTGGGAGTAAGGATATGGATAAGCTGCGAATACTGATCCCCAAGGGACGGATTTTTGACAATGTTTCCCGGCTCTTCTCCGAGGCGGGGTTCCCCATCTATCTGGCGGATCGAACCTACCGGCCGGTGATCGCCGCAGACTGGATCGATGCCAAGATCATGAAACCGCAAAACGTAGGGGAACTTTTAGAACTGGGGAGCCACGATGCGGGGTTTACCGGCATCGACTGGATACAGGAAAGCGGGGCCGATGTGGTGGAACTTCTTGACCTGGGCATGGACAAGGTGCGGATTGTAGCGGCGGTTCCCACCGGCCTGGATGCAAATGCCTTGAAAACCAAAAAGCTGGTGGCGGCCACAGAATATGTGAACCTTGCCGAAGGCTGGCTGAAACAGCAGGGATACAACTACCGCGTACTCCGCACCTACGGCGCCACCGAAGTTTTCCCCCCGGACGACGCGGACATGATCATCGACAATACGTCTTCGGGGCAGACGCTGCGGGACAACGGTCTGCGTATCATCGCTACGATTCTGGAATCCTCCACCCGTTTTGTAGCGTCCCGGGCCGCAATGGCGGACGCTGAAAAACGGCTGCGCGTAGAAGAACTGGCGATGCTCTTTAAGGCGGTGCTGGACGGCCGGGAACGGGTGATGCTGGAGATGAACGTCCCCAAGCTGCGGTTCGCCGAACTTGTCGCGGGCCTTCCGGCGATGAAGAGCCCCACTGTAGCCCCGCTCCATGGTGATGAGGGTTTCGCGGTGAAGATTGCGGTAAAGAAACATGAGGTACCGGAACTTATCCCCCGCCTAAAAAAATTGGGCGCCGGGGATATTGTGGAATACGATTTGCGAAAGGTGGTTCCCTGAGTCAGTTCTAAAATGCAAGACCAACCACGAATTACACGTCGAACCTTTGGTTCGCGGACACGAATAAAACAATAGATTCTTATATTATTCGTGTTGATTCGTGCCTATTCGTGGTCAAATTCTTATTTTGGAACTGGCTCCCCTAATGAAGAATTTTTAAGGAGTTGATGTTATGGCTAGACAGGCAGAGGTTACGCGGGCGACTAAGGAAACGGATATTACCATCAGGCTGAACCTGGACGGGGCAGGGGAGACGGTACTGGCGTACCCTATAGGGTTTATGGGGCACATGCTCAATACCTTTGCGCGGCACGGGCTGTTTGATCTGGAAGTGCGGGCTGCGGGGGATCTGGAGGTGGATCAGCATCACCTGGTGGAGGACACAGGAATAGTGTTGGGGCAGTGTTTCGCTAAAGCTCTTGGGGAAAAACGGGGGATTAGACGTGTGGGGAGCTGCCTCTACCCCATGGACGAAACCCTGGCCCGGGCGGCGGTTGATGTTTCCGGCCGGGGCTTCCTGGTGTTTGATGCGCAGCTTTCGGGAATTCCCCTGGTGGCAAACTCCTACAGTTTCCAGACCGATACGGTCGAGGATTTCTGGCAGGGCTTTGTAACGGCTGCGGCTATTACCCTGCACCTGGACATACTCCGGGGCAGGAGCGATCACCATAAAATTGAGGCGCTGTTCAAAGCCGCCGCATGGGCGCTCAGGGAAGCCGTGGAAATTGATCCCCGGTCGGCGGATTCGATCCCCTCTACCAAGGGGTCTTTGACCTCAGGAGTTTTAGTGTGATCGGGGTGATTGACTATGGCGCGGGAAACCTGGGTTCGGTGATGAACGCCCTGAAACGGATTGGCTGTGAAGGCCGCCTCGTCAAAGGCCCGGAGGAGATTTCCGGCACGAAGGCGCCGGGCGCTAAAGCGCCTTACGAAAAATTGCTCTTCCCCGGTGACGGCCACTTCGCCACCGCCATGGCCTCCCTGGAAAAATCCGGTTATGCCGATGCCATCCGGGAATGGATACAGTTGGACAAGCCCTTCCTGGGGATCTGCATAGGGCTCCAGCTTTTGTTTGACAGTTCTGAAGAAGCTTTCCCGTCTGACGCGGGAAAGCCTGTACGCGGTCTGGGAATCATCCCCGGTACGGTAAAACGGTTTCCCGGACGGAAGGTTCCTCAAATCGGCTGGAACCAAACCCAGGCCAGGCCGCTTTCAAAATTGTTTTGCGGTTTGCCGGAAAATTCATTTTTCTACTATATACATTCCTATTATACGGCCCCCGCCGATGATTCCGTCACCGCTGCCTGGGCCGAGTATTATGTGCGCTACTGTTCCGTGGTAGAGCGGGGCGCTTTGGCCGCCGTTCAGTTCCATCCGGAAAAGTCCGGCGTACTGGGCCTAAAGTTGCTGGAGAATTGGATATATGCAAGCTAAACGAATCATCCCTTGTCTGGATGTAGACGATGGCCGGGTTGTTAAGGGCCTTAAGTTCAAGGGCATCCGGGACGCCGGGGATCCGGTGGAACTGGCCCGGCGCTACAATGACCAGGGGGCGGACGAGCTTACCTTCCTGGATATAGGGGCCTCCTATAAAAGCCGGGCCACATTGCTGGAGGTGGTCAGGCAGGTGGCGGCGGAGGTGTTTATCCCCCTTTGTGTGGGCGGCGGCATACGCACCGTGGAGGATATGCGGGAGGCCATGAACGCCGGGGCGGACAAGGTTTCTGTCTGTACTGCGGCGCTGCAAAATCCGTCTCTGCTGCGGGATATGGCCCATGCCTACGGCAGCCAGTGTGTGGTGCTGTCCATTGACGCCGCCCGCGCCGGAACTGCCCCTAACGGCAAGCCGTGCTGGCATGTCTATTCCCATGGCGGCCGCAGGGACTCAGGCCTTTCCGCCGTGGCCTGGGCACAACAGGCGGTGGAACTGGGGGCCGGTGAAATACTCCTCAACTCCATCGACGCCGACGGTACCGGGGCAGGCTACGACCTGGAACTGACCCGGACTATTCTGGAGGCCGTCCCGGTTCCGGTGATCGCTTCCGGGGGCGCGGGGAACCTGGAGCAGATAGTAAATGTGTTGCTGCCTGAAGGGGCCGACACTGCCGCCTCGCCGCAGGCGACGCCTAGCCCCGGAGGAGCCGATGCGGCATTGGTAGCATCACTGTTGCACTTTGGAAAAACAACGATCCCCGAAATAAAAAAATATGCCGAATCAAAAGGAGTGTGCGTCAGATGGTAATTGCTTCAATAGATGTGCAGGGCGGCAAGGTCGTTCAGCTTAAACAGGGTTCAGAATTAGTGTTACAGCGGGATAATGCTGCGGAGCTGGCGGAGGAATTTGACCGCTATGGCGAAGTGGCGGTGATAGACCTGGATGCCGCCATGGGAAAAGGTAGTAACATTGAACGTATCAAACCCCTGCTCCGCAAGGCCCGGTGCAGGGTTGGCGGCGGTATCAGGACGCCCGAACAGGCAAAGGAACTGGTGAGCCTTGGGGCGCAAAAAATTATCCTGGGATCGCAGGTGTTTCGCAATTCCGGCGGGGAATTTGCCGTTAACCATGCTTTTCTTGAGGCTATGGTTAAAAAGATAGGCCGTGAACGGATCATCGTTGCGGTGGATGCCAGGGGCGGCGGCGGGGAACACTACGGGATAGTGGTAGACGGCTGGAAAACTCCCACCGGGCTTGACCTCATTGCAGCCGCAAAGGCGGTGGAACCCTACACATCGGAACTGCTCTTTACCTGCGTGGATAGGGAGGGCACCATGACCGGCATCGACCTGGGGCCGGTAGAAGCGCTGCGGGCGGCGGTCTCCTGCAGCATTACCGCGGCAGGCGGCGTCTCCACCCTTGCGGAAATTGAAGCGCTGGCCGCCCTGGGCTGCGATGTCCAACTCGGCATGGCCCTCTACACCGGAAAGTTAAACCTTGCCGATGCCTTCGTTGCATCCCTTAACTGGAAAAAGGCCGCCCCTCCCCAAAATACCGCTGCCTCCGCCAATCCTGCATCCTCCATCCCTCATCACGCGGAACCTGGCCCGGAATCCCTTCTCCCCGTCATTGCCCAATCCCCGGACGGCCAGATCCTGATGACCGGGTTTGCCGATCCGGAAGCGGTGGCCGAAACCTTCAAGCGGGGCAGCCTCTGTTTCCACAGCCGGAAGCGGAACAAGCTCTGGATGAAGGGCGAAACCTCGGGTAACACACTAAAACTGCTGCGCCTCCGGGCCGACTGCGACCGGGACGCCCTCCTCGCCACCGTGGAGCCCAGAGGCCCCACCTGCCACACCGGGGCCTGGACCTGTTTTGACACCGGCCGCCGTTACACCTGGGAATATCTCCAGGCCATCATCGCCGAACGGTTCCGCAACCCCGCCCCCGGCTCCTATACGGCAACCCTGGACGACGAACTGGTTCGGGAAAAGGTGCTGGAGGAAGCCGGGGAAGTCTGCACCGCCAAGACCCACGACGAGATTGTCTGGGAAGCGGCGGATCTGCTGTACTTCACCACCGCGTTGATAACCCGGGCCGGGGTCAGCGTGGGGGAAGTGCTGGACGAACTGGACAGAAGGCACAAGAAATGAGTAACTACTGGAACAATCGCGTCAAAAATCTGTCCCCCTACATCCCCGGTGAACAGCCCCGTGAAAAGCAGTTCATCAAACTGAATACCAACGAAAATCCCTACCCGCCGTCCCCAAAGGTTCTTGAGGCAATACAGCAGGTTCTTTCCGCCGGCCCCTCTGCCGGGGATCGCCTCCGTCTGTACCCCGACCCTGAATGCCGGGAACTGCGGGAAGCCGTTGCCGCCCGGTACGGCGTCAAATACGGGCAGGTCTTTGCGGGCAACGGCTCCGAC
This sequence comes from Spirochaetia bacterium, assembly GCA_025997495.1. Lineage (GTDB taxonomy): Bacteria > Spirochaetota > Spirochaetia > Treponematales > Breznakiellaceae > Termitinema. Next base: position 14,386 of record BNUR01000033.1, on the reverse strand, counting down.
GAGGTGCTGGCATTTGCTTTCGGCGCGTTTTTCAACAGCGATAGTCATACTGCGATACCGCCGTCAGGGAGACGGATACTGTTCCCCGACATTACCTACAGCTTTTATCCGGTCTATGCGGGACTTTGGGATGTCCCCTTCCGTACGGTTCCGGTACGGGAAGATTTTTCCATAGATTACAAAGAGTATCTCGTTCCCGCAGGGGGCGTGATATTTCCCAATCCCAATGCCCCTACCGGCCGGGCTTTGCCGCCTGATGAAATACTCCGTATCGCGGCGTATCAGGAAAAACAGAAAAAGGTGTTAATTGTGGACGAAGCCTATGCCGCTTTCGGCGCCGCCATTTATGGCGCACTTTCGGTGGTATCCGCTATTGACGAACACCCCAACCTCCTCACGGTGCATACCCTTTCCAAGTCCGCTTCCCTGGCGGGGCTTAGGGTGGGGTTTGCCATTGGAAATGAGGGGCTCATTGAAGGGCTTTGCCGTATCCGGGATGGGTTCAACTCCTACACCGTGGATCGCCTTGCCCAGGCCGGAGCCGCCGCCGCGATCAGGGATACTGCCTACTATGACGGAATCACCCAAAAGGTAATCGCCACCCGGGAACTGGCGGCTTCGGTACTCAGGAAGATGGACTTTACGGTGATTCCCTCGGGGGCAAATTTTCTTTTTATCCGTTCCCCAAAGAAATCCGGCCCGGAACTGTTCGCCGCCCTTCGTGAGCGGGGCATTTTGGTGCGGCATTTTAACAAACCCCGGATTGCCGATTTCCTCCGGGTTAGTATTGGTACCGATAAGGATATGGATACATTCCTTGCGGCCTGTATAGAAATAGAGGATAGGGAATGACAGTAATACTAAGCGCTGAATTTGATACCTATTGGAACGGTGCCCGGCTTCCCCTTACCGCCCTTAACGAAGAGGTGGATGCGGCGGTTCGTGAGGTGATTTCCGCGGTGCGCAGCGATGGTGATGCGGCGGTGCGGCGCTATGCCGCCCGGTTTGACCGGAGTTCCCCCGAAAAGCTGGAAGTAAGCGCCGCCGTTCTTACCGCCGCCTGGGAGGAATTGCGGGCTGCCGAGCCGGAACTGGCGGCGGCTCTGGAACTGGCGGCGGATCATATCCGGCTTTTTGCGGAGAAACAGAAGGCCCAATGTACCGGCTTTGAGTACGAGATGGCCCCGGGCCTTTTTACCGGCCAGCGGGTAATCCCGGTGGAGCGGGCCGCCGTCTACGTCCCCGCCGGCCGTTTCCCCCTTATTTCCACGGTGCTCATGGGGGTAATCCCCGCCCTCACCGCCGGTGTGGGGGAAGTCCTGCTTGCATCCCCCCCCCTGGAAGACGGCCTTCCCGACCGCCGTATCCTGGCCGCCGCTTTTCTGGCCGGAACCAGGGGCCGTGTTCCGGCGGTTCTCCCCCGGGTCTTTGCCGCAGGCGGCGCGCAGGCCATAGCCGCCCTGGCCCTGGGCACCGAAACCATCCCCCGGGCCGACATCATCGCCGGGCCGGGAAACAAGTACGTGGCCGCCGCCAAGCGCCTCCTAAGAGGGGAGGTGGGCATCGACTTTGTGGCGGGCCCCACGGACGTGCTCATCATTACGGTGCCAGGCACCATTTCGGCGGACGGCATCGCTGCAGCCGACAGGATCGCTGCGGACATGCTGGCCCAGGCCGAACACGATCCGGATGCCCGCGCCCGGGTACTGGTTCCAAGCCGGGAAGCGGCGGATAGTATTACTGCGGCCCTGGAAAAACGCCTCGCCCGTCTGCCTTCCGCCAACGGCAGTATTGCTGCGGCCTCTCTGGAGGCCGGGGGACTCATCATCGTCTATGAAACAAGGGAGGAGGCCATCCGTATTGCCAACATCATTGCGCCGGAACATCTGGAACTTCAGGCGCAGGACGCCGGGGACTGGATACCGGGCCTTAAAAACTACGGCAGCCTCTTCATCGGGGAACTGGCGGCGGAAGTTCTGGGGGATTACTCTGCGGGAATCAACCACACCCTGCCTACCTCGGGAAGCGCCCGGTTTTCCGGGGGCCTTTCGGTGCGGCACTTCCTCAAAATTGTCACCAGCCTCCGTTGTGAAAACGGCCGGGGCTTTGATGCGGCCCGGGCCGCCGCGGAAACTATCGCTATGGCGGAGGGGCTTATCGCCCACCGTGAAAGCGCGGCGAGCAGGAGGTTCGCTTGACGGTAAATCACCAATGTATTATGCTTTGATACCAAGACAGATGAGGAGAAAATAAATGGAATTACAATATACGTATTGGCAAGAAAAAGACGGATGGTATATTGGATACTTTGATGATTTTCCCGATCATCCCACCCAAGGGCAGACGCTTCCGGAACTGGAACATATGCTGAAAGACTTATATGAGTGTCTGGAGTTTTCCAAATATCATAAGGCTAAACTGGTTGTTGCGTGAATATCGGTTCCGTAGAAAACCACCGCAGCCGTGAGGGGGGGGCATTGGTGTACCCCGTCTATTCCCGCCGCTCCAGGGGCCTTTCCGTAGGGGTGAACCTTTTCCCGGATGCCAAGGTTTGTACCTTCGATTGCCCCTACTGCGAGGTCTTCCCTTTCAAAACGGATATTAGTTTTTCTGTGGACTCTATGACATCTGCCCTGTGGGAAGTTATTTCCGAAGCCCATGCCCATCGGGAAGAGGTTCGGGACATCTGTTTTTCCGGCAACGGGGAGCCCACGATATCCCCCCATTTTCCCGCCGCCCTCCAAGCCGCCGCCCAAATCCGGGACGAACTTGTCCCTGCGGCGGCCCTGGTAGTCATCACCAATGGTACGGGCCTCTTAAATGATCAAACCTTTGCATTACTGCGCAACGCCGCCGCCGATTGGGAACCGGTAGATTCCTTAGCACTAAAGCTGTGGCTCAAACTGGACGCCGGTACCGAAGGCTGGTATGCAAAAATGGACCGTTCCGCCATCCCCTTTGACCGTCTCACCGCCGCCATAAAATCCTTTGCGGCCCGCGCCCCCTTCACTATCCAGACCATGATCTGCGCCATAAACGGCGAACCGCCCCCGGCAGAAGAAGAGGCCGCCTGGGAACGCCTCGTCCTGGAACTGTCCGCCTCCGGTTACCTTACAGGGATCCAGATCTACGGCATGGCCCGGCCAAGCCCCGGATCCGGAGACCGGATGTCCCATGCGTCACAAGTACCGGCAGCTGTTCTGGAAGAGCGGGCAGGATCCCTCAGGGCCGCGTTGCCGGAGAGTATCCCGGTGGAAGTTTTCCCGTAAACCACTAAAGTAAAATTCCTTCCCGCCCCCTAACACTTCTCTATAAGGGGGATTCCCATGACCAAAGTCTTTTTTTCCGACACCGATGAAATCGTCGATCTCTCGAACGATGCGGTTTTTAAAGCCGCTTTCACCCAAAACACCCCCGGGTCCCGGGAGTCCCTGCGGCGGCTCCTTATCGCCATCCTGAAACGGGAACTCACGATCACCTCCATCACCATCAATGCGAACGAGCCGCCCATACAGGATACCCGGGAACGGCAGATTCGGTACGACATCAGCGTAACCTTCAACGATGGTGAGCTTGCCAACGTGGAAATGACCCTTTGGCCCACCGCCCATGAGGTCCGCAGGCTGGAGTATTACGTGGACAGGCTTTTTCTTAACCAGGATATCAAGGGGAAGGACAAGTCCTTTCGGCATCTGCGGCGTGCATACCAGATTTCCTTTATTGCAAAGCGGCGCTTGTTCGATGATGATGAGTTGGTTCACCATTTTGAGTACCATGACCGGGAACATAACATGCCCTTAGGTGGACAGACGCAGATAATTACGCTAGAATTGGTAAAGTTAGACAGGGTGTTGCAAAAAGCGGCGGCGAATATGAGCGCCGAGGAGCGCTGGTCTGCGTTTGTCCGGTTTTGCGGGGACAAAAGCAAGCGTGGTTTGATAAATGAGCTATTGGCTCTGGAGGAGGGTATAGCCTTGGTGGCACAAACGATGCAGGGATTTACGCAGGAACAACTTGAGTATTTTCATGCGATGAGCAGAGAAAAATTCGAACTTGACATGCAGAGCATAGCGACCGATGCCCGCGATGAAGGCCGGGAACTGGGGCGTAAGGAAAGTCGGCAGGTGATTGCCGAAAAGGATCGGGCGATTGGCGAAAAGGATCGGGCGATTGATGAAAAGGATCGGGCGATTGGTGAAAAGGATCGGGCGATTGGTGAAAAGGATCGGACGATTGATGAAAAGGATCGGGCGATCGCTGAAAAGGATCGGGAAAACGCTGAACTTAGACAGAAGCTACGGGTAGCCGGGTTAGAGTAAAATTTGACCTAAGGGAGGAATGATGCCAGGGTTTACGCAGGAACAACTTGAGTATTTTCATGCGATGAGCAGAGAAAAGTTCGAACTTGACATGCAGAGCATAGCGACCGATGCCCGCGATGAGGGCCGGGCGGAAAGCCGGCAGGTGATTGCCGAAAAGGATCGTGCGATAGCTGAAAAGGATCGGGCGATCGCTGAACTTAGACAGAAGCTGCGGGCAGCAGGGTTAGAGTAAAATTTAACCTAAAAAGGGCGGTGGAGTAGAAGTCTTGTGCTTTCTCTGCAAGCGTCTATCCTAGTAAATTTATACAAAAAACCATGCCTGATTTTTCAGAATGACAAACCTGCCTATTTTGTCGAAAAGCCGTAACATTTTTTCCCGTTTCCCGGGCCCGGAAAATGAGGTGTTTTTTATAATTCTTTATACCATAATGAATTAGATGATCCGTAGATTTTCTTAAAAAAAACCGAAATACACGAAAAATCTTGACAGATTCGGTAACATGCCGATATACTAAATGTAATTTTAAAAGGGATTCCGGGTATTCGTAGATTACCCGCCCTTGTCATGCTAGGAGGTTTTTTTCATTATGAAGAAAATGTTGGTTCTTTTGTTGGCCCTTGCGGTAGCAGGGGGTGTGTTTGCGATTGATCTACCGGACGGTTTATCGATCAGCGGTGAAGTCAAGTCGGGTCTCAGAATTCAAGGACAGGATCATGGTAATGACGCCGACGATATCAAGGTTTCAGCATACAATGACGATGCCGGGGATACGTACCGCTTTCGGCTGAATCTTGGCTGGGCAGGTGATATTGGGGGAACTAAGCTCCGGTTTCAGGCTCGTGGTGACGAAGGTACCGGTGATCACCAGGACAATGTTGCGGGGGCCAGACTGGCGAAAGCCTTCGGCTGGGTTAACCTATTGGACAAGAAAATCGTAATCTGGGGCGGGCACGGTACCGATGATATCTACGGTGTCGGCGCTATTGTTGATGATAACGTTGATGGCGGCGATGTTGCCCGTGTGGAAGTACGCCCGATTACCGGCCTGAGCATTGCGTGGGGTCTCCCTATACCGATCAATGGTAATACGCTTGCAATAGATGATTTTTTTGCCAGTTCGCGGATTGGCGCCAAGTATTCGAATGATTTTATTACCATCATTGCATCTGCCCGGCTGAATCCCGAATTTGATATAGATAATGTCAATAATGGAAATGCCACTACCAAACGGGATTTCTATTTAGACGCCGTGTATGCGGTAAAGCTTCCCAAACTCGGACCCGTGGGCCTTGACATTACCGGCGCCTTCCAGACCGGTGACTATGGTTATCTCCGTATTGCCCCGCTCGTAACCTTTGTTGCTGATAAATTCGATGCCCATGTACGGGCCGATATCAATCTTGACATTGGCGATGATAAGCAAGATTCCAGTGGTGGAGCATTTGCAAACTTCGGCGCCAGGGAGTCTGATACTAAAGTTGTTTTGAAACCTGCTGGCACAGACCCTGTAACACCTGCTGAGTATGGTTCAAATGATGCTTCCATCCATTTCCGGCTTGGCGCGGGGTACCAGATTACCGATACTATCGGTGCGTATCTCAACGTCGGTTCGGACAATGTCGCCTATTTCAAAGGCAATGGTCTCTTTATCACACCGGGTCTTAATTTCGCTTTCGGCCCGAACACCAGCATTGGTGTCTATGACACGATTAATGGTATTGGCGCTGATGATATTTCCTACGGCTCCAACGATAAGTATGCTGCTATTAATAACACCTTCGGGATTGACTTTAACTGGTCATTCTAATCCGGCGTAGAAACGCAGACTAGTAACCGGCCTTCCTTCGTGGGGGGCCGGTTTTTTTACGGCCTGGCCGCCAGAGCCGTTTGTGCAAGTAATGCTGACGAAGCGGGCGGGGAGGGGCATGGCGGGCCGAATGCATCCGGGCTCCCTGCGTACGGAGACTCTTTGGGCCCTGGGGCCGAGGCTCCGGGAGCAGACGCAGACCTTCGGTCTGACCCGGCAGCATGAGCGCCCGCCATGCCCCTCCCCGCCCGTGTTTGTCAGTGATGTTAAAATGCCGCTTGCTATTTATGGAAACATGCCGTATATTTGAGGATATGGAGGCACAAATATGCCTGAAAAAATAGAAATTGACCTTTACCAGTTCATTAGAAGTGAACTAGGCGGTCTTGAGTCCCGGATTGAAAAGCGCCTTAGCGAGTCTGAAGCAAGAACCGATAGACGCTTTACTGAATTTGAAACCAGAACGGAAAAGCATTTTGATCAAATAGACACAAGGTTTAATAAACTTGAGGAAGAGGTCCGCTGGCCCAGGCGCATTGCGTAGGACCTACCGGTCCTCTGCCGGTGTAATTACAACGGTACTCGCCGTAGGTTTTGCAATAATCGGGTTTAAAGGCTAATCCGGAAACGCAGACCAGTAACCGGCCTTCCTGCGGGGGGCCGGTTTTTTTACGGCCTGGCCGCCAGAGCCGTTTGTCAGGGCATGGTGGCCTTGTTTTTTATAGAGATATATCGTATATTCAAGAAGATGGGAGATACCGTTATGCCTGAAAAATTCGAAGTAGGTTTTTATGAGTTTATTAGAAGTGAACTGGGCGGTCTTGAGTCCAGGATTGAAAAACGGTTTAGTGATTTTGAAGCAAGAACAGAAAAACGTTTTGAGGAATCTGAGGCCAGAACCGATAGACGCTTTACTGAATTTGAAACCAGAACGGAAAAGCGTTTTGACCAAATAGACACAAGGTTTAATAAACTTGAAGAAGAGGTCCGCTGGCCCAGGCGCATTGCCATTGCTGGGGTAATTACAACGGTACTCGCCGTAGGTTTTGCAATAATCGGGTTTAAAGGCTAATCCGGAAACGCAGACTAGTAACCGGCCTTCCGTTGGGGGGCCGGTTTTTTTACGGCTTGGCCGCCCGTGTTTGTCAGGGGCATGAGAGCAGGAATTCCAATTTTGAAAGAAAAACAAGAAATTTAACCACGAACCTCACGAAAAACACGAACATTTAGATGTTTTTTGTATTTTGTTCGTGAGGTTCGTGAGGTTCGTGAGGTTCGTGGTTTTTATCCTTTTTGAATTTGGAATTGCTCGCATGAGAGAACCCGTAATTGACATACTCATACATAGGGAAGTATGCTATAGGTAGACATGAAAAAGGTGGTCAAGCAAGACAATCATTCCGGGGGCCGTTCCGACCGGCTTGCCGCCTTGATAATGGCAATGAAGTAGGAGGTTTTATATGACACTTACAAAAGACAGATTAAGAAACTTCACCCTCGGTTGCTTCGTATTTTCTACCGTTGTTTTTGCAACCCTCTATTTCCTAAAAGTCGCCGGTGTCCTATAGTCCCCGCTTTTGACGCCGGGTAGGCTTGCCATTGGGATAAATGCAGAAACAGAGATGAAAAACCAGCCTTCCTTCGGGGGGCCGGTTTTTTACGGCCCGGATAGAATGCTGGACGCCAGAGCCGTATGCGCAGTAATGCTGACGGAGCGGGCGGGGAGGGGTATGGCGGGCCGAATGCATCCGGGAGCAGATTCCCCCGGTAGCATGAGCGCCGCCATGCCCCTCCCCGCCCGTGTTTGTCAGTGATGTTAAAGTGCCGCTTGCTATTTATGGAACCATCCCGTATATTTGAGGAGATGGAGACACGAAGATGCCTGAAAAAATAGAAATTGACCTTTATCAGTTCATTAGAAGTGAACTAGGCGGTCTTGAGTCTCGGATTGAAAAGCGTTTTAGCGAGTCTGAAGCAAGAACCGAAAAACGCTTTGAGGAATCTGATGCAAGAGCAGATAGACGATTTACTGAATTTGAAACCAGGACGGATAAACGTTTTGATGAACAGAAATTTCAGATGAACGAACAGTTTAAGGAACTGAAAGAAGAAGTACGCTGGCCCAGGCGCATTGCCATTGCGGGGATAATTACCACGGTACTAGCAGTAGGCTTTGCAATAGTCGGGTTTAAAGGCTAATCCGGAAACGCAGCGTACCGAGACCCTAAAGCCCCCCTGGGTGCGGGGCTCGGGGAGCAGACGCAGACCAATCAGACCTATGGTCTGCGGTCTGACCCCAACAGCATGAGGAACGGCACGCCCCTCCCCGCCCGTATTTATCAGTGATGTTAAAATGCCGCTTGTTTATTACAGAAATAAGCCGTATCATAGAGGTATGGGGAGTACCACAATGCCTGAAAAAATCGAAATTGACCTTTACCAGTTCATTAGAAGTGAACTAGGTGGTCTGGAGTCCCGGATTGAAAAGCGCATGAGCGAGTCTGAAGCAAGAACCGACAGACGATTTACTGAATTTGAAACCAGAACGGATAAACGTTTTGATAGACTTGAAGAAGAAGTCCGCTGGCCGAGGCGTATTGCCATTGCCGGTATAATTACAACGGTACTGGCCGTAGGTTTTGCAATAATCGGGTTTAAAAGTTAGGCTGGAAACGCAGCCTGAACGGGGCCGTCTGAGGTGGAAACCTTGGACGGCCTTTTTTCTGTGAAGGGCCTTTGGTACTCATCCTTCACTGTCAAACACCGTTTCCCCCAGGGCCGAAGCATCATCCCTGATCTCCGCCCGGTACTTCTCCAGCGCGGCCCGTTCCCGCTCCAGTTCCGTGAAATTGTAGACCGTCTCCCCCGCCGCGATGGCCACATCCGGCGTCGCATAGGCGCCAATCTCCTTGATAAGCCTGTCCTGGGCTGCGGTCAGGTTTTTTGGCCGGCACTCTGCGGCCTTTGGTGCAAAATCTGTGGACTTAACTGCCAGGGGCTTATCCCAGATTTGCCCGTACCCGCTTTTTCGCAGATTTTCCAGCTTGATGGTTTCGTTGTCCCGCTTCAGCCCAAAATACCGGAGGGCGGGAATGAGCCAGAAAAGAACCGAAAAGACCAGCGGCACAATGCCCAGTCCTACGGTGAAAATGGGCAGGGGATTGGCGGCAAACGTGGAAAAGAGGATGTAGGTAACGCCGTACAAGTAGGAGGCGGCATCAAAATGAGCCTGGGTGAGGATCGCCCCGGTGGTGAGGCTATTATATAGAAAGTAACCGCCGAAAAGCAGGTTGACGCTGTTGATAACACCGAACCAGCCGTTCATCTTCTTCGTATTTGACGAGAAGGTAAACAGCCGCTTTATGGGGGCAGAGAAGTCTGAAAAAGACCGGTTTTTCGTTTTATCGGCCCGGAGCAGCAATTCGTCAAAGCGGTACACCACGGTTCCATCGTCGGTGGCCTCCGGGGAGCCGCCGAATTCAGCGCAGTACCTTTTGATCCGCTCCTCCGCCTCGGTAGGGCTGTTTCCCGTAAGGGCCATGAACTCCGGCAGAGCAATAACTCCACGGTTGGCCTGAATATAGGCGATCACGGCCTGCTTTTCCCGGGAGGCCCAATCGGCATTGGGGTCGCCGTCACCGAACACAAAGGAAAAAATCGCCATGTAGAGGGGGCGGCCCTTGGGCTTGGGGGGCTGCGGAGAACGGTCATAACCGTAGTACCGGCGATCTAGGGATTTAGTGAGTTCCGAATAGAACCAGATGCGTATTATCATGTTGAAAATGCTTGAGGCAAAGTACATGCCTCCAATCCCGCCGCCCCGGCCGGAGGAACGGTTACTTGAGGATTGGGAGGAGGAGGCGGTCACGGAAATCAGCAGGGAGGCTAGGGCAATGAGCATGAACAGGACAAAATAGCCCACCAGCATCACCATGATCCAGACCTTAAAAACCGCTTTAGCGGCAATTTTTACGGCCCCGCCGAATTTTTCCATAAACCGGCTAAACCGGGCCCTAAACCCTCGGTATTTACTGGTAAAACCCCGGGGGAAGGAGTAGAGGATCTCCCCGGATGATTTTACCTCAAGCCGGGCGGAATATTCGTCCGCCGCTATGGGAACCAGTTCCCGCACCGTATGCAGGGGCAATGCCGTTTTTGCCACAATATCGGCAACCGTGGCTCCCCGTTGCTGGGAGCCGCTTACGCGGCGTTCAGAGAGCTGGAATGCCCCGATTATCTTCCGGTACGCTTCTTTATCCTTCAAATCTACATTTGCCGTACCATTGTCCGCCGGACTTCTGTCCGCAGTCTGCTGTGCCATGAAAATCCTTTACTTCTTCCCGCGCTCGTCCTTTTCCAGAATGGCTGCCAGGGTGATGTTGCTGAAGTAATTATTGATCAGATCCGTCACCTCTGCCCAGACCGCATGGGTGAGGCACATCCCTATCCGGGAACAATCCTTTGTATGCTTATCACAGGAGGTGAGGTTCAAATCCTCCCCGGCGGCATCCAGGATTTTCTTTATCGTCAACTTCTCCAGGGGCTGGGCAAAGTAAAATCCCCCTCCGGGCCCCCGTACCGATGAAACAATACCCGCTTTCCGGAGCTTATAAAAGATCTGTTCAAGAAATACGGAGGAAATTTGCTCCTCTTCCGAGAGGCTGGTGATGGATACCGGAGCCCCGTCTTTCCCAATTTTCGCCAGTGCCAATGTCGCTCTCAGTGCATAACGCCCTCTAGTGGTTATTCTCATATTCACCCCGATTATGACCATCATGTTAATGTATTTTTGTATAAATGTAAACATAAAAAGCAAGGGTTTTTATCTACTTTTTTACCAATATTTTACCGGTCCAGGCCGTTGACAGTCCCGAATGTCTATAGTATCTTAGGAACGTATTCGTTTTGGGGTTTTATCAAAAATCCTCTATAAAAAGACGCCATCTTTGGCAAGGAGTATAATCATGGGACAGGCCAGTAAAAATGCCCGTACCTCCAGCACTACCCAGAAATTTTTCTGTTCCTGCGGGGGCGAGATTAAAATGAAGACCCTGTTTGAAAGCGGCAAGTTCAAGAACATCGCGGAATGTGAGAAATGCAAGCGTACCGAACGGCGTCCTTCGGATTTCAAGTAATACGGGACCTTTGGTTCCATGTTCCAGGCCGGTGTTTTCATTGGTAAAGGCCGGTTATATTTTTGTATAGTGGGGGTTCCCGTTGGCAGGTAAAAGTAGTTCCGCAGAGAAGCGTCACCGGCAGAGTGAAGATCGCCGTCTCCGTAATAAAGCGGTAAAAAGTTCCGTAAGGACCAGTGTGAAGAAATTTGAGGTTTTGGCCCGGAAAAAGGATACCGGTAATGCCGGGGCGGCCCTTCAGGAAATGATTAAGAAGTTGGATACCGCTGCCCGGAAGGGGATTATTAAGAAAAACGCCGCGTCCCGGAAAAAGTCCCGGATGCAGCGCCTCTTTAATTCACTTACCGCCGTGCAAAAAGCCGCCCAATAACGCGGGTTTTTCCCCGGTTCAACGAGGGCATCATGGCGGGAAAAATGGGGCAGAAGATAACGAAAGCCGATATTGTCGATGTTATCTATGAAAAGACCGGAATGAACCGGAAAGAAATCCGGATGGTGATGGATCTTTTTTTAGAGTCGATAAAGGACGCCCTTGTAGAGCAGCGTCCCGTTGAGTTACGGGGTTTCGGTACCTTTGAAGTCCGGTTCCGCAAGGCCCGGCAAAAGGCCCGGAACCCGAAAACCGGGGAACAGGTCTCCGTTAATTCCCACGGGATTGCCGCCTTTCGTCCTGGCCGGGAAATGAAGCAGGATGTCTGGAACGTCAGCGGTAATGACGCAAGGGACGGGTTGCCCGGCGGGGCGGTTTCCGGCGGCGGAGACTCCCCGGTAGAGGGCGGCAATGCGCCATGAGTTCCGGGAATCCGGGGGCTGGAGAACGTTTCTTGTCAACCTTGGGCTGGTACTCCTTGGGGCTCTGCTCTTTGCCGCGTCTTTTCCTAACTTATTGGTCGTAAATGGTATTCCTATCCTGGGGTGGATAGCTTTTGTCCCGGTATTTTGGGCCGTTCACCGGGTATCCCTGCCCGCATCCTTCTTTTTCGGCGCGCTTTACGGATATACCGCCTATGGCCTTTTCAACTATTGGCTCAGCGTTTTCCATCCCCTGGCGGGGCTCATTGTGGGTTCCGTTTATCTTTTTTATTTTGCCGTCCTCTTCCCCCTCCTAAAGCTGGCGTCCATCCTTTTTCCCCGTAAAGGCTATATACTCCAATGGCTCCTCTGGATCGCCTACGAATATCTGCGAACCCTGGGTTTTTTGGGGTATCCCTACGGTATTTCAGGCTATTCCCAGTGGCAGGTTATACCGTTGATCCAAATTGCCAATATTTTTGGGGTATGGGGGGTTTCCGCCCTTCTGGTGTTTTTCTCGGCCTATGCGGCGGCGGCTTTCAAAGACCGGCCGGTCAGGGCATTTTTGAAAGGGGAATGGGCGGCAGGCCTGGTCTGGTTAATCGCCCTTGCGGCAAGCCTGGGCTACGGCTTTGCCTCCCGCTTCGATTATTCGGCGGATGATCCTGACACCCCTATGATCCGGTTTGCCCTGATACAGCACAATACCGATCCCTGGCGGGGGGGGATTGCGGACTACCGGCAAAACTATGAAACCTTAAAGCGCCTTTCCCTGGAGGCGGTAGCCGCGGAACCGAAACCTGACCTGGTGGTCTGGTCCGAAACCGCCTTTGTCCCCCGCATTTACTGGCATACGGTGTACCGGGATGATCCCGAATCCTGGCAACTGGTAAAGGAACTTCTCGCGTTTCTGGAAACCCAGGATATCCCCTACATCATCGGGAACGACGATGCCCGGCGGGAGGTAAATGCCGCCGGTGTCTGGGATCGGGTGGATTACAACGCGGTGATGCTCTTTGAGGGGGGCAAAAATACGGAGCTTTACCGGAAACTGCACCTGGTGCCCTTTACGGAACATTTTCCCTACGAAAAACAACTCCCCTGGGTTTACACCGCCCTGAAAAATGCGGATACCCACTTTTGGGAGAAGGGCGATACGGCCACGGTCTTCGACGCGGCGGGGGTGAAATTTTCGACCCCCATTTGTTTTGAGGATATTTTCGGCTATCTTTCCCGGGACTTTGTCCGGGGCGGGGCGGAGATTATCGTAAACCTCAGCAACGACGCCTGGTCAAAAAGTGTCCCCGCCCAGATGCAGCACCTGTCCATGGCGGTATTCCGGGCTGTGGAGAATTCGCGCTCCATGGTACGATCCACCGCTTCGGGCCAGACTTGTGCCATTGACCCCTCCGGCAGGGTGCTGGCCATGGCGGAACCCTTTACGGAAGCCTGGCTTACGGCGGTGGTTCCGGTCATTACCCGGGACACCCTCTATACCTTCTGGGGTGATCTCTGGGGCAAACTCTTCACGGCGGCGGCGGCCATCATGTTGATCCTGGGAATCGTGCGGAGTATAATGAGGAAAGGCAGGAACCGATGAATATACGGAAGAAGATACTCATAGCCGACGACGATCCCATGAATGTTGAATTTTTTGAGGTCATCCTTACCAAGCTGGGCTTTGAGGTTGAAAAAGCGGAGGACGGCGAGACTGCCCTGGAAATTGTAAAACGGTTTCATCCGGATCTCATCATCATGAACAATATTATTCCCAAACTGTCCGGCTGGGATCTTACCAAACAGCTTAAGGCTGACCCCAAGTACCGGGACATCCCGATCATCATGCTTTCTGCCCTGGACGATGTGAAGGATAAGGTTGAGGGCTTTGAGCTTGGGATAGACGATTATATCACTAAACCCTTTAATTTTTCCGAAGTTCTGGCCCGGATCCGGGCGGTGCTGCGGAATCGGGAACTGTTCGGCCAGATACTGGTTCGGGAATCCCGGTTGAGCCAGGCGGAAGCACTCAGCGCCGACATGAAGGCTTCGGTGGGGGCCTTTGTCAAAAGCATGGACGATTTGGAGGCCGCCATCGCCAGGGTTGTCGGGGAAGGGAAGCAGGTCGATGCAAGCGCCCTGACCCATCTGACCACTTCGGTGCGGAAACATATTGCGGAGTTGGATGCCCGGATTGAGCGGACCCTTTCGGAGTGGGAGGATCTTAAAAAGAATGAAATCGGCATTAAGACCCTGGAGACCCGGATACAGTTAAAACAGGAACTGGAAGAACATGGCAAAGACAGATAGTAAGCGGGCGCCCAACACCGTG